>NZ_JAMYLZ010000004.1:0-299723 GCF_040318315.1 Mesorhizobium sp. M1227
TTGGCGCCACATCGGCCACCTCGTTGAAACGATCGAGGCAACCGAATGCAACAACTACTTCGCAAACGCCGGCTACGCTTCCATCAAAACGTGAAAGGCTCTAAACCGAGGTCGCTTGGCTGATACTTCGGTTCGTCTCAGCCGCGCCGCAAATGCTCGTCCAGCCGCGGCATGATCTCGACGAAGTTGCAGGGCATGTGCCGATAGTCGAGCTGCGGCTTCAAGATGCCGTCCCAGGCGTCCTTGCAGGCGCCGGGCGAGCCCGGCAGCACGAAAACCAAGGTGGCGTTGACGACGCCGCCGGTTGCCCGGCTCTGGATCGTCGAAGTGCCGATCTTGTCGTAGGAGATGCGGTGGAACACTTCGGAAAAGCCGTCCATGCGCTTTTCGAAGATCGGCTCCAGCGCTTCCGGCGTCACGTCGCGGCCGGTGAAGCCGGTGCCGCCGGTGGTGATGACGACATCAATCGCTTCGTCCCTTGACCAGCCCAGGACCTTGTCGCGGATCTTGTCGCGGTCGTCGGTGACGATGTCGCGGGCGGCCAGGACATGGCCGGCCTCGGCAATGCGGTCGGCCAGCGTCTGCCCGGATTTGTCGTCGGCGAGGCTGCGCGTATCGGAAACGGTCAGTACTGCGATGTGCACGGGAACGAAGGGGCGGCTCTCGTCAATCCTGGCCATGGGCATCAACCTCCGATGTCACGCTTCGCGTCGCCGCGACAAACCAGTCGGGATGGCGGCTGCGAATATCGACGGCCGCGCGCTTGGCCACATTGCCGGTCTCGAACAGCCCGAAGCAGGTGGCGCCGGAGCCGGACATCCTGGCAAAACCGGCTCCGGCCTTGTTGAGCACGGAAAGCGCCTTGCCGATCGCGGGCTGGATTGCGCGCGCCGCAGGCTCGAGATCATTGCGGGTGATCTCCAGCCAGTTGCGGATGCTGTGGAAGTCGAGGTTGCGCGGCAGCGGCGGCAGTCCCGCATTGTCGCGGCGGCCAAGCGCTTCGAACACGTCGGCCGTCGAGACGGCAGTGCCGGGATTGACGAGCACCAGACCCAGCGCCGGGAATCCCGGCACGAGCGTCAGCTCGTCGCCGATGCCGCGGGCTATCAGCGGTCTGGCGGCGAGGCACATCGGCACGTCGGCGCCGAGCGACAGGCCGATCCGCGCCAGTTCGGCATCGCCGACATCAAGTCCCCAGGTCTGGACCAGGGCACGCAGTACAGCCGCCGCATCGCTCGACCCTCCGCCGACACCGGACGCAACCGGCAGGTTCTTTTCGAGCCTGATGGCGGCAGCCGGTGCGTGCTGGGGACCGGCCTCGCGCCGCAGTGCATCGCGCGCTCTCACCACCAGATTTTTGTCGTCGACCGGCACCGCGGAGGCGTATTTGCCGGACACAAAAAACCCATCGCTGTCGGCAAGTTCCGTCTCGATGCGGTCGCCGAAGCGCGTGAACACAGCCAGGCTTTCGATCGTGTGATAGCCGTCGGCGCGCTGGCCGGTGACGTGCAGCGCGAGATTTATCTTGGCGTGCGCATGCGACGCCCGGATACTGGCCTCGGCGTTCACTGGCTCTGCCGCGAGGGGGACGACGGTCAATCCTTGGCCAGACGGTATTCGCCGGTCTTCGGGTCCTTGACCAATGTTCCCATTGTACCGTTGGCGGCCTGCTTTTCGGTACGCCGCACCTTGGCGGTCACACGCTCGGCTTCCCTGACGAAGGAGCGGAAGCCGAAATAGGCGGCAATGCCGACGACGGCGAAGAAAATGATCTGCGGCATGTCAAACTCCTCCCTCGCAAGGCCGGCAAGGCCGCCGGTCGGGTCGGTTGATGATTTATGCTAGACGCTTTCACCGGCTTTTCAAAGCCCGAAGCGCGCCCACAGCGCGCGCTCTTCCGCCGCATCGATGACGCCGCTTGCCGCGGCGGCGGCGATATCGGGCGCCGAAAAGCTCGAGCCGAACAGGCCGAAGCGGCCGAACAGGCCGCGCGGCGCGGTGATCAGCTTGAGCTGGGTTTTCGGCCCGAAACGGCTCTTCAGCACGCTGCGCATGTCGCCGAGCGCATCGACCAGCCCGAGGTCAACCCCCTTCTTGGCCGTCCAGAACAGGCCGGTGAACAGGTCGGGATCGTCCTTGAGCTTGCTGCCGCGCCTGTCCTTGACGAGGTCGATGAAGGTCTCGTGGACCTCCAGCTGCAGCGCCTTCAGGCGCTCGACGTCCTCCTTCTTTTCCGGCTTGAACGGGTCGAGCACCGCCTTGTTCTGGCCGGCGGTGTGGACGCGGCGCTCGATGCCGATCTTCTTCAACAGCTCCGGAAAGCCGAACGAGGCCGACACCACGCCGATCGAGCCGACGATGGAGGACGGGTCGGCAAAGATCTCGTCGCCGGCGACCGCGATCATGTAGCCGCCCGATGCCGCCACGTCCTCGACGAAAACCAGGACCTTCTTGTTCTTCTCGCTCGCCAGGTCGCGGATGCGCCTGAAGATCAGCCGCGACTGCACCGGCGAGCCGCCTGGCGAGTTGATCGAGATGGCGACCGCCGGCGCGTCGAAGGAAAACAGCTTTTCGAGAAGGCCGGCGGTGGAAGCGAGCGACAGGCTCGGCCGGAACTGGCCGCCGCCGGGCATGATGGTGCCGTGCAGCCGGATGACCGGAATGGTGACGACGGCGGAGCGCCAGGATTTCGGCAGCAGGCGGTTGAAAAGGCGTTTCACGAGGGGGCGGTCTCCGGTCGATTTGCTTGAGGCATGTAGGAATTCGCCGGCCAACGGCAATGCCGTCACCCCGGCAATCAGAATGGATCAGTCTCCGAACAGCGACGCCAGCCCGTTATTGATCAGCTCTGCCCGCTCCGAAGGGCCATTGCCTGAATAGGCATGCAGCATCAGCGGTGGTTGGATCGACAGTTTGCCGCGTGCGCCGAGTGCTGCCCGGACGACGATGCGGATCGCCGCCGCTTCGGGGCGAGGATGGACGGCCAGCATCTCGGCATCGCCGAAGCGGCCGGCGATGGCATCGAGGATGGCGCCGAGCTGTTCCGGCCGGGCGATGACGGCCAGCCCGCCGCCCGGCCTGACCACCGCGGCCGCGCTGCGGATCCAGCTGTCGAACAGCCCATCCTCCGAGACATGCGCGGCCTTTCTCAGCGGATCGGGCGTCGCGCGATCCTCGGCGGCATTGAACGGCGGGTTCATGATGACGAAATCGAAGCTGTTGTCCTCAAGTCCGGCGGCCGTTCGCGCCCGGCCCGACAGCGCGACATCGGCGACGAGCACCGAGGCGCGGTCGCTGAGATGCGCATTGCCGGGGTGGGCAAGCGTGGTGGTGGCGAAGGCCGCCATTTCCGGGGAACGCTCGATGAGCACGGCCGCGGCACCGGGGCAGCGCGACAGGACCGCCAGGCCGGCCGCACCAGCGCCCGCGCCAAAATCGGCAAGCCGCCCGGCGAAGGAGGACGGCACGGCAGCCGCCAGCATCATCGCATCCATGCCGGCGCGGTGGCCCGCCTTTCTCGGCTGCACCAGCCAGAAGCGACCGCGATGAAAGGCATCGACCGTATGAGCCGGCATGTCCGGGACAAGGGCAGCGGGCGACGCGGACATTATTTTTGGCGGATCTCGTTGGCGATGCCGGCATCCGTCAGGATGCGCCGCGCCGCATCGGCCTTGTCGGCGTCCACCATGACACGGCGGGGCAGGATGCCGATCGAGCCGTCGAGGACGCTCATGTTCTGGTCGGCGACGAAACAGCCGATGCCGGCATCGCGCATCAGCGATTCGACAAACGAAATGATGACGGCGTCGTTGGTGCGGATGAGCTCTATCATCGGATTAGGGCCATGATCTATCGATATGGTCGAAATGGCGCCTGAAACGGCAAGAAGATGCGAGGAGAAGCGTGAAGGTCGGGGTCTTTCCCCCGGCCGAGCGGTTCGACGACGCAGCTTGCAGCCGTTTCGGCGTCCGGAGGATGTGGTCCATCTGCCCGGCTACTTTGTCGCGAAGGACTTGAAAGCCGAATGGCTTCCTGCGCCTTCGCTCCGCGTATCCGGACAGATGGCCTCACACCATTTCGATCATATCGATAGATCATGGCCCTAAACTCGCAGTTTGCGGTGTTGATGTAAACGTAGGCGTGATCATGTACCAGAGCCGGCGCGCCAATTCGCCTCTTGCCGCAGCAGTGGGTGACACCCTAGAGTCTGTCCAGGGACCATGTTGCCGTCGTGCATATCGAGGTTGGGAGTTTTGCCGTGGGTGTCGTTCTCAACATTGAAAACGGGAAGCGCGAAGCCGCCTCGATAAAGGACCTCATCGACCTGACCGCGGCCGACATGGGGCGCGTCAACAAATTGATCCTGTCGAAGGCCGGCTCCGATGTCGAGATGATCCCGGAGATTGCCAACCATCTGATCTCGTCGGGCGGCAAACGGCTGCGGCCGATGCTGACGCTCGCCGCCGCCCAGATGTTCGGCTATTCCGGCGACGGCCATGTCAAGCTCGCCACATCGGTCGAATTCATGCATACCGCGACACTTCTCCACGACGACGTCGTCGACGAAAGCGGCATGCGGCGCGGCAAGAAGACGGCGCGTATGATCTGGGGCAACCAGGCCAGTGTTCTGGTCGGCGATTTCCTGCTCGGCCAGGCCTTTCGCATGATGGTCGATGTCGCCTCGCTGGAAGCGCTCGACATCCTGTCCAGCGCCGCTTCGGTCATCGCCGAAGGCGAGGTGATGCAGCTTGCCGCCGCCAAAAACCTCGAGACCACCGAGGACGAGCATTTCGCGGTGATCAAGGCCAAGACCGCGGCGCTGTTCTCCGCTGCCGCCGAGGTCGGCCCGGTCATCGCCCAGGCGACGCGCAATGATCGCGCAGCACTCCGCTCCTACGGCATGAATCTCGGCCTTGCCTTCCAGCTGATCGATGACGCGCTGGATTACGGCGGCACCAGCAAGGATCTCGGCAAGAATGTCGGCGACGATTTCCGCGAGGGCAAGGTGACGCTGCCGGTGATCCTCGCCTATCGGCGCGGCACCAAGGCCGAGCGCAGCTTCTGGAAACGCGCCATCGAGGACAATGCCGCCGACGATGCCGGGCTGGAAAAGGCCATCGGCCTGATGCTCCGCCACGGGGCGATTGCCGACACCATCGGGCGCGCCCGCCATTTCGGCGAGATAGCCCGCGACGCGCTGGCGCCGCTCGAGGCGACGCCGCAGAAGTCTGCACTGATCGACGTCATCGATTTCTGCATCAGCCGGGTGAATTGACAGGCGTCGCGGCGCGAGGCCGGGACGCCGCCTGTTCTCATCGAGCCTTTGCCGGAAGCACTATTGCTGCCAGCAAACTGACGACGATGCCCGCCGCCGCGAGCCGGAAGGCAACCTGGATGCGTTGCCGACATTGAGCGTCGTCGAAGCCATCCCCGAGGCGACGCCTTGCTGGTCATGGGCAACGCCGGAAGCGGCGGCAATCCACATTGCGGTCCAGACGATGCCTTGTCCGACGCCGGAGACGATCAGGCCGGGTACGAGGGGCAGATAGCTGCTGTCGGCAGTCGCGCCTGATACCATCAATGCTGTGCCGACCGCGCCGACGATCATGCCGCCGACCAGGGTGCTGCGCGTCGAAAAGCGCGTTGCCAGACGCTCGCCGAGTTGCGTGCCGGTGGCGATGGCGACCGACGGCACGAGAAAGGCGAGGCCCGTCTGCAAGGCAGTGAAGCCGTGCACGTTCTGCAGCAGCACGGTGAGGAAGTAGGGCAGCGCGCCGAAAGTAGCCATGTAGAGGAAGGTTATCGTCATGCCGGCGACGAGGCTGCGGTTGTGGAACACGCGCAGCGGCATCAGCGGGTCGGCGCTGTTGGCCTCGATCACGGTGAAGGCGATCAGGAAAAATGCCGCCAGTGCTGCGCTGACGATGATTGCGCCAGAGCCCCAGCCATATTCGGGCCCCTGAACCAGGGTGAAGACAAGCAGCGTCGCGCCGGCGGTGACGGTCAGCGCGCCCGGCAGATCGAAGCTGCACTGCTCGTGCCGCTTGCGATCGCGCGGGATGATGGCGAAAGCCGCGATGATGGCGATCCCGGCCAACAGCACGTTGACGTAGAAGACCGACGGCCAGCCGAAGGCGCTGGTCAGAAACCCGCCGGCAAGCGAACCGAGCGTCAGGCCGCTGGCGCCCGCGCCTCCCCAGACGGCGAGCGCCCGGTTGCGTTCCGGTCCCTCGGCGAACAGGCGGTTGATCAGCGACAACGTCGCAGGAAACAGGAACGCGGCGCCGATGCCTTGCACGGCGCGGGCCGCGATGATGATTTCCGGCGACCAGGCGAGGCCGCCGACCAGAGATGAGAGCGCGTAGAGCCAGAGCGCGAAGATGAAGACGCGGCGCTGGCCGATCAGGTCGGCGGCCCGGCCGCCGAACAGCAGGAAGCCGCCGGTGAAGACGGTGTAGGCGCTGACCACCCACTGCAGGGTCTGGCCTGAAAATCCGAGGCCGGCGCCGATCTCCGGCAACGCCACGAAGACTATGTTGAGGTCGAGCGAGATGATGAGCTGCGCGAAGGCGAGCAGCGCCAGCGTTGCGCCATGTTTCGCCCTGCTTGCTCCCTGCGTTATCGCCCCGAGCGGCGCGCCTTGATCCAGTGAACTCATGCCGGTCTCCTTGTCGACAATTATTTAATGATCGACAAAGAATTGAGATTTGCAATCCGAAGTCAAGCGGATTATTTGTTGATCGACAAAAATTGGAGACCGCCATGGCGGGAAGGCCAAGGGAGTTCGACCGCGACCAGGCGCTGGAGAAAGCCCGCGACGCTTTCTGGAGACGCGGCTACGAGGGCACCTCGATGGCCGATCTCGTATCGGCGCTTGGTCTCGCATCGGCGCGCATCTATGCCGCCTTCGGCTCGAAGGAGGATCTGTTTCGCGAAGCGGTGGCACTTTACGAGGCCAATGAGGGCGGCTTCGCCACACGCGCACTGCAGGAAGAACCAAATGTCCGGCGCGTCATCGAGCGCATGCTTCGCGACGCCGTCGAAATCTATACGCGGCCGGGGCAGCCGCAGGGCTGCATGGTGGTGACGGCCGCGACCAATTGCGCCGTCGAAAATGACGCCGTGCTGCAATGGCTGGTGGAGCATCGGCTGGCGCTTACCGCATCGATCGTCGAGCGGTTGAAGCAGGCGGTGCGCGATGGCGAATTGAAGCCGGACACCGATGCCGAGACGTTGGGGGATTATTACGCCACGCTGATGCACGGCCTTTCGGTGCAGGCACGCGACGGCGTGCCGAAAAAGCGGCTGCACGATCTTGTCACCGTCGCCATGCAGGCGCTCGACGCAAGCCTTTCGCAAACGTCCTGAGTTTCAGGGCCGTGACGCTTGGCCCTCACTTGCCGGATTTCTCGGCGGCTTTCTTGGGATTGACCGCCGCCGTCGGCGGCTCGGGTGGTTCGGCAGCGACAGCTTTCGGCGGTTCCGGCTCGGTTGCCGGCGCCTCGGGGCCGGCCTTGCTGAGCGCGACCGAGATGCCGAACACCTTCCATTGCCGTTCGACCGGCGCAAACAACAGCTCGAAATTGACCTGCATCGGCACCGAGGGAAAGAAACCGGCCATATGCAACATGCCGTTGGGCTCGATCTGCGGCAGCAGCGTCAATTGCGGCTCAAGCACCGCGACGCCGCCGAGGTCGATGCCGTCATTGCGGTGGCCGGCGAAGATCTCGGCAAGCTTGGCCGCATTGTTGGTCTGGAAGCCCGGCGCGCCGAGATCGCGCAGCACCGTGTAATTCCCTGTCTTGTTGGCATGGTCGAGCGCCAGCAGCGAGCCGCGCACCAGGATCAGCACGCCGTTGCGGTCGATGTTGGCCGGCTTCGGCGCCTGCGGCTTGGCCGATTTCTGGGTTTTCGACGTTTGCGCCAGGGCAGGCTGGACAAGCTGCGGAACGGCTGCCGTCAGCACCAAGGCGGCCAGCAACATTCTGCCCGTCGGCCGCACCGATCCCGGCAAGATTGAGGTCATGCCCGCTGCATCAGTTGAGTGTCCACGATGCGCCGACGCTGACGCCGACATCGCCACGGTTGGTGGAGGCCGACACGGCGGCGTTGAGGCGGAAATCCAGGCTCGTGCTATAGCCGAGGCCGAGCGCCAGGCCCGACTGGCCCTTGAAATGGCCAAAGCCGCCGGCCAGCGACAATTTGCCGGGCCTGTCGTCGTAACGCAATCCCGCCGTCGCCAGCGCAAGCGCCGTTCCGGCGCGGGCTTCCGAGCGGTTTTCGCTGACCTGCTCGCCAAGGTTCTGCAACCCGCCCTCCAGCGCGCTGACGCGGCCGTCGAGCAGGGCGATGTTAGCCTCGTTGATCGTGGTGCGACTGTCGAGGCTGAAAATCTGCGCGGTGTGCAGGTTGAGCGTGTTGGTATTGTTGGTGATACGCGCCTCGTGATCGGCAAGCTGGATCGTATGATCGCCGACCGTCGTGTTGAGCGCGTTGATCTGGTTGGTGTTGTTGACAATGCGCGTCTCGTGATCGGCAAGCTGCATGGTGTGGCTGCTTACCGTGGTGTTGAGCGAGGCGATCTGGGTGGTATGGGCTGCAACGTCGTCGGCCAGTCCTTCGAGTTCGTCGATGTTCACGGAAGCGGTCGCCAGATTGCCCGCGGCGTCGGACGTCACCAGGTATTTCGGTCCGCTCTGGGCCTCCCTGCTGGCTGCGCTGTTGATGCCCGACAGAGTGTAGGTGGCGCTGCTGTTGCCGATAGCCACCTGATTGGCGCGTGTCGTGGTCACACCTTGGCCTACGGCGACTGAATCGGCAAAATTGGCCGTCGCACCGGTGCCGAGGGCGGTGGCATTCACCGCATTCGCCTTGGCCGAGGCGCCAAGAGCGGTAGCGTTGGCCTGGTTAGGGCCTCCCGCACCAGCCTGAGCACGGGCGCCGATAGCCGTCGTGCTTGCATTGTTATGGTTGATGGGACCCGAGATTCCCCCGGCCCACGCATCATCGCCAAGAGCGGTACTGAGGTCTCCATCAGAAACGGCTCTACCGCCGACCGCCGTCGAGGATCCGCCCGCAGCTTGGGCGATAGTTCCGCATGCCATACCGGTGGGCGAAGCCCCGGCGCCATCTGCGCCATAATTTATATCTTCACACACAAACGCAGCCGCCGGAGTCGGCGCGAGGGCCACCAGGCCGGCTGCCGCGGCTATCACCAAAGCTCCGGCCCCGCGAACCGGCACGCGGGACGACATCAGGATGCCGGCAGCCCCCAATGCAGCCGACCACTCAAAGCCTTCTACAACACGGCTCTTCATCGAATTATCCCCTTCTTTCCAGAACGGCGCCGGCCGATCGCAAAGCTCCCGATGAGATGGACCATGCATGAAGCCGGCAACGGCCGGACAGTCGGCAAATGCCTACACTTCGCGGCATTCCCCCTGTTCTTGCAGCGTTTTCAGTCCTGGCTGTTGCAATCTTGCAACGTCGGGCCGGTTGACTGACCGAAATCACGAAAACGGCCGCGCGCTCGTCAGCAGCGCCACGAGCTGGCTTTGGCGACTGGTTCCGGTTTTCCGAAAAATTCGCTCGAGATAAGTACGGGCCGATTTGACGGCGATGCCGATTTCGAAGGCGGCTTCCTGTACGGAACGGCCTGAGGCAAGCACGACGGCGAGCCGGGCTTCCGCCGGCGTCAAGTCGAACAGGCCCGAAAGGATATCGGGCGACGGCACCGTCGCGCTGATGCTGACGGCAGTTGCCGCGACAAGGATATCCGCGCCCGAAAAGATGTCATGTGCGGCACGGCGCAACGGCAAAAGGTGAACGATCAGCGCAGGCCGCCCCTCGACGGCTGGGACAGGGATGGACCGCACAACGCGATGGTCGGCGTTGTGCATGATGGCTTGCTGGAAAAGCGCGTTTGCAGACAGGTCCGCAAGCACCATGCCGCCGCCGGCCTGGGGGATGAAGACGTCCTTCATATCTTCCAGCAGGCGGTTGACCGTCAGCACGCGGCCCGATCTGCTCATGACTGCCGCTGGCAGCTCGATCTCGCTCAGAATGGACACGGCGGTCCTGGCCCGCTCCAGACCGAGCCGCCCGGCGACAAGGCCGGCCCGCGCCAGATGCGGACGCAGTCCGTTCAGCAGGTCGATCGCGGCTTGATCGTACTTGCCGTCCTTCAGCCAGCGCTGGAAGACGAACAGCACAAGCTCCCCGCTCGGCATGGGAATCGACGTACAGACGGGCGATCCGACGCCGAAATTTCTTGCCCATGCGTAGATCGGGTCCCGCTCGATCTCATCGCCGGTCATGATGTCGTCGACCCGCACAAAGCTTGCCGGCTGAGTGCTGCACATGCGCTGCACGCTCTCGGAAAATTTCCAATCTGCCATGAAAGCGTCGATCAAGGGCTCGGCCTGCGCCTCGCCGATGGCGCGAAGCGGGGAATGATCGCTGATCATGAAAATCGAGCCGCTTGCCGAGCGCGTGATCGCACTGGTCGCTTCCAAGGCATCCGGCCACAGCTCGGCTGCGAATGCGGCTTCATAGATACGGTCGACGATGGCGAAGGCTTCTTCGTTTCGCGGCATTTCCAGCATCGGCACCCCCTGACGGCTGGCGAGGCAAGAACTGAGGGCACATCCTGCCACGCAAAGTTGCATGGCGGAAGCTTTCAACCGCTGGCCATTATGGATCGCTTACGGCGTCGGGAAATAGCGCCGTGCAGGCAGCGCCAAAGCGGACGCCACGCGGTCAAGAGTCGCAGTTCAGGCCCTTTCGGCATGGTTTATTAATTGCTTGACCCGATTGTGAATTCGGGCCGGGTTGAAGCACGACCCCAAAAAGGCCATGCTTTACCTGTAAAGATCGAGTCTACGGCGATCCCGCTGACGCGGAGATGGCGTTTGGCTGAAAGGGATATGATGCGGCAAGGATATGCGCGCTGGCTGACGGGGCTGGCAATCGCGACGGGCATGGCGATCTCGGCTTTGCCGGCGCATGCCAAACAGACCGCCGAGCCGGTCAGGATCACATCCTTCTCGGGGGCCTATCTTGCCGCCAGGATTGCCGACGGCGACAACGACCTCGACAGCGCCATTTCCTATTACAAGCAGGCGCTTGCGTTCGATCCGAACGATACGGGACTGCAGCAGAGCCTGATGCTGTCGCTGATCGCGCAGGGGCGCTTCGACGAATCCCTGGTCTATGCCGACAAGCTCAAGGCGGTTCCCGATGTCGAGCGCTTCTCGCGCCTGGCGCTGGCCATCGATTCCTTCCACAAGAAGGATTTCTCCAAGGCCGAATACTGGCTCAAGCTGTCGCTCGAATCCGATCTCGACCGGCTGATCTCCGGCGTCATGACCGGCTGGGCCAAGCAGGGTGCGGGTGACGCCGGCGAGGCCATGGCTTCCATCGACAAGCTGCAAGGCCCCGACTGGTTCAGCCTGTTCAAGTCCTTCCACCGCGCCTTGATTGCCGACGCCTCCGGCCTGCCCGACAGGGCGGATGCGCTCTACACCGCCACCGTGCAGGACACGGCCGCCGGCGGTGCGGCCCCCGAAACATGGATGCGCAACGCGCAGGCCTACGCCTCTTTCCTCGCCCGCAAAGGCGACAAGGCCAAGGCGCTGTCGGTGCTCGACAAGGCCGAGGCGTTTGCGCCCGGCAAGGTCGAGATTGCAGCCCTTCGCGACAAGATCAACAAGGGCGAAAAGATCGAGCCCTTCGTTGCCGGTCCGTCGGACGGCGCCTCGGAAATCCTGCTCGATCTCGCCACCGCGCTCAACCGCGGCGGCGGCGAGCCGTTCGTGCGGCTTTATCTGCAATATGCCCTGGCGCTGCGGCCCGACAACGACGCGGCGCTCGTTCAGCTTGCCGCCGTTGCCGAGCAGTTGAAAGACGGCGAGGGCGCCATCGCGCTCTATCGCCGCATTCCCGCCGGCTCGCCGCTGAAGCAGCTTTCGGACCTGCAGCTTGGCCTCAACCTTGCCGATCTCGACCGCAACGACGAGGCGATCACTCACCTCAAGGCCATCGTCGATGCGCATCCAGACGACATGCGCGCCTATCTGGCGCTCGGCGGCGTCTATTCCTCGAAGGAGGATTTCCGCTCCGCCGCCAATCTTTACGACAAGGCGGTCGAGGTGCTGAAGACGCCGACCGCCGCCAACTGGAACATCTTCTACCAGCGCGGCATCGCCTATGAGCGGCTGAAGGAATGGCCGAAGGCCGAGCCGAATTTCCGCAAGGCGCTGGAGCTCTACCCCGACCAGCCGCAGGTTCTGAACTATCTCGGCTATTCCTGGGTCGACAAGAACATGAACCTCAAGGAAGGCCTCGCGATGATCCAGAAGGCCGTCGACCTGAGGCCGAGCGACGGCTACATCGTCGATTCGCTGGGCTGGGCCTATTACCGCCTTGGCCAGTTCGACGATGCAGTGCGCGAAATGGAACGCGCCGTTTCGTTGAAGCCGGAGGATCCGGTGCTCAACGATCACCTCGGCGACGCTTACTGGCGCGTCGGCCGCAAGCTGGAAGCCACCTTCCAGTGGAACCAGGCCCGCGACCTGAAGCCGGACCCGGATGTGCTTGCCGCCTTGCAGCAAAAGCTGATGAAAGGCCTGCCGCCGATCGAATCCAACACGGCGCAGGAAACCCCGAACGTAAAGCCCTTGCCGGCGCCCGCCCCTAAGGGGTGACCCTTATTTCCTTCTCCCCTTGTGGGAGAAGGTGGATCGGCGCGCAGCGCCGAGACGGTTGAGGGGTGTCGGACGGATTGCCGTCGGTGCCAAGCTGGAACACCCCTCATCCGACCGAGCTTCGCTCGGCCACCTTCTCCCACAAGGGGAGAAGGGAACACCTTCAAAGGCCTGACCCCCTCTGCCTTGACGCTTGCTGGCCAGGCATCTAGGACGTGCCGGCATCCCGCCTTTCCCGCCGAGGCCGCCGTGACCATTCCTGCCCACATGCACCCCAGCCGCTCGTTCCAGGGGCTGATCCTGACGTTGCATAATTATTGGGCGGACTATGGCTGCGTCGTCCTCCAGCCTTACGACATGGAAGTCGGCGCCGGCACATTCCATCCGGCAACGACATTGCGCGCGCTCGGCCCAAAACGCTGGAACGCGGCCTATGTCCAGCCCTCGCGCCGCCCCAAGGACGGCCGCTATGGCGAGAACCCGAACCGGCTGCAGCACTATTACCAATACCAGGTGATCCTGAAGCCCAATCCGCCCAATCTGCAGGAGCTTTATCTCGGCTCGCTGGCCGCGATCGGCATCGATCCGCTGCTGCATGACATCCGCTTCGTCGAGGACGACTGGGAAAGCCCGACGCTGGGCGCCTGGGGGCTGGGCTGGGAGTGCTGGTGCGACGGCATGGAGGTCTCGCAGTTCACCTATTTCCAGCAGGTCTGCGGCATCGAATGCTCCCCGGTGGCGGGCGAGCTCACTTACGGGCTGGAACGGCTGGCCATGTATGTGCAGGGCGTCGACAATGTCTACGACCTCAACTTCAACGGCCGCGAAGGCGCCGACAAGGTGACCTATGGCGACGTCTTCCTGCAGGCCGAGCAGGAATATTCGCGCCATAATTTCGAATTTGCCAACACCGCAATGCTGCTCAGGCATTTCGAGGACGCCGAAGCCGAGTGCAAGGCGCTGCTCGAAGCCGGCGCGCCTGTCTCCCCCCTTGAGGGGGAGATGCCCGCGAAGCGGGTCGAGGGGGTCACCTCAGAAGGCACCACAAGTAAAACGTCGAGCACTGCACGGGCGACCCCTCCCGGCCAGACCTTGTCTGGCCACCTTCCGCTCAAGGGGGAGGGATACCACCGCCTTGTATTCCCCGCCTACGACCAGTGCATCAAGGCCAGCCACGTCTTCAATCTGCTCGACGCACGCGGCGTCATTTCGGTCACCGAGCGCCAGAGTTACATCCTGCGCGTTCGCAATCTGGCCAAGGCCTGCGGCGAGGCGTTTTTGCTGACGCAGGCGGGCGGCTTGGCGGCTTAGCTCCAGGCGATTTCGGCAGGGGCGCTGATTGGCAACGTGCCTTGGCCGCTTGCACCGGCTATTGTCCGCAGCGCCTGCCTGACGCCGGGCATCGAGAACGTGCCATGAACTTGCGCCGTGAAGCAGGCGCTGAGCGCGAGGATCTGCAGGAATGTCGATGCCGTTGTCATGGTCGTTCAGCCAATAGCTCTCTGCCTGAGCGTTGGTCGCTTCAGCGCTGCGTTCGGTTCAGGGAAATCTTTGATCCAAGGACGGGCGGACCGGCGCGTGTCCGACAGGCGGCTGAAGTTTTTCGGAATTCGCCGTTGGACGCCTTGATCGTGCTGGGAAGGGTGACAGCGGTCAGCCGAGTTGCTATGCCCCCGCTTACCTCCCCTTGATGGGGAGGTCGCCGCGAAGCGGCGGCTATTTTTGTCCATGAGTTCCTTCGATGCCCGACCTGCTTCTAGAACTTCGCTCGGAAGAGATCCCCGCCCGCATGCAGCGCAAGGCTGCCGGCGATCTCAGGAAGCTTTTGACCGACGGGCTGGTCGAGGCCGGGCTGACCTATGAGGCGGCGCGCGAATATTGGACGCCGCGCCGGTTGACGCTCGACATTCGCGGCCTGACCGCCCGCTCGAAGGACATCAGCGAGGAGATCAAGGGGCCCTCGACCAAGGCGCCCGAGCCGGCGGTGCAGGGTTTTCTGCGCAAGGCCGGCCTTGCCTCGATTGCCGAGGCGCATGTTCATTCCGATCCGAAGAAGGGCGACTTCTATGTCGCTCATATTGCGAAGCCCGGCAGGGCGGCGGAGCAAATCATCGCCGAGCTGGTGCCGGGCATCATCCGCAACTTCCCCTGGCCGAAATCGATGCGCTGGGGGCCGGCTTCGGCCAAGCCCGGCTCGCTGCGCTGGGTGCGGCCGCTGCAATCGATCCTGTGCACCTTCGGCCCCGAAACCGAGGAGCCGGTGGTCGTCGATTTCGAGATCGACGGCATCCGCTCAGGCAATATCACTTACGGCCACCGTTTCCATGCGCCTGGCGCCATCACGGTGCGCCGCTTCGACGATTATGTCGCCAAGCTTGAGGCGGCCAAGGTCGTGCTCGATGCCGACAGACGCAAAGAGATCATTCTCGCCGATGCCAGGAATCTTGCTTTCGCCAGCGGGCTCGATCTCGTCGAGGACGAGGGGCTGCTGGAGGAAGTGTCGGGCCTGGTCGAATGGCCTGTCGTGCTGATGGGCGAATTCGAACAGGATTTTCTCGCCATTCCGGCCGAGGTGATCCGGCTCACCATCCGCGCCAACCAGAAGTGTTTTGTGACACGGCCGCACGGCGCGGGCGAAGAGCTCTCCAACCGCTTCATCCTGACTGCCAACATCGAGGCCAAGGACGGCGGCAAGGAGATCGCCCACGGCAATGGCAAGGTGGTGCGCGCGCGCCTGTCCGACGCGCTCTATTTCTGGAGAACCGACCAGAGCGACCTGCCGGATCTCGACCAGCTGCAGGCATCGGCGGAAAAGTTCGGGCTTGATCTAAAAAAACCGCTCGACCAGCGCATGGCCCGCCTCGACCACCTCAATGTAACGTTTCATGCCAAGCTCGGCACGCAAGGCGAGCGGGTGGAGCGGATTGCGCGTTTGGCGGAAGAACTGGCGCCGATCGTGGCGCAGTCGATCTCCCCCCTTGAGGGGGAGATGGCCGGCAGGCCAGAGGGGGTCGCCTCGGCTGGCGCGACGCGACCTGACGTTTCGAAGCAAGAGGAAGTTGGCGCTCCACGCGAGATGACCCCCTCTGTCGCCTTCGGCGACATCTCCCCCTCGAGGGGGGAGATTACCGCGCTGGCGCGCCGCGCCGCCGTGCTCGCCAAGGCCGACCTCACCACCGAAGTGGTTGGCGAGTTCCCGGAACTGCAAGGCGCCATGGGCCGCAAATACGCACTGCTGCAGGGCGAGCATCCTTCCGTTGCCGCGGCGATCGAGGAACACTACAAGCCGCAGGGACCGTCCGATCGCGTGCCAACTGATCCGGTTTCGGTGGCCGTGGCGCTTGCCGACAAGCTCGACACGCTGGTCGGGTTCTGGGCTATTGATGAAAAGCCGACCGGATCGAAGGACCCCTATGCGCTCAGAAGAGCGGCGCTGGGCGTTGTGAGGATTTTGGTCGAGAATGGGGTAAGACTGCCACTCCAGCGCCAGTTTTTAAACTCGCTATTCGGGCTTACCTTCAATCGCGGCAATCGGTTTTCGGTGGTCTGGCGAGCGGACGATGGGGGTGATTTCACGACCGGTGTGGGATCAGCCGACGATTTGATCAGTGAACGGGCAGGTTTGCTGTCCTCGGAAATACGCGGCGTCGAATTACCGGACCGTTCCGCGTCTGACATAATTGCCGATCTCCTGTCCTTCTTCCACGACCGCCTGAAAGTCTATCTCCGCGACCAGGGCGCGCGGCACGATCTGATCGACGCCGTACTGGCGGCGGGCTCGCGCCCAATCTCCCCCCTAGAGGGGGAGATGTCGGCGAAGCCGACAGAGGGGGGCGCTGTCCCGCCAGCCTCTCATTCTGTCGCGCCCCCCTCTGCCCTGCCGGGCATCTCCCCCTCTAGGGGGGAGATCGGCCAATCGTCCAACGACGACCTCCTGCAAATCGTCCGCCGCGTCGAAGCGCTTGGCTCCTTCCTCGACAGCGAGGACGGCAGGAACCTGCTTGCCGGCACCAAGCGCGCTGCCAACATCGTGGCTGCCGAGGAGAAGAAGAACACGACGATCGCCGACCGTGTTGAGCCGGCGCTGTTCCGGGAGGACGCCGAAAAAGCCTTGTACGCCGCGGTCAATCAAGCCGAGAAGCAAGCCGGCGAAGCAATTCAAAACGAAGACTTTTCCGCCGCCATGCTGGCGCTTAGCGTGTTGCGCGAGCCGGTTGATTCATTCTTTGAGAAAGTCCTCGTAAACGACGAGGACCAGGCGGTGCGCGCCAATCGCCTAGCGTTGCTCGCCCGCATCCGCGCGGCGACCGACCGGGTCGCGGATTTCTCCAAGATAGCCGGCTGACGTCCGGGAAAAAATCATCGCTTGTGGCGCTATTTCGGCTGGTCGGGAGCTGCTAGCGGCGCAGGCTGCGGCGCAGCTGGTTCAGGGGTTTTGCTGGCGACCTTTGGGTCGGCCTTGCTGTCCGCGGCGGGCGCGGCAGCGGTGGCCGGCGCGGCTTTGGGCGCGGGCGTTGCAAAGGCATCGCCGACGATACCGCCGCGAATGATCATCGGGGTTCCGGTGAAGCCATGGTTCGGCTGGCTCGGGATTGCCGCGACCTTTTCATCGGTGACGTTTTCATTGACGTCAGGCAACTTCTCGCCGAGCGCGACGATCGACGGTGTTTTCGCCCGTTCGAGCGCGCCGGCACTTACAACCGAAGGCGTCGCCGTCGTTTGCCCGAGAAAAACCAGCGATGAGGCCTGTGCCGTGCCGGCCATAAACGCCAGACCAAGCGCTCCAAGGATACGCATCGAAAACATGATAATTCCCCTTGCCCAACAAGACGGCACCGTAGCCGAGGGCAGTTGATGCCGGCTTGCGGAGAAACAGAGCATTTTAGCGATTTGCGATTCGCCTACGCCCGGACTTGCTCCGTCGGCGTCAGCGTATTAGGCACCCGCATCCGTGAGGTGACGACAGTGGCTGAAATTCGTGCCGTCGGCGAGGCGATGGAAAGGGCGTTGGCGCTGCTCGAGAGCGGCGATGTCGTCGCCATCCCGACCGAGACCGTCTATGGGCTGGCCGGCGACGCGACCAACGGCGTTGCCGTGGCCCGCATCTTCGAAGCCAAGGGCCGCCCTCGCTTCAACCCGCTGATCGCCCATATAGCCGACCCGGCGATGGCCGAGCGCATCGCGCTGTTCGATCCGCTGTCGGAAAGATTGGCGCAGGCATTCTGGCCGGGGCCGCTGACGCTGGTGCTGCCGCAACGGCCCGGCAACGGCATTCATCCGCTGGTCACCGCCGGTCTGGAAACGATCGCGCTGCGCATGCCGAAAGGCTTTGGCGGCGAGCTGATCGCCAGGTTCGGCCGCGCGCTGGCGGCGCCAAGCGCCAATTCCTCGGGCAGGATCAGCGCCACGACGGCCGAGGCCGTGGCCGCCGATCTCGGTCCCCGGATCAAGCTTGTGGTCGATGGCGGCGCGACGCCGGTCGGGCTGGAATCGACCATTGTCAAGGTTGAAGCTGGAAAGCTGCGGCTGCTGCGGCCGGGCGGCATTGCCGCCGAAGAGATCGAAGCGGTGGCCGGGTCAAAGTTGCTGCGCGGCGCTTCGGTCGTCGAGGCGCCCGGCATGCTCGCCTCGCACTATGCGCCAGGTGCGGCGGTGCGGCTCAATGCTGCGGAGGTCGCACCGGGGGAAGCCTTGCTGGCCTTCGGCCGCCGCCGTGCCGAAGGCTGGCGCGATGCAGCCGCCCTGCGCAACTTGTCGGAGACCGGCGACCTGCGCGAGGCGGCAAGCAATCTCTTCGCCCATCTGCAGGATCTCGATGACAGTGGCGCCAAAACCATCGCCGTCGAGCCGATCCCGTTCGAAGGGCTGGGCGAGGCGATCAACGACCGGCTTTCGCGCGCCGCCGCCCCGCGTGACAAGATCGCCCCGCGTGACAAGATGGATTGAGCACCATAGTTTCCACCCATGAACGACATTTCCCCCGATCTCGACCCCGCCGTCGTCGCCCGCTTTGCGACAATCGTCGGCGATAAATATGCGCTGCGCGATCAGCGGGACATCGCGCCTTTCCTCACCGAGCGGCGCGGACTTTGGCACGGCAGGACGGCTTTGGTGCTGAGGCCGGGGAGCGTCGAGGAGGTCAGCAGCATCATGCGGCTGGCGACCGAAACCGGCACGCCCATCGTGCCGCAAAGCGGCAACACAGGGCTGGTCGGCGCCCAGGTGCCGGACGCATCCGGCCGCGAGATCGTGCTGTCGCTGTCGCGGCTGAACCGCATCCGCGAGATCGATACGCTGTCCAACACGGTGACGGTCGAAACCGGCGTCATCCTGCAGACGCTGCAGGAAGCGGCCGATGCCGCCGACCGGCTGTTTCCGCTGTCGCTTGCCGCGCAAGGCTCCTGCCAGATCGGCGGCAATCTCTCGTCCAACGCCGGCGGCACCGGCGTGCTTGCCTACGGCAATGCGCGCGAGCTCTGCCTCGGCGTCGAAGTGGTGCTGCCGACCGGCGAAGTATTCGACGATCTGCGCAAGCTGAAAAAAGACAATACCGGCTACGATCTGAAGAACCTGTTCGTCGGCGCCGAGGGCACGCTCGGCATCATTACCGCCGCCGTGCTCAAGCTGTTCCCCAAGCCCAAGGGGCGCGAGGTGGCGTTTGCCGGCCTGTCATCGCCGGAGGCGGCATTGTCGCTGTTCAGCCTGGCGATGGACCGTGCAGGGGCAGCGCTCACCGCCTTCGAGCTGATCGGCCAGAGGCCCTACGACTTCACGCTTGCCCACGCACAAGGCGTGGTGCGGCCGCTTGCCGGCGATTGGCCGTGGTATGTGCTGATGCAGATCTCGTCGGGCCGTTCGGCCGACGACGCAAGGGCGCTGATCGAGGAGGTGCTGCAGGCAGGCCTCGAGCAAGGCATCGTCGGCGATGCGGTGATCGCGGCAAGCATGGCCCAGGGCGATGCGTTCTGGAATTTCCGCGAGGTGCTGCCCGAGGCGCAGAAACCGGAAGGTGCCTCGATCAAGCACGACATCTCGGTGCCGGTGGCGTCAATCCCGCCCTTCATTGAAAAGGCCGCCGGCGCCGTGCAATCGGTCAGTCCCGGCGCACGCGTCGTCTGCTTCGGCCACATGGGCGACGGGAACCTGCACTATAACATCTCCCGGCCGGCCGACGGCGATGACGAGGCGTTTCTCGGCCTTTACCACATCATGAACAAGGCCGTGCACGACGTCGTGCGCGCGTTTCATGGCTCGATCTCGGCCGAGCACGGCATCGGCCAGTTGAAGCGGGACGAATTGATCGCGACGGCGCCGCCGATGGCGATCGAGCTGATGCGCAGGGTGAAGGCCGCCTTCGATCCGGCCGGCATCATGAATCCGGGTAAGGTTATCTGATCCTTTCGCCGGCCTGCGCCGGTTGGCATTCCGATAACCATCCGCCCCGGATCAGCAAAATTTAACCGACTTTCTTAAGCGCGAGGATAAGAAGCCCGCGCTAATGTTTCTCCACAAACGAGGCTGGGAAAACCGGCCCGGAGAACCGGAAACACCGGCTCTCAGGAGAAACAGGAAAGGCACGATATGAACACTGGACTGAAGCCAGTCTGGGCCGGCCGCAATATGCGCCTCGACCCATTTCGCCTGCCGCAGGTGGTGAGCTACGCCACCCGCGACGACTATGGCGACGTTACCTTCACCATCGACCAGCGCGGCGCGGTTATCCGCCGCACGCTGGAGATGAGCGGCGTGCCGGCGATCATCGCTCTGCCCGCCAACGCGTTTCGCGGCGTCGCCGCCCGCGCGATGGAGGATCCGGATGGCAATGTCACAGTGACGCTTGAGCTTCTGCACAATGACCCGATGCTGTCGGTGCCGCTGCTGGTCGCCGACGATCTCGACGACGTCGCCGCCGACTGGCGCGCCTGGGCCGACGCCTACCGCCTGCCGATGCTGCTGATCGAGGCCGACGGCATTGCCCGCACGCTGGAAGAATCGCTCGGCGCCGCCATCAAGGCGCTGCCGGCGCAGGACCGCCGCAAGGGTCGCGTCTCGACCATGCGCCGCCCGCGCTTCCTCGCCCGCCGCCGCGCCGGCGACCTCGGCCTCAGGCTGGTCATCGGCGGCGAGGAGCTCATTTCGCGGGAGTAGCTAAACCAGCGGCTTCAGCGCCACCCAGGCCGCGCCGCCGATCAGGCCGAGGAAGATCAGCCAGCCGACCTGGTTGTTCGATCTGAACAGCCTCAGGCACTGGTCCGGGTCGTCGATGTCGAGCACGCCGATCTGCCGCGCCAGATGCGCGCCGGCGGCGATCAGCCCGGCCAGTGCAGGCACCGGTGCCTGTGCCGAGGCAAAGGCGATGGCGAAGCAGACCAGCGCTCCGCCATAAAGCCCGGCCAGCCACGCCTTGGTATTGTCGCCGAACAGGCGCGCCGTCGAGCGCACGCCGACAATAGCGTCGTCTTCCTTGTCCTGATGCGCATAGATCGTGTCATAGCCGATCACCCACAGGATCGAGCCGATATAGAGCATGATTGCCGGCTCATCGAGATCGCCGAACTCGACCGCCCATCCCATCAGCGCTCCCCAGGAAAAGGCAAGGCCGAGAACGAGTTGCGGCCAATTGGTGTACCGCTTCATGAACGGGTAGACGGCGACGATGACCAGCGAGCCGATGCCGAGCAAGATGGCGAAGCTGTTGAACTGCAAAAGCACGGCAAGGCCGACCAGTGCCTGCACGACAACAAACATCCAGGCCTGCCGGCGCGTGACCTTGCCGGCCGGCAGCGGCCGCGAGCGCGTGCGTTCCACCTGGTTGTCGATGTCCTCGTCGACCAAATCATTGTAGGTGCAGCCGGCGCCGCGCATGGCGAACGCGCCAAGAAAAAACAGCAGCAGATACCACGGCGACGGCAGCAGAGAGAGAAGCGGGTCCGTCGGACGCGGATAGGCGCTCGCGGCAAGCGCAGCCGACCACCAGCATGGCCACAGCAGCAATTGCCAGCCGATCGGCCGGTCCCACCGGGCAAGCTGCGCATAGGGCCACAACCGCCGCGGCAGCACGCGATAGACCCAGTGGCCGCTCGGCGCATCGGCGACGCGGCCCTGGGCCGCTTTCGACTGGACGGTTTCCATTTTGCTGGAGTGGCAGCAGAGGCGAATGCCGTCAAGCGTCAAGCAGCCCCCGCACGCTCGCCACGCGCAATCGGCGCTTCGGCAGCCAAATGTCTTGACCCGTCGCGCGCGGCGCAATAGCGCAGTCCTGGTCGTGAAATGGCAAGGAATCTGGGCATGCGTGTTTTGCTGATCGGCTCCGGCGGACGAGAGCATGCGCTTACCTGGAAGATCGCGGCGTCGCCGCTGCTGACCAAACTCTACGCGGCGCCCGGCAATCCGGGTATCGGCCGCGAAGCCGAGCTGGTGAGGCTCGATATTGCGGATCACACGGCGGTGGCCCGGTTCTGCCGCGAGAATGAAATAGGCCTCGTGGTGGTCGGGCCGGAAGGGCCGCTGGTCGCCGGCATTGCCGACGACCTGCGCGCCGAGGGCATCCGCGTCTTCGGACCGTCAAAGGCAGCGGCACGGCTGGAAGGCTCGAAAGGTTTCACCAAGGACCTCTGCGCCAGATACGGCATCCCGACCGCCGCCTATGGCCGCTTCGGCGATCTGGCTTCGGCCAGGGCCTATGTCGAGAAGACGGGTGCGCCGATCGTCATCAAGGCCGACGGCCTCGCTGCCGGCAAGGGCGTCACCGTCGCCATGACGCTTGACGAGGCGCTGGCCGCGCTCGACGCCTGTTTTGACGGCTCCTTCGGCCAGGCCGGCGCGGAAGTGGTGGTCGAGGAGTTTCTCGTCGGCGAAGAAGCAAGTTTCTTCTGCCTGTGCGACGGCACCACCGCGCTGCCCTTCGGCACCGCGCAGGACCACAAGCGCCTCAGTGACGGCGACACCGGCCCGAACACCGGCGGCATGGGCGCCTATTCGCCGGCCCCGGTGATGACGCCGGAAATGATCGACCGAACCATGCGCGAGATCGTCGAGCCGACCATGCGCGGCATGGCTGAAACAGGCGCGCCGTTTTCCGGCGTGCTGTTCGCCGGGCTGATGATCACTGACAGCGGGCCGAAGCTGATCGAATACAATACCCGTTTCGGCGACCCGGAATGCCAGGTGCTGATGATGCGGCTGAAGGACGATCTGCTCGTCCTGCTCAACGCAGCCGCCGACGGCCAGCTGGCGCATACTTCGGTGCGCTGGCGCGACGAGGCGGCGCTCACCGTGGTGATGGCAGCCAGGGGCTATCCCGGCACGCCGGAAAGGGGCTCGGTCATCCGCGGCGTCGAGGCGGCGGCGGGTGAGGGCGTCGAGATATTTCATGCCGGCACCGCCATAAACGGCGGCGCACTCGTCGCCAATGGCGGTCGCGTGCTCAACATCACGGCGACCGGCCGCACCGTCGGCGAGGCGCAGAAGAAGGCTTACGCCGCGCTCGACCGGATCGACTGGCCGCAAGGCTTTTGCCGCCGCGACATTGGCTGGCTGGCGGTGGCGCGCGAGCAGGCGAACTGATGCTTCGGGCTGCCTTCGGCCTCAGCGCAAGCCGTGGTCGAATTCGGTCGAGACGCTGCTGACCGCATCGGCGGTGGAGACAAATCCTGGCACCGATGCCGCACGCTTTTCGTTTCGCGTCCAGGCGACATATTCGGCAATCCCGCGCAGAAGGCCCGGCACCGCTTTCGCCGCAGGCATTTGAAAGCCGCTGCTGAACCTGGCCAGGCGCGCCCTGAATACCGCGACCATCTCCTCGAAGCTTGCTGGCGTCACGCTGGCGTAAGTGATGGTGCCGCCGGCGAGCCCCGCCTCGCGTGAGAGCGGCACCGGTATCGAGGTGAGATAATCCGGCTGCACGTCGATCAGGCCGCCGAACGGCCACTGCGCGCGCAATTCCGTGGCGTTCATCGGCGCGACGCTGACGTCTATATCGTTGGGTGTGCCCGCGACCCTGTAAGGGCAGCGGAACCGGCCGCAGTTTGCTCGCGCCGAAAACTGCCAGAGCGCATAACCCTGCCAGTTGCCCATCGGAAAATGCACGCCGATGTCTGGCTTGTAGCGCGCATACCACAGCGGCAGCCGGGACAGGAGCGGGTATTTATACTTGTTGTCGGCGATATGCCTGGCTGTCGTGCCGTTGGTGTAGAGCACTGGAAAGCGGCCAACCCGCCGATGCACATGGCGCACGAA
The DNA here is from genome assembly GCF_040318315.1 of Mesorhizobium sp. M1227. Lineage (NCBI taxonomy): Bacteria > Pseudomonadati > Pseudomonadota > Alphaproteobacteria > Hyphomicrobiales > Phyllobacteriaceae > Mesorhizobium > Mesorhizobium sp. M1227. The sequence continues at coordinate 23,943 of NZ_JAMYLZ010000004.1, forward strand.
TTCCTCGGCATCCTCGAGCGACATCCATTGGGTGGGGTCATCGTCCTCGATGTCGAGGGCAAGCAGGTCATCCGGTCCGGGTTCGGCGAACTCGATGAAATTATTGGCCTGTCCGACCGGGTTGCCGGGGCGGGCGAGGTGATAGGCGCCCCATTTCAAGCCAAGCGCCTTGGCCACAACCTTGCGCGTCTGGAACAGTTCCTGTGCCATCGCATGGCGCTTCCAAAGCGTCTTGCACAGCCGCACCTCGGTCTCGTCGCCGAAACAGAAATAGGGTGGCGGCATTCCGTCGGATGCCTTGTTGATGAAGCCGACAAGACGCTTGTCGGCGGCTAGCCGGGTCCAGTCGATGGAATTGTATTCGTAGGCGTCGACGACCAGCGCCCGGTCGGCATCCTTCCAAGGTTCGGAGAAATCCGAGGCCTTTGCCGGCGTCAGCGCCAGGGTCATCGCGGCCGCGACAAGGAGAAGCGCTGAGCGGACAAGGGGGCGCGCCGGCGTTTTCAAACAGCAGATCCTTGCTGGCCAAAGCCAAATCCTGAACCACCATGGTTAAGGAAATGCTTCGGGTGCCGAGTGGGCGAGTTGGAGCGCTGGCGAAGCGATCCTTGGTACTCCTCAAGAGCAAAGCGATGGTTGCGATTGTCAGCCAAATAGCTTCAACGCTGTTGCTATGGGCAGGAACAGTGATAGCGGGCGGCTCTGAAACGAGGTGAAGCCATGCCTGCGATAATACGCGACCGCCTGGTCATCCTTGGCATCGACAATCAACGCGAAGGCTGCTGGGGCAGCGCTAACGCTACGTCGTAGCGCATCCACGATCAGCGCCGACCCGACCCGCCGCCGCTGGTATCGGGCATCGACGGCCAGCCTGCCGACCAATATCGCGGGCAGAACCGGGTAGCGTGGCAGATGTTTTGTCTGTTCGTCAGGCAAGGACGCGATTGGTATGCTCGACGCCGCCAAAGTGTAATATCCGGCGATCGCGCCGCCATCGCGATCCACGGCAACGAAGCAATTGCCGACTCGGCGTTTGACATCCTGGCTGGCTTGCTCCCGAATGTAGCGGTCGAGCGCCGGTACCCCGCAGCTGAACGCCTTGCGATCCTGCGATCCGCCGAGCGGTTCGATAATGACGGCGAAAGTCACCGGGTTTCGACGACCAGCCGTTTGTGGGCGTCGGCAGCTTTGCGCAGTGCCTCATTAGGCTCGGGCGGATTGAGAATCGCCTCCATCATGGCGCGCTGATCTTCGATGGAGATACGCATGATGGTGGTGTTCTCGATAGTACGCTGCGCCGCCTCTTGAGCGGCGGCGACCACGAAGTCGCTGACGCTGCGGCCCTGGATTTCGGCGGCACGTTTCACAACGTCCAGCATATCCGGCGAAATACGGGCTTCGAGACGGGCGGTGCGGGTCTGTTGGTTTGGCATTATCGTCACCCCTGATGCTGCCTTGTACGGGAAATAGCCGTACAAATCAAGTGCGTCGTCCGGCTCTAAATATTTTTGCAGACGAGCCAGCAACTGCAAAATCCTCGTGACAAAGTTTGACGTTTACGTAAAACGAAGGTGGACGGGGAGCGTCGGCACGGATCTTGAGTTGACCTGCCGGACTGAGGAGAGCCGGACAGAGGAGGAGCGAGCGCCATGTATCGGGCACCGGTCGAGGAGATCGCCTTCACCCTGAAGCATGTCGCCGGCTTGAAGCCGGCGCTCGATGCCGGCATCTTTGGCGAACTCGGCGAGGACCTCGTCGACGCCATTCTGGCCGAGGCCGGCCGCTTCGCCAGTGAGGAGGTGGCGCCGCTCTACAAGATCGGCGACCAGCAAGGCGCGGTGCTCGACGGCGCTGCCGTCACCACCCCGCCCGGCTGGAAGGAACTTTATCGCCGCTGGATCGGCGGCGGCTGGAATGCGCTGTCCGCGCCTGAAGCGTATGGCGGCCAGGCGCTGCCGGCCATGCTCGGCGTCGCCGCGCTCGAAATGTGGAACTCCGCCTCGATGGCGTTCGGCATCGCCCCGACGCTGACCATGGGCGCGGTCGAAGCACTCGACAAGCATGGCTCGCAGGCACTCAAGGCCAAATATCTGGAAAAGCTGGTCTCCGGCGAATGGATGGGCACCATGAACCTGACCGAGCCGCAGGCAGGCTCGGACCTGAATGCCTTGCGAACCCGCGCCGAACCGGCCGGCGACGGCACCTACCGCATCTTCGGGCAAAAGATATTCATCACCTATGGCGAGCACGATTTCACCGACAACATCATCCATATGGTGCTGGCGCGGCTGCCGGACGCGCCGGCCGGCACGCGCGGCCTGTCGTTGTTCCTGGTGCCGAAATTCCTGGTCGGAGACGATGGCGCGCTGGGCGCACGCAACGACGTCTTCTGCTCCGGGCTGGAGCACAAACTGGGCATCCACGCTTCGCCGACCTGCACGATGATTTATGGCGATGGCTTCGAAGGCACCGCGCCCGGCGCGATCGGCTGGCTGGTCGGCGGGGAGAACAAGGGCCTCGCCTGCATGTTCACCATGATGAACAATGCGCGCCTTGCCGTCGGCATTCAGGGCGTCGCAGTCGCCGAGGCGGCGACGCAGAAGGCGCTCGCCTATGCAAACGGTCGCCGGCAAGGCAAGGCGGCGAGCTATCGCGGTGCCGGCATGGCGCCGATCGTGCATCACCCCGACATCCAGCGCAGTCTTCTGACCATGAAGGCGCTGACCCAGATTGCCCGTGCCATCTGCTATTCCTGCGCCCACGCCATCGATCTTGCGTCGCAGAGCGAAGATGCAAAGCACTGGCAGGAGCGCGCCAATCTGTTGACGCCGCTGGCCAAGGCCTTTTCGACCGACGTCAGCGTCGAGGTCGCCTCGCTTGGGCTGCAGGTGCATGGCGGCATGGGGTTCATCGAGGAGACAGGGGCCGCAGCACTTTATCGCGACGCGCGCATCGCGCCCATTTACGAAGGCACCAATGGCATCCAGGCGATCGATCTGGTGACACGCAAGCTGCCGCTCGGCGGCGGCCGGCATGTGCATGGCTACATCGCTGAACTCAAGGCCGTTGCCGATGCGGTGCGAGCGTCGAACCTTGAAGGCTTCGGCCGCACCGCCGATCGCCTCGACCAGGCGCTCGACGAGCTCTCCCAGGCAACCCGTTTCCTGCAAGACCTGCAAGCCGAAGGCCGATCGGACGAGGCGCTGGCCGGCGCCACACCCTATCTCAGGCTGATCTCGCTTGCCGCAGGCGGGGCCTATCTGGCGCGCGGCGCGCTTGCCGACCAAAACCGCATCGCGCTTTGCCGGTTCTTCGCCGAGAACCTGCTTGGCGAAGTGGCCGCGCTCAAAGAGCGCGTCGTCGGCGGCGCCGACAGCCTTGCCGTTGCCGGCAAGGCGCTGATTTCAGCCTGAGGTTCGCACGCGCCGAAATTCACAAAGGCCCGAAATTCACAAAGGACCAATCCGTGACAGACCACATCCTCGTCGAACGCCAGGGCGCCATCCAGATCATCCGCATCAACCGTCCGGACAAGAAGAACGCCCTGACCCGCGCCATGTACGCGACGATGTCGGCGGCCCTTGCCGGGGGCGACGCCGATCCGGCGATCCGCGTCCATGTCTTTCTCGGCGTGCCCGGTGCCTTCTCGTCCGGCAACGACCTTGCCGATTTCATGATTGTCGCCTCGGGCGGTGAAGGCGGTACCGAGGTCTGGGATTTCCTGATGGCGCTGGCCAAGGTGGAAAAGCCGATGGTTTCCGGTGTCGACGGCATTGCTGTCGGTATCGGCACCACGCTCAACCTGCATTGCGACCTGACCTTCGCCACGCCGCGCACACTATTCCGGACGCCCTTCGTCGATCTCGGCCTTGTGCCGGAGGCCGGTTCGAGCCTGCTCGCGCCGCAGATCCTCGGCCGCCAAGGCGCCTTCGCGCTGCTTGGCCTCGGCGAGGGCTTTTCGGCCGAGCGCGCGAAGGCCGCCGGGCTGATCTACGAGGTGGTCGAGGAGAGGGAACTCGAAGCATCGGTATTGGCGGCGGCGGGCCAGATCGCTGCCAAACCGCCGCAAGCGCTGAAGATCGCGCGCGACCTGATGCGCGGCTCGCGCGACGCCCTTGTCGAACGCATCGGCCAGGAAAGCCAGCATTTCCGCGAGCGGCTCAAATCCGACGAGGCCCGCGCAGCCTTGACGGCCTTCATGACCAGGAAGAAGGCCTAGACCTTCTGGCCTTGTCTCGCATCGTGGACCCGCCGGCAGAAACCGGCGGGTTTTCTTGCCATGATCTCTTTGTCACATCGCCATTTTTTTACATTCGGCCTGGGCCTTTGCCGAAGACGTGTCGATCATGAACGTCTTGCCTTTGGCGTCGGTCATCAACATCATGCAATGCTTGATCGGTTTCGCCATTTTCATCATTTCGGCGCTCATCTTCGCGTCGGGCATCATGGTGCCCATATGCCCATCGGGCATGATCGCCATGACCTCCCCACCCTTCATCACCGTCATTGTCCCCATCGCGTCCTCCGCAAAGGCTTGCGAAGCGAAAAGGCAGGCAAGACCGGCTATCGTGACCAACCTGAGTGAATGCATTGTTTCCTCCTGAATTTGCGCCAGCGGCGCGTTGAGCCCTTTCCTGGTTCGTTCCGGCAAGCTGGAACGTTTCACGCACACGAGATCGTGATCGTGGGAATTGGAAATCCGCCAGAAGCGGCCCGGCCTTGGCCGCCTTCATGACCAGGAAGAAGGGCTGAAAAAATGGGCAGCGGCGCTCCACCGTCGTGCCCTACGGATACAGCCTCATTTTGTCCCAACCGCCCTCGGCGTTGCGCGAAAACACGACACGGTCGTGCAGCCGGAACGGACGGTCGTGCCAGAACTCGATGGTCTGCGGCACGATGCGGAAGCCTGACCAGTGTTTTGGCCGCGGGATGTCGCCGATCGCATGGCGCGCCGTGTATTCGGCGACCGCCTTTTCCAGCGCGAAGCGGCTCTCCAGCGGCCGCGACTGTTTGGATGCCCAGGCGCCGATGCGGCTGCCGCGCGGACGCGTCGCGTAATAGGCGTCGGCTTCGGCGTCGGTGACGATCTCCACCGGGCCGCGCGCTCGCACCTGGCGGCGCAGCGATTTCCAGTGGAAGCACATTGCCGCTTTCATGCTGCCAAGGATCTCACGGCCCTTGGCGCTCTCGAAGTTCGTGTAGAAGACAAAGCCGCCCTCGTCGAACCCCTTAAGCAGCACCATACGCACATTCGGCATGCCTTCGGCATCAACGGTCGCCAGCGCCACGCTGTTGGGGTCGTTGATCTCGCTCTTCGTCGCGTCGTCGAGCCACGCCGCAAAGAGCCGGAACGGCTCCGCCGCCTCGGTAAAGTCACCGCTTGTTAACCCGGTTTCGCTCATAGTTTTTCCCAAATTTGTCGCCGGCTGGGGAGATTGCCGATTGTCGCGTATCGCGCAAGCTTTTGACAGTGGGCAATGGAGCGTTATCGCTTCGGCCAGCGCCAAAGCCATGATCGTGATAATCGTCCTGCCGCTTGCCGCCTGTGGTGGCGGCGGCTTCAGCCTGGAGCAGGCGGAGGTCGACCGCTCGGTGCTGACCTCGAGCACGCCGGCCTCAGTCACGCCGCTCGATCAGGACCGCGCCTCCGATCAGGCCACGATCCGCAACGCCGTGTCCTCCGCCGACGTCGAGCAACTGGCTGGGCAGGCCGTTCCCTGGGCGAATGCCGACACCGGCTCGCGCGGCTCCATCACCGAGCTCGCAGAATTCAGGGCTAACGGTGAGACATGCCGTCGCTTCACCGCGTCGCGCGAGAGCTTCGACGGCGTCGCGCTGTTCAAAGGCGAAGTATGCCTGGCCGGCGGCAGCGCCTGGCGAATGCAGGACTTCAAGGCGCTCTGATTTTCCGCCGGCTATATAGCGGTAAGCCACTGGAATTTCTTCCTATGCAAGCGCATATAGGAGGCGATCATGGAACCACTCCTTCTCCAGGGCAGTAAGCATGCGCGACCCCTATGAGGTGCTGGGCGTTGCCAAGAACGCATCGGCCAAGGACATAAAATCGGCGTACCGGAAGCTCGCCAAGAAGTATCATCCGGACCAGAATCCGGATCCCAAGGCAAAGGAGCGTTTTGCCGCCGCCAATCAGGCTTACGAGATCGTCGGCGACGAGAAGAACCGGGCGGCTTTCGATCGCGGTGAGATCGACGCCGAAGGCAAACCGCGGTTTCAGGGTTTCGAGAGTGCGGCCGGCGGCGCCGATCCTTTCGCCGGTTTCCGCCGGCAGCAAGGGCCGGGCGGCGCGCATTTCGAATTCCGCACGGGCCGTCCCGGTGGTGACCCGTTCGACGGCAACAGCGACATCTTTAGCCAGATCTTCGGCGATGCTTTCAGCCAGCAGCGCGGTGCCGGCATGGGCGCCGGCCGGCGGATGCCGACTGCAGCCGACCTCAACGTGACGCTGGACGTCACCATCGAGGAGGCCGCAACCGCCGAGAAAGTGACGGCGATGTTCCCCGACGGCCGCAAGATGGCGGTCAAGTTGCCGGCCTATGTCGAGGACGGCCAGACCATCCGGTTGAAAGGCCAGGGTGAGCAAGGACCGGGGCAGCCGGGCGATGCGCTGGTCAAGATCCGTTTCCGCCGGCACCCGCGCTACCGCGTCGAAGGCCGCGACCTGCATGTCGACCTGCCGGTGGAACTGGCCGATGCGGTGCATGGCGCCAAGGTGGCGGTCGAAACCCCGACCGGCAGGATTGCGGTCAACGTTCCCCCTTGGTCGAGCTCGGACAAGGTTCTGCGGCTGAAGGGCAGGGGCCTGCCGGAAAAGGCCGGCGGTCACGGCGATCTCTACGCACACGTGCGGCTGATGCTGCCGGAGGGCGGCGACGCCGAGCTCGAGGCACTGATGCGCAGGCGAAAGGGCTGACGGTCGAAAAGGCTGGCGCTTGACGTCGTAAGCGGGCGTGAGTGGTTTCATGCCGCGTCGGTTATTGACAGGAAACGAGCAACCAGCGCCAGGAGCCGCCATTTGGCCGAAGTAGGTTCAACGTCAGCTAACGCCTCAAAGGCCGACATTTGCACGCGCCATAGTTCCGCTTCGCGAACACGGTCGAGGCCAGTCGACCGACTGGCGATGAGCCAGTTCGGCGGGGGTTAGCCGCACAAGCTTGTAGGGGTCGATCGATGCAGTCGCCAGGCCAGCAAGGTGGAGGGTCGCACCGCTGACCATCACCAGCGCATCGACGCCTGCGCCATTCTCCCTCTTGCCAGCCTGCTCGACGTGGCGGGCGAAATTTACCTCCGAGCCGACCAGAAAAGAGAAATCCCGCTGGCGATCGTTGACGAACATCACCTCGCCGGAGTGTAAGCCGATCCTGATGCGGCGCGACAGGGAGCCCATTGAACGCTTCCAAGCGTTGCCGAGCGAGATTTCCGGTACCAGTTCCGCGACGGCGGCCAGCGCCTTTAGCGCCGTTTCGCTGGGCGTCATTTCGCTCCCCAGCCAGAGAGCTAGCACGCCGTCGCCTGTAAAGTTTTGAACGATCCCCCCATTGGCCACCACGACCTGGCGGGTCAACGTGAAGTGCTCGATCATGAACCGCGTGGTTTCGATCAGGCCAAGTGCGCTCGCCAAGCCGGTCGAGTCCTCCACGTCGGTAAACATGATCGTGGCGATGGCGCGCTGGAATTTCGTTTCACCCATGCCGAATGACGGGAGCACGCGGTCAGTCTGTGGATTCGTATAGGCAGTGATCGGATGCATTGGAGTCCGGCCCCCGAGCGGTTTCAAATGTCGCTCGAATATGACTGGACGGCGTAGGCGGATCGTAAGCCCGCCGTGGCGGGCACGTCAGAATTACGTCAGAAATCCATTCGGGCCCGGCTTTGGCGGCTTGCAGCCGACCTTTTAGTCAAAATTCGGCGGGACCCTCAGCTCAGCAACTTCCGGAGGTCAAGCAGCCCCGCTCCAAACTGCTGATCGAACGAAGGCACCCTTCTCTCGCAATTAGGGCTGTCCGGTAGAATCGGAACGTCAGCTTTTTTAAGCCAAGGCCATGAAACCTCCTTTGCGCCTGACTGGGTCATCTTCGCCTTAACCTCTATGCCGTTGAGCGGCCTACCGGTGGAGCGATGTTTCGACTGCAACAAAGCGGCTGCTCCCGCGACGATGGCCGAGGCTGCAGATGTTCCGCCAAATACTGTGTAGAGCCCGGCGCGGTCTCTGCTTTCGACGCCCGGTGGCTGGATTCCTTCCAGCTGTCCGCCGGAATAGCCGTGGTGGCCCGGGATGTCCGTGGTGAGCACGCCCTGCGGCGCGTATTCAACCTGGGGGAGCTTCTCGTAGATCTCGAAATTGTGGTCACGTGAACGCAGCGACTCACGGTCCAGTCGTATTTGGCAGCGTGTACACACCTCCTGGTCGTCGGACGGCGCGGAAATGGTGACGGAATTGTCGGTCGGATCGCCGCTGTAGTTGGAATATGCCGAACGTCTCGCCAGATAAGTGGCGGCCGCCACCGCAACCACGCCATTGCTTTCGCCGGCCTTGCTCGCCGGGTAAATCAGATGGTCGTAGCCATCGTTGCCGGCTGCGCAGATGATGGGGATTTCCTCGCTGATCGCCTCGAAAAGCGTCTCGAAATAATCCCAAATTGGCTTTGCCTGTTCGACCGAAGTATATCTGCTGTCGCCATATCCAGGATAGGAACGGTGCGCTCGCCATGGATCGGGTACTTCCCGGGGAAAGTGTATGACTGAAACCTTCTGGTCGCGGGCATAGAGGAACGCCAGAATGAGCTGCGCTGCGTCGGGCCGTGCTGAAATCTCGATCGGCAGGAGTTCAGCGCCTGGGGCGACCCCCCAATAAGGTATTGCGCCTTCACCGTTGCTAAATTGCCTCAACTTCGTGGGCGGGGCCGCAGGGGCGCCGACCATCAGCCCGGCGCAGGCGGTCCCGTGCGCTGAGTAGCGCATACGCGAGGTCTCAGCAGTCTCCTGAATTACGCCGCGCCCATCTTTCAGTGCTCGAAGCAGCGATTTCTGAACCTCGACTTCCTGCGCATTGTTCCTCGATTTGATCAGGCTTGCCGCCCACGCCCAGGTATCGTCGGCCACAAAGCTCTTGCTCTGCTTTTTTTCCGGCCCCCGCAAGACGAGCGGTTGCTGCTTGGGTGTGACGTAACTCAACCCGAAAGGGTGAGCGGCGAAGCTGACCGCAGAAAGGATACGAGGCTCGAGATTGGGATGGCTTGAGTTCACTCCCGTATCGATCTGGGCAATGACCTCGCCGTAACCGGGCTTGTCAGTACCCAACAAATCCCAGGCGTCGGCCTCCAGCAGGTATGCGGCCTCGTGCGGCAACCGCGCTTCAGGGATGCGCGGACGATCGCGTAAGGCGCCGATTGCGATCAGGTGCCACAGGTAGTGATACCAGTCATAACAAAGATGGCCTTCGCCCTTCTTGATGTCGTCCATCATGGCACCCACCTACCATTCGCTCTGGGCGCGTCTGATCGTTTCATCCATCGCGTCCACCAAGTACGGAGAAATGCGCGCAGCCAGTTCCTCGCCGGCATCGGTGTCGCTGGCGTAGTGCAGCCCGGCCCATTCCCTGTTCTCGGCCACCCGGCGGGCGCGCTCATAAACCGCGGTTACGCCGGCGTGCTCGGGCAGCATCCGTTGCAGAACGTTCGCCACTGCAAATGACTGAAATGAATGGTTGGACGGGTAGGAAGCGTGCGAAGGAACCGGAAGCGCCGGCCGCAGCCTCGGCTCAATGATGTTGGGCCGTGGCCGATTGAATCGATCTTTGTAGTTGAGCCCGATCTCCTCCGTGAGTTCGAGGATCGCAACGATCAATGCGCATGTCCCCTCGAAGCCCGCGAGAGTGTCTATTCCGAGCGGTGCCGTGTAGTCCAAAATCCCGAACGATGCTTGGCGGACGATCTCCTCGCGCCGCAGCGGGTCACCTTCCCTCCTCTTCTGCAGATCGATAAGCGCTTCTGTCTCCCTGAGGCTCTCTGAAGGTCCGGGCGGGGGATCGATAAGAATGTCCTCCCAGATCGCACCGAGATATTTGTTGGCGACGCTTAGTCCGATCCTGTGCAAGGCACGCTTGTCGTGCCACGCCGGCAAAGCCTCCTCGCCAGTTTCGAAAGCCGTTTGCCCCCTGCCGCGTCCCCGTCCTCGTCCGCGCCCTCTGCCCCTGCCTCGACCTCGACCTGCGCTCGGCCCCGCCAGGAAGGCTGGCGAAAGGCGCATGGCACCCTCCACAGGGTCATCAGAAATCGTTATCACGATCTGCTCTTCTTGAATCGACAGAACGCTGCTCTTGGTCATCATAGACGCGAAAGGATGCAGTTTTTCGCCGCCTCTATTTTTGATGTATTCCTCAAGAGATTTTTCAGGACTTGCGTCACCCAATATCAGCGGATATTGCCTTATGGCCGATCCACTTACTAAGAATCGGGCGCTAAACAACTTGTTATTGAGATCAATTGTCGACATCATGTCCACCCCTCAACTAAAGCTTCTAAATTTGATCCGCGCCAACTGGTGGTCGGAGCCTCGACGTAACGCCTGCGGTGCGCAGCGCTAGGGTGCGTACCTTGGCAGCGTTATCCGCGACAACCCGCTCTTGATAACCGAAACTCCGAGTACGCCTGCAATTGGATAATTCTCCTCCGAAAGCAGCTCGAGCGAGAAATCCGGCTCCCAGGCGCGCAAGCGTTCGATAGTTCGAACTGCCTCCACAGTATGCCCCAAATGCCCGTGGCAGGCAGCCGAGTATCTCAAAGCGGGTAGGTATGTGGGTTGCTGCGCAAGGACACGCTCGCCGTGACGTATCCCCTCCTCGAAGCGCCCGTTCAGAGTTGCCAAGATGCAGCACGTGGTATCGATGCAGTAACGATACAGGGGAGGCCCGCCCAGTGCACGTGCGCGCATCGCATCCTCATAGCCACGCTTCACTTCGCCGAGATAGCCGAGCGTCAAGGCACGCATGTCCCAGCAAATGGCTTGTAGCGGGTTAGCGGCTATCGCTCGATCGGCGAGTTCCAGTGCCTGTGCGTATTCACGAAAGACGAACGAATGGGCATGAGCGGCCAACGCCAGGGTGATAGGATTGAAGGGGGCCACTTCGACGGCGCGACTGGCGCATTCCCGAACCTGATCGTGAAAGGTGCCCGAGCGGCCGACCCGTCTCTCGCCAAAGCGGGTGACAAACACAAACAGCTGCCACGCCAGATACGTGCTACGCGGGTCGAGCTCATATGCTTCGGCGAGCATGCGCTCCGCCGAATCCAGGTCCGTATCGCGCATGCGGAATACCTGTCGCAGCGCTGTCAATGCAAGCCGAGACGCCCGGTGTCGGGGCTCGTCGCGGATGGACTTAGGATCGAGAACGAATTCGAGGATCGAAAACACGATCTGATTGACCAACGACATCAGCTTCAGGCTCGCCGGGCCAGTCAGGTCGGCCGGCTCGAGAAAATCCGTATGCGACCACAAGAGCCGGCTGTCACCGGGCGCAATTAATGCAAATGTCAGGCCCACTCTGTCGCCCACCACCGTTGCCCTGGTTTGCAACAGCCAGTCTGGTAGCGCAGTGTCAGGCGCTTGGGTCAGCGGTCCCTGCGCTTGAAAATCCACGACGTCGACCACTTCGAAATTCAGGATCGATCGAACCACCAGATCCAGGACAAGGTCGCTGACGGCCCTGTTAGCGGAGCCCTCCGTCCACCTGGCATCGCGAACCAGGCCCAAGCATAGCCGCGACGAATTCAGAAGTGAGGCGCTTCGCTGTCCGGACAACTGATCTGCCGCGGCAACAGGAAAGACGTTTGCTGGCACTGTGCGAGGCCGGGGCCATTGGCTTCTTTGCTCACGAAGCCAATCCTCGAACTCTGGATCGCGAATATCGAGGCCCTCAAGCAGATCACGCGTGGCAGAGCCTTCGGGTGGATCGTTCAAATCGATGCCGATCGAAGCGACGTCGAGTCGAACCACATCACGATCGGTCGAGATTAGATCAATGCCGGCGCGGCGGAGCGACTTCCGAACCTCGGACAGCTCCTGCCGCAAGCTCGCTGCACCCTGCTCCTCGCCGCGAGTGCTCCAGAGCTTGCTTTGCAGCCATTTTCGGCTCCGCGTACCGTTGGGTGCCAGGGCGAGCATGGCCAAGAGCGCTTTAGACCGTCTGCCATGCGGCGTGACGTCCGCGCCATCCGCGCTCTCAATCGCGAATGGCCCAATCAATCTAAGGAAAGGACGGCAATCCGAGTACACTAGCGGCCCCTCGCGTCCCCGCACCCTAATATAGCATCTGCTAATATAAGTCTATCTGTAATTCTCGGCTTCCGTGAGGTCAAACCTACACGTGGCAAAGGATTCGAGACGGGATTTCTGCTGTGACGGAAGGACTCGGTAGCGACATCAAGCGGTCGTTCGATGTAAGCGGTCCCATTGTCGGCTTGGGGTCATGAGCGTGCTTCGGCCACGGGCCAACGAACTTCCGCCAAAGGGTCCTCTTCCGCCGTGCCACACGGACACTAGGTGTCGGATTTTCCCACCGGCCCATGACTGCAAGGTCAAAGCGCTACAGCGTCCTTTGCACGTCCAAAGGACGCGCGGCGCTGTTGAGCAAACGCTTTTGTCCCCCGAACTGTCCGCTTTGAACGCTTGAAGGGGCACTGTGGCTGTGCGATAGGCACTCCACAAAGCAGAGAACCTTTCGGAGAGCGCTGACATGGCGGGTGGACGGGGCCTTATGGCCGGCAAGCGCGGCCTTATCCTTGGCATCGCCAACAATCGCTCGATCGCTTACGGCATCGCCAAGGCCTGTGTCGACCATGGCGCCGAGATCGCGCTGACCTATCAGGGCGAGGCGTTCAAGAAACGCGTCGAGCCGCTCGCGGCGGAACTGGGCGCGCATGTCGCCGGCCATTGCGACGTGACCGACCCGGCCAGCCTCGATGCGGTGTTCGAAAATGTCAGCAAGCACTGGGGTGGCAAGCTCGATTTCCTCGTCCACGCCATCGCCTTTTCCGACAAGGACGAACTGACCGGCCGCTATGTCGAGACGACGCGCGACAATTTCCTGCGCACCATGGATATTTCGGTCTATTCCTTCACCACCATCGCCAAACGTGCCGAGGCGCTGATGACCGACGGCGGCTCGCTGCTCACGCTGACCTATTACGGTGCGGAAAAGGTGATGCCGCACTATAACGTCATGGGTGTCGCCAAGGCGGCACTCGAAGCCAGCGTGCGCTATCTGGCCGTCGACCTCGGCGCCAAGAAGATCCGTGTCAACGCGATCTCCGCCGGCCCAATCAAGACGCTTGCCGCATCCGGCATCGGCGATTTCCGCTATATCCTGAAATGGAACGAATACAATTCGCCGTTGAAGCAGACGGTCACGCAGGAGGAGGTCGGCGATTCCGGCGTCTATTTCCTGTCCGACCTTTCGCGCGGCGTCACCGGCGAGATCCATCATGTCGATTCCGGCTATCATGTCGTCGGCATGAAGGCGGTCGACGCGCCGGATATTTCGACGGTCAAGGACTGACGCCACCGCCTGACCTCTTCCGGAAGACCTGATGTACCCGCTCGTCTATATCGTGCGCCACGGCCAGACGGCGTGGAACGCCGAGGCCCGGCTGCAGGGGCAGGCCGATACCGACCTCAACGAGCTCGGCCGCGAGCAGGCTAGCCGCAACGGGCGCAGGCTGGCCGAACTCATCGACAAGCCCGAAGATTTCGATTTTGTCGCCAGCCCGATGCGGCGCACGCGCGAGACGATGGAGCGCCTGCGCGCGGCGATGAAGCTCGATCCGTACGCCTATCGTACCGAGCCGCTGCTCGTGGAATTGAGCTTTGGCGACTGGCAGGGTTTCACCTTTGCCGAACTCGAGGCGAACAATCCCGGTTCGACCAGGCGCCGCCGCCTCGATAAATGGAATTTCCAGCCGCCCGGCGAGGGCGCCGAAAGCTACCAGATGCTGCTCGAACGGGTGAAGCCGTGGTTCGACGCGCTCGATCGCCAGACGGTCTGCGTGACCCATGGTGGCATCATGCGCGTAATGTTCCGCTTGGTACTGGGGATGTCCGAACAAGATGCGGTCAGCATGGAAGTGCCGCAGGATCGCGTGCTCAGACTGGACGGCCGGCGCCTGGAGTGGCTCTGAGACCGATGACCTAGCGTATGTTGAGATCAGGTCGGGCCGGCATCAGCTGAATATCGACGCGTCCTACTCGGTCGATCCGGTGTCCGGCAGTTCCATGTCGGTGACGACGTTCTCGCCATTCGTCACGTCGTAGGCGAGGACGATGTCCATGCCTGGCTTCAGCGCATCGAGGTCGGTTTCGGCGTTCAGCTTGTAGGACTTGCCGTCGTCCAGCGTCAGCGTCAGCGCATCCTTGTCGACCTTCTTGATCAGGCCCTCGGTCTGGCCGGCGAAGGCGGCGGTGGAAATCAACAGCGTGGCGGCAACAGCGCCAATCAGGATACGCATCATCGTCCTCTTTAATCATTGCCGGTACAGCGGCTCCGTCCAACGGAACGGAACTGAGCAGAAACCAATCGAATGTGTCAAAACTAAATCCGCGGGATCACAGTTTGACCACTGTGGAAAACGCCAATAGAAGGCAGGCGACAGCGCCGCGCGTCCTCCTGGACGCGCAAGGGGACGCTGTAGCACTTTTGATTTTGTGCATGATCCTTTCCGAAAATCGCTCCGATTTTCGGGGTCATGCGCTAGGCCGGCTCCGACGCCGGCAGGGCTGGTTCCATGTCGCACAACACGTTCGGCCATCTTTTCCGCGTCACCACCTGGGGCGAAAGCCATGGGCCGGCGCTGGGCTGCGTCGTCGACGGCTGTCCGCCAGGCATCCGCTTCACTCGCGACGAGATCCAGGCCGAACTCGACAAGCGCCGCCCCGGCCAGTCACGTTTTGTAACGCAGCGTCGCGAACCTGACGAGGTCAAGGTCCTGTCCGGCTTCATCCTCGATGAGGACGGTGAGACGATGGTCACCACCGGCACGCCGGTGTCGATGCTGATCGAGAACGTCGACCAGCGCTCCAAGGACTATGGCGACATCGCCCGCCAGTTCCGGCCGGGCCATGCCGATTACACTTACGAGGTCAAATACGGCCTGCGCGATTACCGCGGCGGCGGTCGCTCCTCGGCGCGTGAGACGGCGGCGCGGGTGGCGGCCGGGGCGCTTGCCCGCAAGGTCGTGCCCGGCATGGTGGTGCGCGGCGCGCTGGTGTCGATGGGCGATAAATCGATCGATCGCGCCAATTGGAACTGGAATTTCGTCGGCGACGCCGAAAACCCGTTCTTCACGCCTGATCCGGCGTCCGTCGCCGTCTTCACGAAATATCTGGACGGCATCCGCAAGGCGGGCTCCTCGGTCGGTGCGGTCATCGAGATCGTCGCCGACGGCGTTCCGGCGGGGCTTGGCGCGCCGATCTATGCCAAGCTCGACCAGGACATCGCCGCCGGCCTGATGTCGATCAACGCCGTCAAGGGCGTCGAGATCGGCAACGGTTTCGAGGCCGCCCGCATCACCGGCGAGGAGAATGCCGATGAGATGCGCATGGGCAATGACGGCAAGCCGGTCTTCCTGTCCAACAATGCCGGCGGCATCCTCGGCGGCATCTCGACCGGCCAGGCGATCGTCGCGCGTTTCGCCGTCAAGCCGACCTCGTCGATCCTGACGCCGCGAAAGTCGATCGACAAGGACGGTAACGACGTCGAGATCATGACCAAGGGCCGGCACGATCCATGCGTCGGCATCCGCGCCGTACCGATCGGCGAGGCGATGGTTGCCTGCGCCATTGCCGATCATTATCTGCGTCATCGGGGACAAACGGGAAGGGAGTAGGGGAGTAGGGGAGTAGGGGAGTAGGGGAGTAGGGGAGTAGGGGAGTAGGGGAGTAGGGGAGTAGGTTACGCAGCTCCCACGACAGCATTTTTTCCTTTTCCCTACTCCCGTACTGCCCTACTCCCTTACTCCCCTGTTCCCGCGAGCGAAGCGAGCACCCATGCCTTACGACCAGAAGAAAATCGTCGAAGCCCTGCGCGCCTTCGAGCGCGGCGAGATCGTCGTCGTTATGGACGATGACGGCCGCGAGAACGAGGGTGACCTGATCGTCGCCGCCGTCCATTGCACGCCGGAAAAGATGGCGTTCATCGTCCGCAACACGTCGGGCATCGTCTGCACGCCGATGCCGCGCGAGGAAGCAAAGCGGCTCAACCTGTCGCCGATGGTGGCTGACAATGATTCCGCCCACACCACCGCCTTTACCGTCAGCGTCGACTTCAAGCACGGCACCACGACCGGCATTTCGGCGGACGACCGGACGCTGACGGTGCGCAATCTCGCCAACGGCAATGTCGGCGCGTCCGATTTCGTGCGCCCCGGCCACATCTTTCCGCTGATCGCGCGCGAAGGCGGCGTGCTGATGCGTTCGGGCCATACCGAAGCCGCTGTCGACCTCTGCAAGCTCGCCGGCCTGCCGCCGGTCGGCGTCATTTCCGAGCTGGTCAATGATGACGGCACCGTTATGCGTGGCCCGCAGGTGCAGGCCTTCGCCGAAAAGCACGGGTTGAAGCAGATCTCGGTTGCCGACCTTATCGGCTACCGGCAACGCAAGGAAACGCTGGTCGAGCGCGTCGCCTGTTCCGACATCGAGACGCCGGGCGGCAAGGCGCAGGTCTTCACCTACACGCTGCCCTGGGACTCCATGCATCACGTGGCGGTCGTCTTCGGCGATATCCGCGACGGCGTCGAGGTGCCGGTGCGCCTTCATTCCGAGGACGTGGTCAGCGACGTCTTCGGCACCAGCCACAGGCTGGACGCCATCATGAAGGCAATGGGCGAGCGCCAACGCGGCGTCATCGTCTATCTGCGCGAAGGCTCGGTCGGCGTCGCCCATCAGGAGCGCAAGCGGCCGGCTGCCGGCGACCGCGAGGACCATGAAGAGGCTCGTCGCCGCGAAAACGAATGGCGCGAGATCGGCCTCGGCGCGCAAATCCTCAAGGATCTCGGCATTTCCTCGATCAATCTGATCGCCTCGCGCGAGCGCCATTATGTCGGCCTCGAAGGTTTTGGCATCCACATCGCCAAGACCGAGATTCTTTAGGCCATTCTCACGGTGCTGGTATGCGTCCGGCCCCGGCTCGGGCCGAACGCACCGGAAACTATTCCGCAGCGACCGCGGCTGCGTCGCATGCAGGCATGTCGCAGTTCGGCGCGGCAAGGCTGCGCTGGCCGGCGAGCACGATGACCAGCGCGATTGTGCCCGATGCCACCGATACCCAGAACCCGTTCTGCGCGCCGAAAGCGTCCACTACCCAGCCGGCGGCGAACGAGCCGAGCGCCATGCCGATGCCGATGCCGGTCATCACCCAGGTCACGCCCTCGGTCAGCACCGCCTCGGGCACGCGCCGTTCGATCAGGCCAAATGCCGTGATGAAGGTCGGCGAGATTGCCACGCCGCTGACGAAGACGGCCAGTGCCAGCAGCGGCACGGTGTCGGCGACGAGCAGCGGCAGCGAGGTAAGCGCAATGATGGCGATTGCGATGGCAAGCTGAATCTGCAGCGGCACTTTCAGGTTCAGGGCGCCGATGATGATGCCGACGACGAACGATCCGAGCGCGTAGACGCCGATGACGAAGCTGGCGGCGCCCGGCTGGGCAAGCTCCTTCGTGATCGCCACGGTGCTCACCTCCGTGGTGGCGAAGGTCGCGCCGATGAAGATCAGGGCCAAGGTGATGATCTGGACCGGCCGCAGCCGGATTGCCGAGCCGCCCGAACCGTGTTCCACCGGTCGGGCTCGCGGTTCGGTCGAACGCTGCAGGATGAAGGCCGTCGAACCGAAGGCGAGGAACAATGTGCTCGCGAGCACTCCCGCTTCCGGGAAAAGCGCGACGCTCAGCCCTACCGACAGCGATGCGCCGGCGATGTACACCAGTTCGTCCGCCGCCGACTCGAAGGCGAACGCCGTGTTCAACTCGGGGCGGTTGCGAAAAATCTCGGTCCAGCGTGCGCGCACCATTGCCGGTATGCTGGGCATGATGGCGGCGAGCAGCGCCGAGACGAATAGCGTCCATATCGGCCAATGCTGATTGGCCGCTGCAATCAGGATCGCAAAAGCGAGCGTGGAAATCATGGTGGTCGGCACCACAATCCGCGTCTGGCCGAGGCGGTCCACCAGTCGCGATACCTGCGGGGCGACAAAAGCGTTGGCCAGCGCATATGTCGCGGAGACGGCACCGGCCAGCCAGTATTCGCCATCGGTCTGCGACAGCATCGCGACGATCCCGATCGGAGCCATGGCCATCGGCAGCCGGGCAACGAAGCCGGCGGCGGCAAAGCCCTTGGCGCCCGACGCGCGAAAGATCTGGGAATAGGGATTTTGCATGGTCTGGCTCCTCGACAACGGCCGGTTCGGCGATTACATACGTAGCGTATGAGTTTAAATAGATCATACGCGGCGTATGTCAATTGGCATACGAGACGTATGGTAATAGGGCCAGAGCATGCATAGACCACGCAAGGAGATGATTGCCGAAACCCGCGCCAAGCTGATCGGAGCGGCGCGCCAGGCCTTCGGCACGCTCGGCTATGCCGAAGCCTCGATGGATGACTTCACGGCATCGGCCGGGCTGACGCGCGGTGCGCTCTATCATCACTTCGGCGACAAGAAGGGCCTACTCCAGGCGGTTATCGCCGAGATCGACGCCGAAATGGCAGCCCGGCTGAAGGTCGTTTCGGCCAAGCCGGGCAATCTCTGGCAGGGCTTTGTCGACGAATGCACCGCCTATATCGAGATGGCGCTGGAGCCGGAGATCCAGCGTATCGTGCTTCGTGACGGGCCGGCGGTGCTCGGCGATCCATCGCAATGGCCAAGCCAGAGCACATGCATCCGCTCGATGACGGAGAGCCTGCAAAGACTGAGCGACGAGGGGACAATTCTCGCCGTCGATCCCGAAGCCGCGGCAAGGCTGGTCAGCGGCGCTTCGTTGCATGGGGCGCAGTGGATCGCAAATTCGAACGATCCCGAAGCGACGTCGAAGAAGGCAGTGAAGGCGTTCAAGGTTCTTCTGGAAGGGCTGCTCAATCGCACCGGCAAGCTGCCTAAGCCTGATCGATCGTCAGCGAAGCAGCCCCAGATTGACCGATCACCGGCCTGAGGTCATTCTTTTCGCCGATCCCAGGCGGCTCGCGGTGGGCTCAGCCGACGCCGGTTGCCTAAACCCTGTTGAACATCGCCTCACCAGCGCGCGAAAACATGGCCAAAGCGGCGAGGCGCGCCTATATCGGGGCATGGTCACGCGACTTTATACCCACCCGATTTTCCTCGAGCACATAACACCGCCCGGTCATCCGGAGCGGCCGGACCGTTTGCGCGCCATAGAGCGTGTGCTTGACGACGAGGCGTTCGCGGCGCTCGATCGCGTCCAGGCGCCGGAAGGCAACGAGGCAACCATCCTCTACGCACATCCGCCCGAATTCGTCAAACGGGTCCGTGCAGCGATACCGGACACCGGCATCGCCCGTATCGATGCCGACACCACCGCCAGCCCGAAGAGCTGGCAGGCGGCCGTGACCGCGATCGGCGCAGCCAACGCCGCGGTCGACGACGTCTTCACCGGCCGTGCCGAAAACGTCTTCGTCGCCGCACGGCCGCCCGGCCATCATGCCGAAAAGACCACCTCCATGGGTTTTTGCCTGTTCAACACCGCCGCGATCGCGGCACGCTACGCGCAGAAGAACCATGGCGCCGACCGTGTCGCCGTCGTCGACTGGGATGTACATCACGGCAACGGCACGCAGGACATTTTCTGGGACGATCCATCGGTGCTCTATTGCTCGACACACCAGATGCCGCTTTACCCGGGAACCGGGGCTGTGAGCGAAACCGGCGCCGGCAACATCGTCAACGCGCCGCTGGCGCCGCAGAGCGGCAGCGATAGTTTTCGCGACGCCTTTCTGTCACGCATCCTGCCGGCGCTCGACAATTTTGCGCCCGATCTCATCATCATCTCCGCCGGTTTCGATGCCCACCACCGCGATCCGCTGGCCGAGATCAACCTGACTGAGGATGATTTCGACTGGGCGACCGGCCAGTTGCTCGAACGAGCCGGGCGCCATAGCCGCAACCGGCTCGTCAGCGTGCTCGAGGGCGGCTACGATCTGCAGGGATTGGCATTTTCAGTCGCCGCCCATGTTGGGCGGCTGATGAAGGGATAGATGATGGCTGGTGAGACCAACGAGGACGTCAAGGCGATGAGCTTCGAGCAGGCGCTCGAGGCGCTGGAGAGGATCGTCGACGATCTGGAGCGCGGCGACGTTCCGCTCGACCAGTCGATCCGCATCTACGAGCGCGGCGAGGCGCTGAAGGCGCATTGCGACCGGCTGCTGAAGGCGGCCGAGGACAAGGTCGAGAAAATCAGGCTGTCGCGTGACGGCAAGCCGGTGGGGACAGAGCCGTTGGACGCGGATTGAGGCGCGGCGTCGAACGACAATTTTGCTTACCGGCTTTGGACATCATCACGATTGAGGGTAAAACTCATCCCGTTTGAAACGGCTCCAGGACGAGAGGAGATTGCGAAGGATGTGCAGAAACATCAAGACCCTGTTCAATTTCGATCCGCCGGCAACCAATGACGAGGTCCGCGATGCCGCACTTCAGTTTGTCCGCAAGCTGAGCGGAACGACGCGGCCGTCGAAACAGAACCAGCATGCGTTCGACCATGCCGTCGAGGCCATTGCCGCCTCGGCGCGCGAATTGCTCGACAGCCTCGAGACGACGCAGCATCCGCGCAATCGCGAAGAGGTGGCGGCCAAGGCGAAGGCCAAATCCGCACTTCGCTTCGCCTGAGGGGACCGCGTGAGCTTCTTTCCCGGAAACGATCCGCAGATGGGCGATGCCTTCGCCAGCGA
The DNA here is from genome assembly GCF_040318315.1 of Mesorhizobium sp. M1227. NCBI lineage: Bacteria > Pseudomonadati > Pseudomonadota > Alphaproteobacteria > Hyphomicrobiales > Phyllobacteriaceae > Mesorhizobium > Mesorhizobium sp. M1227. The sequence continues at coordinate 44,907 of NZ_JAMYLZ010000004.1, forward strand.
TCAGATCGAGCTGATGGTCATTCCGAATGCCAAGGATATTGGCGGATTTCAGGTTCGCCGCGCCTTGCCGACGGCCAGGCGCCGGCTGGTCGGACCCTTCATCTTCTTCGACCGCATGGGTCCAGCCGTTCTGCGAGCGGGCCAGGCGCTCGACGTGCGTCCGCACCCACATATCGGCCTGTCTACGGTGACTTACCTGTTCGACGGCAAGATCAGGCACCGCGATTCGCTCGGCACCGAGATGGTAATCCAGCCCGGGGACGTGAATTTGATGACCGCCGGCCGTGGCATCGTCCATTCGGAGCGCACGCCGGAAGAACTGCGCGGCGCGCCGATGTCGGTTTCCGGCCTGCAGACATGGCTGGCGCTGCCGGACGGCAAGGAGGAGGTCGCGCCGGTCTTCGAGAACACCGCAGCCCTGCGCCTGCCCGAAGTCGAGGCCGAGGGGGTCAGCGGCCGTGTGATCATCGGTGCGTTTTCCGGACTGCGCTCCCCGGTCGCCACCGCTTCGGACACGCTTTATGCCGATCTCAGGCTGGCGCCGGGTGCCAGCGTGAAAATCCCGGCCGATGCCGAGGAGCGCGCCATCTATACGCTGGAAGGCGAGGTTTCGATATCCGGTGACCGCTTTCCGGCCGAGCGGCTGCTGGTCTTCCGGCCCGGCGACGAAATCGTTGTCTCATCGGAACGCGGCGCCCATTTCATGCTGTTTGGCGGCGCCTCGCTCGGTTCGAAACGCTATATCTGGTGGAATTTCGTATCGTCCTCAAAGGAACGCATCGAGCAGGCGAAAGAAGAATGGAAGACAGGCCGCTTCGATATCGTTCCTGGAGACGAGCAAGAGTTCATCCCGCTGCCCGAAAGCTGATGCGCGTTACCGCCACATTTACATTCGCCGGCCAGCGGCATATTTCACGATGAACAGAAAATCTGACCAGGCTCGCAAACAGTGAACGCAAAGCCCGATACGCCGCTTCTCGACAAGGTCCGCGTCCCAGCCGATTTGCGCACGCTTGCCGAAGGCGACCTGCCGCAGCTTGCGTCAGAGCTTCGCGCCGAACTGATCGACGTCGTTTCCCACACCGGCGGCCATCTCGGCGCCGGCCTTGGCGTGGTCGAGTTGACCGTCGCGCTGCACTACGTCTTCAACACGCCGGACGACCGGCTGATCTGGGACGTCGGCCACCAGGCCTATCCGCACAAGATCCTGACCGGCCGCCGCGACCGCATCCGCACGCTGCGCCAGGAGGGCGGCCTGTCCGGCTTCACCCGTCGCGTCGAGAGCGAATACGATCCGTTCGGCGCAGCCCACTCCTCGACCTCGATTTCAGCCGGCCTCGGCATGGCGATGGCGCGCGATCTGTCCGATGGCCGCAACAATGTCATTGCCGTCATCGGCGACGGCGCCATGTCGGCCGGCATGGCCTATGAGGCGATGAACAATGCCGGCGCACTCGATGCCCGGCTGATCGTCATCTTGAACGACAACGATATGTCGATCGCTCCGCCGACCGGCGCAATGAGCGCCTATCTGGCCCGTCTGGCGTCGGGCAAGACCTATCTGGGCTTGCGCGATTTCGGCAAGAAGCTGACGTCGTATCTCGGCGAGCGCGCCGATCGCGCCATCAAGCGAGCGGTCGAGCATGCGCGCGGTTACGTCACCGGCGGCACGTTGTTCGAGGAAATGGGGTTCTACCACATCGGCCCGATCGACGGTCACAACCTCGAGCACCTGATCCCGGTGCTGAAGAACGTCCGCGACAATGCCGACGGCCCGGTGCTGATCCACGTCGTGACCCAGAAAGGCAAGGGCTACGCCCCGGCCGAGGCAGCGGCCGACAAATATCATGGCGTCAACAAATTCGACGTCATCACCGGCGCCCAGACCAAGGCGCCCGCCAATGCGCCGAGCTACACCAAGGTGTTTGCCGAAAGCCTGATCCAGGAGGCCCGAGAGGACGACCGCATCGTCGCCATCACCGCCGCCATGCCGAACGGCACCGGGCTTGACCTGTTCGGCGAAGCGTTTCCGGCGAGGACCTTCGATGTCGGCATCGCCGAGCAACATGCGGTGACCTTCGCCGCCGGTCTTGCCACGGAAGGCTTCAAGCCTTTCGCGGCGATCTACTCGACCTTTCTGCAGCGCGCCTACGACCAGGTCGTCCACGACGTGGCGATCCAGAAATTGCCGGTGCGCTTTCCGATCGATCGCGCCGGCTTCGTCGGCGCCGATGGTGCCACCCATTGCGGCGCCTTCGACACGACCTTCCTGGCGACGCTGCCCGGTTTCGTCGTCATGGCCGCGGCCGATGAGGCCGAGCTGCGCCATATGGTACGCACCGCTGCAAGCTACGATGACGGCCCGATCGCCTTCCGCTACCCGCGCGGCAACGGCGTTGGTGTCGAGATGCCGCAACGCGGCTCGGTATTGGAGATCGGCAAGGGCCGGATCGTCAGGGAGGGCACCAAGGTTGCGCTGCTTTCCTTCGGCACCAGGCTGCAGGATTGCCTGGCCGCGGCCGAGGAGCTTGGCGCGGCCGGGCTTTCGACCACGGTCGCCGATGCCCGTTTTGCCAAGCCGCTCGACGAGGACCTGATCCGGCGGCTGGCCCGTTCACACGAGGTGCTGGTGACGGTGGAAGAGGGCGCGGTCGGCGGCTTCGCCAGCCATGTGCTGCAGTTCCTGGCCCATGAAGGGCTGCTGGAGAGCGGCTTGAAGGTGCGCCCGCTGGTGCTGCCCGACACATTTGTCGACCATGCCAAGCCGGAAAAGATGTATGCCGATGCCGGGCTGGACAGCGCCGGCATCGTGCGCACCGTGTTCGTGGCGCTGGGGCATACCGCGCAGGCCCAGCGCGCCTAGTTTTTAGACGCATTTCCGGCGACGCCGAAGCGATTCAACTTGGCTGCAAGATGCTAGCCTGAATCAATATCTCAACTGCCTGAATCAAATTGCCGGCGAACAGTCGTAACCTGCCGTTTACGCTGCCGTTTGGCGATTTGCTTACCGTGTCCTTTGGCCGTTCTTCAACGCTGCCCTGCTAGAAGGCAACCAGGCAGGGGAAAGAAGACCAATGAGATCGCTTTTGGGCGGCATCGCGCTTGCGGCCATCTTCGCCGCGTCGGCCGGGGCCGAAACGCGCTACGACCGCAAACTCGAAGAGGCGGTGATGGGCATCGTCGCCGGCAAGATCGGCGAGATCCGTGGCGGCTTTTCCTACAACAAGCAGGCGCCGCAATTTGTCGTCATGCCAGATACCTCACCGAAGGCGTCAATTTCCGTTGACCGGCCGCGCCCGCAGGTGTTCGGCGACAGCAGCGACGGTCTGACGCCGGCCGTCGAACGGCGGGTTTCGCGGACCATATTCTAAAGCATGATCCCGAAGAGACTCTAGAAACTAGAACCACATATCCCGCACACAGCGACCATCTCTCGGCAAATCCTCGAATGCATCGAGACCATCGAAATGGTCGATCGGGAGATCGGCGACGGCCTCGGGCGGCGCAAGCCTCACATTGACGGCGATGCGGTAGCGCCCAGCCGCATCGGGATGCAAACCGCGCCAGGCCAGGACGCAAGCGCAGGTTGGGCAGAAGAGAATCTCAAGCGAAGGATGAGCCTTTCCGACGCGCCGATAGGCGCTTACGGGCCCGGCAAGGCGGATGCGTTCGTCGACATGGTCATAAGCCCAGAGCGTGCCGTAGCGACGGCAAAGTGTGCAATTGCAGGCAGTGATCGAACCGGGATCGCCCTCCAGGGTCCAGTGGGCTGCGCCGCAGTGGCAGGTTCCCGTCAGCATGTTTCCTCCTCCACGTTTCGACGGCTAAACGGCATCTCTTTCTTAGCATTGCGTCGGATCTCGTGCGAGGTTCGACAAACAGCGGAGTGGCTTGATGCGTTCACCCGTTGCCAACTATGCATTGTCTCATCGCCAATATCCTTGCCATCATCGTTGGCATTCGCCATGAAGGCCGATGACTTCCCTTCCGCCAGCCAGCATACGCCAGCGGCTCGACGAATTGCTCGTCCAGCGCGGTCTGTTTGCCAGCCGCTCGCGTGCCCGCGACGCGGTCGAGCGCGGCACCGTGACGGTCGATGGCATCGTCGCCCTCAAGCCGGGCCAGGCCGTTCTGCCTGAGTGCAACATTGTCGTTGACGATCCGGCGCAGGGTTACGTGTCGCGCGCCGCACTGAAGCTGAAGGCTGGTCTCGAGCATTTCGCCCTCGACCCCACCGGCAGCGAAGCGCTCGATGTCGGCGCCTCGACCGGGGGCTTTACGCAGGTGCTGCTCGAACGCGGCGCGGCGCATGTCACCGCGATCGATGTCGGGCACGGCCAGATGCACTCCGACATTGCCGGCGATCCGCGCGTGACGGTAATTGAAGGCCTGAATGCGCGCCAACTATCGGCCGCCGATCTCGGCGGCCGTGTGCCGGATTTCATCGTCTCGGATGTCAGCTTCATATCGCTGAAACTGGCGCTGCCGCCGGCGCTTGCCTTGGCCAGGAATGGCGCAAAAGCTGTGTTTCTGGTCAAGCCGCAATTCGAGGCCGGCCGCGAGGCGATCGGCAAGGGCGGCCTGCTTAAGGACCCCTATGATGCGGCGCGCATTGCCGGCCTGATGCAGGACTGGCTCGATGCCATTCCCGGCTGGCGCTCGCTGGGGCTTCATCTGTCACCGATAGAGGGCGGCGACGGCAACCGCGAGTTCCTGCTCGGCGGCATCAAGGACGTCGAGACCCAGAAGCGATGAGCACCCGTTTCACGATCGCAAGGTTGGGCTCGCAGGGCGACGGCATCGCCGAGACGGAAACCGGCGAGATTTTCATTCCGTTCGCGCTGCCGGGAGAGGTCGTCACCGCCGCGCGGGAGAAAGATCGCGCCACCTTGATGTCGGTCGTTGAGGCTTCGCCGTTGCGGGTCGATCCGCCGTGCCGGCATTTCGGCGCATGCGGCGGCTGCGCCGTCCAGCATCTCGAGACTGAAGCCTATCACCGGTGGAAGCGCGAAAAGGTCGTGCATGCGCTGAAGAGCAAGGGCATCGCTTGCGATGTCGGGGCGCTGGTGCCGTGCGCGCCGCACACGCGCCGCCGCGTCGTCTTCACCGCCCGGCGGAGCGAGGCGGGAATGCAGTTCGGCTTCGTTCGCGCGCTGTCATCCGAGATCATCTCGATCGAGGAATGCCCGATCTCGGCGCCGCAGATCGTCGCTGCGCTCGACCGTTTGAGGATGCTTGCCGGACTGATCTGCACCACGACCAAATCGTTCCACATGGCGGTGACGGTGACCGGTTCCGGCCTCGATGTCGCGGTTCACGATTCCGGCAAGCTCGGCGAGAACCAGCGCCGCGTCGCTTCCAACTTCGTCATCGCCGAGGGGCTGGCCAGGCTGTCGGTCGACGGCGAGATCATTATCGAACCAAACAAACCGGTCGTCCTGTTTGGTGGCGTCGCCGTCGCAGTGCCTCCGGGCGCTTTCCTGCAGGCGACCGAGGCTGCCGAACAGGCGATGGCCAACATTGTCGGCCAGCATTTCGCGCGCGCCAAAAAGGTCGCCGATCTGTTCGCCGGCTGCGGCAGCTTCGCGCTGCGCCTGGCCGCAAGATCGGAGGTTCATGCGGTGGAAGGCGATGCGGCAGCACTCGCGGCGCTCGACCGGGCATTCCGTTTCGCCAGCGGCCTGAAGCGGGTGACCGGCGAACGTCGCGACCTGTTCCGGAGGCCGCTCACATTCAAGGAGTTGAATGCCTTTGACGGCGTTGTCTTCGACCCGCCTCGCGCCGGCGCCGAGGACCAGTCGAAGCAGATCGCGCGCTCCTACGTGCCGCTCGTCGCTGCGGTGTCTTGCAATCCGGTAACGCTGGCGCGGGACCTACGCATCCTCATGGACGGCGGCTATACCCTGAAGAGCGTGACGCCGATCGACCAGTTCCTGTGGTCGCCGCATGTCGAGGCCGTGGCGCTGTTGGAGAAGCCGAGACGAAGACGCTAGCAGCCAGGGCCTGAAACGCGCACCAAAAAAGCACATTTTTAGCGCACGTCGTTCAGACCGTGTTAGGGAATTGCCACGAGCACCGCAGCCTTCGAAATTTCGCCATCGTGCTTCGGCGAGGAGCGGGCGCCGTTTCTCTCGCCAAGGCGGGTCGCTGAACTGCTAGGGGTCAATACGACAGAACTGGCGGGGCTGACCGGTCTCGCGCGCAACACGCTTGCCGCCGAGTCCGGTGCGCGCAAGGTCGACGCCGCATTGAGTCCCATCGTCCGTATCCTGGCGATGGCCGGCGAGATGGCCGGTGATGAACATCGTGCGGCGATCTGGTTCAAGCATCAGCCGATCCCCGGTTGGGCCGGAAAGACCGCCTACGATCTGGTTCGCGAAGGCAAGACGGACATGGTGCTTGCCTATCTGGAGGCAGTCCGCTCCGGCATCTATGCCTGAAACCAGGCTGACCCTGTGGCGCGCTTTTGTGCCGCGCTGGGCCGCTGTGAGCTGCTATGCTTCTTGCACGCGTTCGTATCCGGCCGCCTTCGCGGCCCTGACGAACTTGCGGTCAAAAGTCGCGAAGCCAGCGCAGTGAGCGGACTTGCCCAGATGCAGCGCATCAGCGAAATCCAACCCCTGTACCGAGAGGTCGAGCGCGGACGACACGACCGCCCCGTCTTCCACCTCTACCGTGGGAAGCCCGCTAAACACCCGTAGCGTACGGGCGATTTCAAGCGGCGCAAAACCGTAGGCGCTGCGCAACACCCATTCGACTTCCAGCATCACCGTGACGGCGACAAAGACCGGCTGGCTATCGATCAGCGCCCGGGCGCGGGAAGACTGCGACGGGTGATCGCCCGTCAGGTAGCGGACGATCAGGTTGGTATCAATTGCGAGCATGGCGCCGCCGCGCTTCGGCGAGCACGCCCGCGTCCATTTCCTCCAACGTCTTCGGCCTGCCACTATAGCGCAGCGATCCAAACACGTCCTCTGGCCGTGTCTCGGCGAAGACTGGCGCAGGCTTCAGTAGCACGCCCTCCGGGGTATCCTCGACCAGAAGGCGTGTGCCGGCATGCCATTCCCTCCGTTTCCGGATCGCGCTGGGCAGGATGACCTGTCCCTTGGTCGAGACCGTAGTTACGAGCTTCTTTGCGGCAGCCATCTGCGCACGTCCTTAGGTGTAAGACGAATGTAAGATAGTCGAAGCTCTCCGCAAATTCAAGGCGCAAGCTACTCCTACTTAAAGCGATGACAAGGCAGTGGGCGGCGGGGATTGGTTGTTCCGGAGCGGCGATAATTCGGCGTCAACTCCATCAAACCCTGGTGCCGCCGACTGTCATCTGGTTCATCCTGAGATGCGGCTGGCCGACGCCGACCGGCACGCCCTGTCCGGCCTTGCCACACATGCCGATGCCGGTGTCGAGCTTCATGTCGTTGCCGATCATCGCCACACGATGCATGGCATCCGGCCCGTTGCCGATCAGCATGGCGCCCTTGATCGGTTGCGTCACCTTGCCGTTCTCGATCATGTAGGCTTCGGTGCAGCCGAACACGAACTTGCCCGAAGTGATGTCAACCTGGCCGCCACCGAACGACACGGCATAGATGCCGTTCTTGACCGAGGCGATGATCTCGTCCGGCTCCATGTCGCCCGCTGTCATGTAGGTGTTGGTCATGCGCGGCATAGGCTCGTGCGCGTAACCTTGGCGTCGCCCGTTGCCGGTGGCTTTCATGCCCATCAGCCGGGCGTTCTGGCGGTCCTGCATGTAGCCGACCAGCTTGCCATCGTCGATCAGCACGTTATGGGCCGATGGCGTGCCCTCATCGTCGACGGTAAGCGAGCCACGCCGCTCGGGCAGGGTGCCGTCATCAACGACGGTGACGCCTTTCGCTGCCACCTGCTGGCCAAGCAGGCCGGCAAAGGCCGACGTCTTCTTGCGGTTGAAATCGCCTTCCAGCCCGTGGCCGACGGCCTCGTGCAACATGACGCCCGGCCAGCCGCTCGACAGCACGATGTCGAAAGTGCCGGCAGGTGCTGGAACCGCTTCGAGATTGACCAGCGCTTGCCGCAATGCCTCCTTGGCCGCGTGCCGCCAGCTGTCCTCGATCAGGAATTCACCAAAATCCTTGCGGCCTCCCATGCCGTAGGAGCCGCTCTCCTGGCGGTCGCCGTCGCCGACCACCACCGACACGTTGATCCTGACCAGCGGACGGATGTCGCGCACCATCTGGCCGTCGGCGCGCATGATCTCGACATGCTGCCAGGAGGCGGCGAGCGACGCCGTCACCTGCCTGACGCGCGGATCCTCGGCCCGCAGCCATGCATCGATTTCCTGAAGCAGCTTGGCCTTGGCCTCGAAGGAAGGCGAGGGGATAGGGTTTCCGTCGCCGTAGAGGTGGCGGTTGGTGCGGGCAGGCGCTGCGGCAAGCGTGCCGGAATAGCCGCTCTTCACCGTCGAAACGGCATCGGCGGCGCGCAGCAGCGAGGCTTCGGAGAGATCGCTGGAATGGGCGTAGCCGCTGGCTTCGCCGGCGACGGCGCGCAGGCCGAAACCCTGGTCGGTGTTGAAATTCGCGGTCTTCAGCTTGCCATTGTCGAACATCAGCGATTCGCTTTCGCTATATTCGAGAAACAGTTCGCCGTCGTCGGCGCCGTTAATAGTCTCGGCAACGATTTGCTTGATGCGATCGTCGGAAATGTCAAATTGGCCGATCAGGCTGTTCATGGCAGGTCCATTCGCAGGAGGATTGTTTCCCACGATGTAGGCGCGAAGGCCCGCACAGACAATCTGAAATGAGATTTGCCGTGACCTCGGCCGGTCAACATCACTGGATCGTGCTACAAGACCCAGGCTCAAGGCAGGGCGGCGAAGCCGTCGGCGAAACCCTTGAGGTCGACGGGAATGCCGATGCCCTCTTCCGGCGTCTGGAAGACGATGAAGGTGGCGGACGTACCGGTCTTCAGCGTGTCGAGCAGCGGCTTTTCCAGGATGACCTCGGCATAGCAGCCGTCCTGGAAACAGCGCACGAAATAGGCGCGGCCGATATCCTTGCCGTCGACATTGAGGCCGAGGCCGTTCGGCAACAGCACGCCGAGCGGCGCCAGCACACGCAGGATTTCGGCCTTGTTGTCGGCTGTGCGCAGCACGACGACGGAAAGACCCATTTCCGGACGGTCCTCGGCGACGACGTTCTGCATCATCACGCATTGTTCGGATGTAGCACCGGCGGGCGTATCGCAGATGATCGACCACGCCCCATGCGTTGACTTCACCGTGCCGCTTGGCTGCGCGGCATTGGCCAGGCCGGCGCCGGACAAGGCTATTGCGGCGGCAACAAAGATGACCTTCGCCAAGGTTCTCGAAAGCCAAGGGTTCATGACGGCTCCATTGCGAATCACGGCACTTTAAGCCGCACTAAACCCAAGTAAAGGACGAGACCCCGGCGATCTGCCCCGACACAGGCGACAATGCGCTTTTCAGTGCCAATTTCGCCCTAATTGCGACGGCTCCGCACGCCGCGCGGCTCATTCTACCCGGATGCCGCTCTGGTGATTCGCGGCGAGCCGTCACCGCACGAAGCCAGCGCCGCGCTTGCGCGCAAAAATGCCGCACGGGTTCCGGCGCTCCTTTCTTGCGGAGGCAAATAGAGTATGGTTTGAACCAGCCTTGAATTGTCCGGGATTCCCGTCCCGGCCATTGTTCGACATTCTTGCGGTCCGATCGCGAGGAACTGGGAGATGACGAGGGCGATGAGAAAATTCCTGGCAACCGCCAAAATCGTAGCTAGTGCCGCCGCCACGTTGTTTGCCGCTGCATCCGCTCATGCAGCCCAGCCCCAACCTTGGGAAACCAGTTTTCAGCCTCCGGCGACCGACATTATGCGGCAGATCGAGTGGTTCGGGAACTACTCGTTCGCGTTCATCATTGTGATCACCGCCTTGGTGCTTTTCCTGATTGCCTACTGCATTTTGCGGTTCCGGGCGAGCGTCAACCCGACGCCGTCGCGCACCAGCCACAACACGCTGATCGAGGTCATCTGGACTGTCGGTCCCGTCGTCATCCTGCTCTGTCTCGCCATTCCCTCGTTCCAACTGCTGACCGCGCAATACACGCCGCCGGAAGAAGCCAAGCTGACCGTCAAGGCGACCGGCAATCAGTGGAACTGGGACTACGAATACCAGGTCGACAACACGCTTTCCTTTAATTCCGCGATCCTTCAGGATGCCGACAGGGCTGCTGCCGGCAAGGAAGATCGCGCCGCGTATCCGCGCCTGCTCGCCGTCGACAATGAGATGGTGGTGCCGGTCAGCACCATGACCCGCGTGCTGGTGACGGCGACCGACGTCATTCACGCCTTTGCCATGCCGTCCTTCGGCATCAAGACCGATGCGGTGCCGGGCCGCATCAACGAGGTCTGGTTCAAGGCGGACAAGGAAGGCCTCTATTACGGCCAGTGCTCGGAACTCTGCGGCAAGGACCACGCCTTCATGCCGATCGCCATTCGCGTCGTCTCCGATGCACAATACAAGACCTGGCTGGCGGCAGCCAAAACCGACCTTCCCGGCGCCAACAAGGCGCTGATGGCCGAGGTCGATGGCACGAACAAGGTAGCGGCCGCCGGCAATTGATGCCGCGACCAGAAAAGATTCAGGGAACGGAGCCGACCATGGCGCACGCTGCAGCTCACGACGACCACGACCACAAGCCGTATCATGGCTGGGTCCGGTGGGTGTATTCGACCAACCACAAGGACATCGGTACGCTTTATCTGATCTTCGCGATCATGGCGGGCTGCATCGGTGGCGCCTTGTCGGTCGTCATGCGCATGGAATTGCAGGAGCCGGGCATCCAGATATTCACTGGCCTGGCGCAGATGGTCTACGGCATGAATGGCGACGCCGCCATCGACGGGGGCAAGAGCATGTACAATGCTTTCACCACCGCGCATGCGCTGATCATGATCTTCTTCATGGTGATGCCGGCGCTGATCGGCGGCTTTGCCAACTGGATGGTGCCGATCATGATCGGCGCGCCGGATATGGCCTTCCCGCGCATGAACAACGTCTCGTTCTGGCTGCTGCCGCCGGCTTTCATCCTGCTGATTTTCTCGGCCTTCGTCCCGAGTGCGCCCGGCGCCTACGGCGTCGGCGGCGGCTGGACGCTTTATCCGCCATTGTCGACATCGGGCCAGCCCGGACCGGCCATGGACCTGGCGATCCTGTCAATCCACATCGCCGGCGCCTCCTCGATTCTTGGCGCCATCAACTTCATCACCACCATCTTCAACATGCGCGCGCCCGGCATGACCATGCACAAGATGCCGCTTTTCGCCTGGTCTGTGCTGATTACCGCCTTCCTGCTGCTTCTGTCGTTGCCGGTGCTGGCCGGCGGCATCACCATGCTTTTGACCGACCGCAATTTCGGCACCACCTTCTTCGCCCCGGACGGCGGCGGCGATCCGATCCTGTTCCAGCACCTGTTCTGGTTCTTTGGCCATCCGGAGGTCTACATTCTGATCCTGCCGGGTTTCGGTATCATCAGCCATATCATCTCGACCTTTTCGAGGAAACCGGTGTTTGGCTATCTCGGCATGGCCTATGCGATGGTTGCCATCGGTGCGGTGGGCTTCATCGTCTGGGCCCACCACATGTACACGACGGGCCTGTCGCTCGATACCCAGCGCTATTTCGTCTTCGCCACCATGGTCATCGCGGTGCCGACGGGTGTGAAGATCTTCTCGTGGATCGCCACTATGTGGGGCGGGTCGATTTCGCTCAAGACCCCGATGCTGTGGGCGATCGGCTTCATCTTCCTGTTCACTGTTGGCGGCGTCACCGGTGTGCAGTTGGCCAATGCCGGCCTCGACCGCCCGCTGCACGATACCTATTTCGTGGTCGCGCACTTCCATTACGTGCTGTCGCTGGGCGCGGTCTTCGCGATCTTCGCCGGCTGGTACTACTGGTTCCCGAAAATGACCGGCTACATGTATTCGCCGGTGATCGCGAACACCCACTTCTGGGTCACTTTTGTCGGCGTCAACCTAGTCTTTTTCCCGCAGCACTTCCTCGGCCTTTCCGGTATGCCGCGTCGCTATATCGACTATCCGGATGCCTTCGCCGGCTGGAACATGGTGTCGTCCTACGGCTCGTACATCTCGGCTATCGGCGTCGTCATCTTCCTGTTCGGCGTCTTCGAGGCGTTCCAGAAGAAGCGGGTCGCCGGCGCCAATCCTTGGGGCGAGGGTGCGACCACGCTGGAATGGCAACTGCCTTCGCCGCCGCCGTTCCACCAGTGGGAACAGTTGCCGAAGATCAAGTAGGCGGTTGCCTCCTTTAATACGGAGCCGCCGGCCGACCGGCGGTTTTGGCCAACGGAATGATGGACTTTAAGTACGCATGGCCCTTGCCGAAGACAGACTGATTGACGAGCCGGGCTTCCGCATGTCGGAAGCGACGGCGGGCGATTTCTTCGCCCTGCTGAAGCCGCGCGTCATGTCGCTGGTGGTGTTCACTGCGTTTGTCGGCATGGTCGCCGCTCCGGTGACCATCAATCCGCTGCTGGCGGTGATCGCGATCCTGGCTATTGCCATCGGCGCCGGCGCCTCCGGTGCGCTCAACATGTGGTATGACGCAGACATCGATGCGGTGATGACGCGCACCGCCGGCCGTCCCGTGCCGGCCGGCCGTATCCGGCCAGGCGAGGCATTGAGTTTCGGGCTGGTGCTGTCGGTTCTGTCGGTGATGACGCTCGGCGTGCTGGTCAACTGGTTGGCAGCATCGCTTCTGGCCTTCACCATCTTTTTCTATGCCGTCATCTATACGATGTGGCTGAAGCGCTGGACGCCGCAGAACATCGTCATCGGCGGGGCTGCCGGTGCCATTCCGCCGGTCATAGGCTGGGCGGCGGTAACCGGATCGGTCAGCCTCGAAAGCTTGGTGCTGTTCCTGGTCATCTTCCTGTGGACGCCGCCACATTTCTGGGCGCTCGCGCTGTTCAAGTCGGAGGACTACGCCAAGGCAGGCATTCCGATGATGCCGAATGTCGCCGGTCAGGCCTCGACCAGACGCCAGATCTTTGCCTATGCGCTGGTCCTCGCGCCGGTTGGCGTGCTGCCCTGGGTTCTCGGGTTCACCACGCCGGTCTATGGCGTCGTTGCATTGCTGCTCGGCGCCGGCTTCGTCTGGTATGCGTGGAAGGTGCTGCAAATGGCCGATGACGACCGGGCGATGAAGCCGGCCAAGGCCTTGTTCGGCTATTCGCTGCTCTATCTCTTCGCCATCTTCGCCGCCTACCTTGGCGATTGTGTCGTCGCGCGCGCGCTGACCATTGGTGGAGCATGAGCATGGCCGAAAAGAAGCTTGAACTGGTCACGTTGACCGAACGTCAGCAGAAGGCCCGCCGCAATCGCTCGGCCGCAATCGGTTTCGCGCTGGCGGCGCTGGTCGTCATATTCTACGTCGCGACCATCGTGAAATTTGGTCACAGTTTCCCCGGCTCGATGTGAGCTTAACATGACCAGGCAAACAGTCACCGATCCTAAGAAGAAGAATACGAACCGCGTCGTCGCCGGCGTCTGCATCGCGTTCTTCGGCGGCATGATCGGCATGGCCTACGCCGCGGTGCCGCTCTACGCGATGTTCTGCCAGGCGACAGGCTACGGCGGCACCGTCAAACGGGCGACCCAGCAATATGCCGATCGGGTGCTCGATCGCGACATCACCATCCGCTTCGACGCCAACACCGCCGGCGTTCCCTGGCAATTCCAGCCGGTCGCTCGCTCGATCACCATCAAGATCGGCGAAACCGCCGAGGCGCATTTCAGCGCGACCAACAAATTCAGCCGTCCCATCACTGGACGCGCCACCTTCAACGTGCAGCCGGAACTGGCCGGACCTTACTTCAACAAGGTCGAGTGTTTCTGCTTCACCGACACGACGCTGAAGCCGGGCGAGACACTGGACATGCCGGTCGTCTTCTATGTCGATCCCGACATCGTCAACGCGCCGGAATTGAAGGATCTGACGACGATTACCCTGTCCTACACGATGTTCCCGGTCGACAAGACCAAGCCGGTCGCATCATCGGTGCCGGCCGACGGCCACCGCAACAAGATTTCAGATACCGAAGCAAGCCTCGGGGGTTGATATGGCAGACGCACACGCAAAACCACAACATGACTACCACCTTGTCGACCCGAGCCCGTGGCCTTTCCTGGGCTCCGTCGGGGCGCTGGTGACCGCGTTCGGCGGCGTCTGTTACATGCAATACCTCAAGGGCGGCGATTTCCCGATCTTCGGTTTCAATGTCGCCAATCCATGGCTGTTCTTCATCGGCCTGCTGATCGTCATCTACACGATGTTCGCCTGGTGGTCGGATACGATCAAGGAGGCGCATGAGGGACACCACACCCGTGTCGTGTCGCTGCATCTGCGCTACGGCATGATCATGTTCATCGCCTCCGAGGTGATGTTCTTCGTCGCCTGGTTCTGGGCCTTCTTCGACGCCAGCCTGTTTCCGGGCGAGGTCCATCAATACGCCCGTACCGCCTTCACCGGCGGCGTCTGGCCGCCCAAGGGCCTCGAAGTTCTCGACCCCTTCCATCTGCCGCTCTACAACACCGTCATCCTGCTTCTGTCGGGTACCACGGTGACCTGGGCGCACCACTCGCTCATCCACGGCGACCGCAAGGGCCTGATCAATGGGTTGGTGCTGACCGTCGGCCTCGGCATGCTGTTCACCATGGTGCAGGCCTACGAGTACATGCACGCGCCGTTCGGCTTCAGGGATTCGATCTACGGCGCCACCTTCTTCATGGCGACCGGCTTCCATGGTTTCCACGTCATCATCGGCACGATCTTCCTGTTGGTCTGCCTGATCCGCGCCATAAAGGGCGACTTCACGCCCAAGCAGCATTTCGGCTTCGAGGCCGCCGCCTGGTACTGGCACTTCGTGGACGTGGTGTGGCTGTTCCTGTTTGCCTCGATCTACGTCTGGGCATCGAACGGCGCGATGATCGAACCGCACTGAGATCGAACTGAGGAAATCGACAAGGCGGCTGCGGCGACGTGGCCGCCTTATCTTTTGCGGCAAATGCTCCTAGGATGATCCCATGAGCGACGACAAGGCGATCTGGCCACCAATCGATCCGATCTCGGCCGGCTTGCATGGCCGCTGCCCCCGCTGTGGCGAGGGCAAGCTGTTCTCCGGGTTCCTCACGGTCGGCAATCGCTGCACCAATTGCGGCCTCGATTATTCTTTCGCCGATGCTGGTGACGGGCCGGCGGTGTTCGTTATCCTGATCATCGGCTTCATCGTCGTCGGCCTGGCGTTGTGGATGGAGGTGACGCTCAATCCACCGCTTTGGCTGCATCTGCTGCTGTGGATTCCGCTGACGCTGGTGCTTTGCCTGGCGGCGCTCCGGCTGATCAAGGGCGTGCTGCTGACGCTGCAATACCGCAACAAGGCGGCCGAGGGCCGGCTGGACCGCGGCGAATGAGCGAGGCATCAGGTTCGGTGGCCGGCCGGTCGCGGCCCAAGCGCGCATTGGCGCTCGGCCTGGGTATCGTCGTGTTTTTGATCCTGCTGGCGCTCGGCACCTGGCAGGTTCAGCGCCTGCACTGGAAAGAGGGCCTTCTCCAGACGATCGACCAGCGTACGCATTCGGCGCCTGTACCATTGGCCGAGGTCGAAAAGCGGTTTGCTGCCGCCGGCGACGTGGACTACACGCCGGTGATAGTGACCGGCACTTTCCTGCATCAAGACGAGCGGCATTTCCTCGCCACCTGGGAAGGCCAGTCCGGTTTCGACGTCTTCACGCCGCTACAGCTCGACGATGGCCGTTTCGTGCTGATCAACCGCGGCTTCGTGCCTTACGATTTCAAGGATCCAGCCAAGCGGCCGCAGGAACAGGTAACGGGCAAAGTGACGGTGACGGGGCTCGCCCGTAACCCGCTGCCGGCCAAGCCCTCGATGATGCTTCCCGACAATGATCCGCAGAAGAATATCTTCTACTGGAAAGATCGTGACGCGATGGCCTCGAGCGCCGGCCTGCCGACAGGTGCGGCGCTGGTGCCGATCTTCATCGATGCGAACGCCACGCCCAACCCCGGCGGGCTGCCGGTTGGCGGTGTCACCGTCATCGACCTGCCGAACAGCCATCTGCAATATGCGATAACCTGGTACGGCCTTGCCGCCGCCCTTGCCGGCGTCCTGATCTCCTGGCTCCGCCGCCCGGCGAAAGACCAATGATCGCCGCCATTACCCTTGACAGGGCAGGGCCGCGCACCTCATTTCGCGCCTTGAGCTCAGAAGTTATAGTCCGATCAACCGGCCTACAATCAGCGTAAGATGCAATCATGCTTCACACAAAGCCGCCGCTGACCATCCGGCTCTGCCAGCCCCGCGGTTTCTGTGCGGGCGTTGACCGTGCCATCCAGATCGTCGTGCTGGCGCTGAAGAAATACGGCGCGCCGGTCTATGTCCGCCACGAGATCGTGCACAACCGCTACGTCGTCGAAGGGCTGCAAAGCCTCGGCGCGGTGTTCATCGAGGAGCTCTCCGAGATCCCGCCCGAGCATCGCCAGAGCCCGGTCGTCTTTTCGGCGCATGGCGTGCCGAAATCTGTGCCGGCCGACGCCCAGTCCCGCAACCTGTTCTATCTCGACGCGACTTGCCCGCTGGTCTCGAAAGTCCACAAGCAGGCGATGCGCCATCAGCGGCTTGGCCGCCACGTGCTCTTGATCGGCCATGCCGGGCATCCGGAGGTGATCGGCACAATGGGCCAGTTGCCGGACGGCGCGGTAACTCTGATCGAGACCGAGGCCGACGCCGCAAGCTTCGTGCCCGCAGACCCACAAGCGCTCGGCTTCGTCACCCAGACGACGCTGTCGGTCGAGGATACCGCCGGTATCATCCGCGCCCTGCAGCAGCGTTTTCCCGAGCTGCACGCGCCGGCGGCGGAATCGATCTGTTATGCCACCACCAATCGCCAGGAAGCGGTCAAGGAAACAGCG
Source organism: Mesorhizobium sp. M1227 (assembly GCF_040318315.1). NCBI lineage: Bacteria > Pseudomonadati > Pseudomonadota > Alphaproteobacteria > Hyphomicrobiales > Phyllobacteriaceae > Mesorhizobium > Mesorhizobium sp. M1227. The sequence goes on from NZ_JAMYLZ010000004.1 coordinate 61,905, forward strand.
GCCGGCGCCGATCTCTTCCTGGTTGTCGGCGCACCTAACTCGTCCAACTCGCGGCGCCTGGTCGAAGTGGCCGAGCGCGCCGGCGCCTCGATGTCGCTTCTCGTGCAGCGCGCCTCCGAAATTCCGTGGAATGAGATTGCCGGCATTTCGACGCTCGGCCTGTCGGCGGGCGCCTCGGCGCCGGAGATCATCGTCGACGAGATCGTCGATGCGTTCAGGCAGCGCTTCGACGTGACCATCGAGCTGGCCGTGACGGCGACGGAGACGGAGGACTTTCCGGTGATGCGGGTGTTGCGCGATGTCGAACTGACGGCTGCCGACATGGCCTTCGTCAACGGGGCCGCGTAGCAACGATGGCGGTTTACACCGACGTCAACGAGGGCGAGCTCGGCGCATTCCTCAGGAACTATCCGGTCGGCGACCTCTTGTCCTACAAGGGCATCGCCGAAGGCACCGAAAACTCGAATTTTCTGCTGCACACCAGCAGCGGCTCCTACATCCTGACGCTTTACGAGAAGCGCGTCGACAAGGCTGACCTGCCGTTCTTTCTCGGCCTCATGGCCCACCTCGCCAGAAAGGGCATTTCGTGCCCGCTCCCGGTCACCGCACATGATGGCGGTGTGATCGGAACACTTGCCGGCCGGCCGGCGGTCATCATCACCTTTCTCGAAGGCCTGTCGCTGCGGGGGCCGACGGCTGCACATTGCGGCGAGGTCGGCAAGGCGCTGGCGGCACTGCATCTCGCCGGCGCGGATTTTCCGATGACCCGCCCCAACGCCCTTGCCATCGATGGCTGGCGCAAGCTGTGGAATGCCGCCCGCGCCCGCGCCGACGAGGTCGAGCCGGGACTGGCGGCCGAGGTCGATGCCGATTTCGCCGATTTCGAGCGGAACTGGCCGAACGGTCTGCCGCAAGGCATCATCCATGCTGATCTTTTCCCGGACAATGTGTTTTTCCTCGGCGAGAAACTGTCCGGGCTGATCGACTTCTATTTCGCCTGCAACGACCTCTATGCCTATGACGTTGCCACGTGCCTGAACGCCTGGTGCTTCGAGAAGGATTTTTCCTTCAATCTGACCAAGGGCACGGCGCTGCTTGCCGGCTACCAAAGCGTGCGGCCGTTGAGCAGTGACGAGAAAGCTGCGCTGCCGATGCTGGCGCGCGGTTCGGCGCTGCGCTTCATGCTGACCCGGCTCTACGACTGGCTGACGGTCCCGGACGGCGGCCTGGTGATGAAACGCGACCCGACCGAGTATATCCGCCGGATGCGCTTCCACCGGGCGATCAACTCTCCTTCCGAATATGGACTGACATGACCAAGCGCGTTGAAATCTTCACCGATGGTGCCTGTTCGGGCAATCCCGGGCCTGGCGGCTGGGGCGCAATCCTGCGCTTCAACGGCGCAATCAAGGAGCTCCATGGTGGCGAGGCTCTGACCACCAACAACCGCATGGAGTTGTTGGCGGCCATCTCGGCGCTCAATGCGCTCAAGGAGCCTTGCGTCGTCGATCTTTATACCGACAGCAACTACGTCAAGGACGGTATTTTCGGCTGGATCGACGGCTGGAAGCGCAACGGCTGGAAGACCGCCGCCAGGCAGCCGGTGAAGAATGCCGAGCTGTGGCAGCAGCTCGACGCTGCGCGCAACCGCCACCAGGTCACCTGGCATTGGGTCAAGGGCCATGCCGGCCATCCCGAGAACGAGCGCGCCGACGAATTGGCGCGGCTCGGCATGGCGCCATTCAAGACGAAGTCGGCGAAACCCGTGCTCGCGTCCGTGCCGCCGGAGGAAGGCACCCAGTCCAGGCAATCGGCGGCCAAGAAGGTTCGGCGCTCGACCCAGAGTTATTGATCCGGTTGAACTGGCGTGTCAGCGGATCAGAAGGGCGGTGCCGAACAGTCCGATGGCAAACACCGTATGCGACACAAGATTGAGGGCGCGGACCTGCATCGGATTGGGCCGCTTCGAAGCGGCCCAGCCGGCGCCCAGGCCGGGCGCCAGCAGAAACCACCCGGCGCCGACGGTGACGATGCCGAGCATAAAAGCCGGCAGGAAGGTCGGCGCGGTGAGCCAGGCCGTTCCGGCCAGCACGACCAGTATGACGCCGTAGACGATGCCGACAGCATAATGAAAGGCCCAGCCAAGTACTGATTCATGCGGGTAGGGCGAGGCCTCGCCAATGTCGTCATGGAAGACCTTGCCTTCCCTGAGATGCCAGACCCAGCGGCCGACCAGCCCCCAGTTCGGCCGCGGCTGAGCAAACGCCTTGTTCAGGAAAATCGCCCAGACATCCATAAGCGCGGTTGCGCCGATGCCGATCGCGACGCTGCGCCAGACGATGTCAGACATAATCGAGGTCCCCAGAAGCAAGCAGTCCCGAAGGGCCGACGCATGGTCCCGAAAAACCGGGTCGGCTTTCGGAAGGATCATGCGCCGATGCAAAGTCAGCGTCCTTTGGACGTTGAGCGCTCGAAGGCGCCCTTTGCCGTGCCTGGCCTAGGCTGTCGCCAGGACGGAAAGCTGTCCGAGAATGTGAGCCGCACCGGATTCGTCGACGCCGGGCTTTGTCTCGACATTGAGTGCGGTGACCTTGCCGTCATCGACGATCATCGAAAAACGCTTCGAGCGTAGCCCCATGCCGCCGCTGGAGAGGTCGGCGTCGAGGCCGACGGATTTGGCGAAATCGCCATTGCCATCGGCAAGATAAAGGATTTTGCCTTCACCGCCGCTGAAGCGGGCCCAGGCCCCCATAACGTGAACATCGTTGACCGAGACAACGGCGATAGTGTCGACGCCGCGCGCCAGGATGGCGTCGTAATTGTCCAGGTAGCCGGGCAGATGATTGTTGCTGCAGGTCGGCGTGAAGGCGCCTGGAACGCCAAACAGCACGACCTTCTTTCCTGAGAATATCTCGCCCGTCGTTATCGGCTTTGCACCGTCGGCGGTCATTGTCTTGAAGGTCGCATCGGGCAGTTTGTCGCCAACGGAGATCGTCATGATGGTCCTCGCTTGGAAATGGAAGGGAGTGTCCTTGCGATAGCGAATTAAGGCGCGCCCGGCAACCGTCCAGACGTTGGCATCACGGGAATGGCAACAGGCCTTCGACCGCGCCTGCGGCACTTGTCAGTGTGTAGTGCAGGCCGCCATCGGTTGGCGTTGTCGACGGCCTGTCGAGGATCGGCACAGTAAAGATCAGCTTGCCATCCTTTTCGCTGCGTGCCGGGGCACCGAACATGTAGTCGCGTTCGCCGGCAACGAAGAAGTCGGCGCCCTCGGGGCTGCCCGGAAAGCTCGCTTCGACAATCAGCGTTTCGTGGTCGCCCGGCAGTACGTTTATGCCGAAATCGGGCGTTGCCGTGGCAGGCAGGGTGGCAAGGCCTGCCTTGACCAGTGCCGCGTCCCCGGCGTTGTCCGGATCGGCGCCGGGATCGACGGTCAGCCTTGTCTGCACCGGGATGCAGATGGTTTCGCAGATGCCGAGGAAAATGTCCGCATCGATGACGGCCGGCTGGCCGGGCGCGGCAAGCGTGAACGTCACCGGCAACGAAACGGGGTGGTCGTAGCCGGCCCATTTGCCGTAGCCGTCGTCGTGGCGCTGCGGCGGCGGAAACGAAAGCGTCGCGTCGGCAATGTTGGTGCTGGCCGAGACGTCGATCTGTGGCGGCACGCCCGCATCGCCCGGATCGCGCCAATAGGTCTTCCAGCCGGGCTTCAGCGCAATGTCGAGGACGCCCTGGAGACGCCCGGCCTCATCGGCCTTGCCGCTCGTCACCAGCCGCACCCTGCCGCCTTCGCTGTTGTACCAGGCCGATGAGGAGGCTGAGGCGGGGAGGCCGGTCGCCGATCCAATGGCTACGCCAAGCAGCAGGATTTTCAAGCTTTGCATGGCAATGATTTGATCGTCTGTTGATGGCCGCACAATGATTTCATGACGCCGCCGGCATCATATTTGCGTGACCTTCGATTTACGAGCCTGATCAAATCGGGCGCCGCCCATCTTTTCGACGCCCCGGAAACGCGTTACGCTGTGGCCATGGATTTGTTGCGCCATAAAAGGACGGCCGCAGGACCCGGCTTTCTCGACGATCAGTTCCTGATTGCCATGCCCGGCATGAAGGATGACCGCTTCACGCGCTCTGTCATCTACATTTGCGCGCACAGCGACGAAGGCGCGATGGGGCTGATCATCAACCAGACGCAGCAGATGCTGTTTCCGGACCTGCTCGTGCAACTCGGCATCATGAACGAGCTGGAGGCAATTCGCCTGCCGCCACCGGCGCGCGACTTCGTCGTGCGCAATGGCGGACCGGTGGATCGTAGCCGCGGCTTCGTTCTGCATTCGGGCGACTACCGGGTGGAATCCTCGCTCGCCGTGTCCGACGATGTCTGTCTGACCGCGACCGTCGACATATTGCGCGCCATCTCCTCCGGCCGCGGACCCCGGCGGGCTCTGATGGCGCTTGGCTATGCCGGCTGGGGTGCGGGCCAGCTTGAAAACGAGATCGTCGAGAATGGCTGGCTGACTTGCCCGGCAAGTGCCGAGCTTCTGTTCGACGCCGACATCGATCGCAAATATGACCGGATCCTCGCCTCGATCGGCATTGATCTCGCGCATCTCAGCCTGGCTGCCGGTCACGCCTGAACCTCATTACGTCCTGAAACTTGTCACGCTTGGGTCAACGGATACTGTTCCTTCAGCGTCTTCAGCACCTGGTCGCCCGGCATCGGCGCGCCGAACATGAAGCTCTGCACGTACTCGCAGCCCATCTGCCGCAACTCCAGCGCATCGCTCTCGTCCGAAATGCCTTCGGCGACAACCGACAGGCCGAGTTCATGCGCCATATTGACCATGGATTTGAGCAGCACCGCACGTTTCGGCGTCGCGTCGTCGACGAAGCTCTTGTCGATCTTGATGGTGTCGAATGGAAAGCGCGTCAGATAGGCCAGCGATGAATAGCCGGTGCCGAAATCATCCAGCGACAGGCCGATGCCAAGCTGCTTCAGCTTGGTCAGCACATGGGCGGTCTGCTCGGGATTGTCCATCACCAGCGATTCGGTGAGTTCGAGCCGGAAGCAGCGCGGTTTCAGGTTGGCTCGCGCGATCACCGAGCGGACGTCGCTGACCAGGTCGCGGCGGATGAGCTGACGGCTGGACAGATTGACCGAGACCGACAGCGGCGCATCGCCGATCTGCTTTTGCCATCCCGCCAGGTCTTCGGCAGCCTGTTGCATGGCGAACAGCCCAAGCTGCACGATCAGGCCGCAGTTTTCGGCGACCGGAATGAAATCAGCCGGCGGGATCATGCCGCGACGCGGATGGTCCCAGCGCAGCAGCGCTTCGAAGCCTGCGACGCTGCCGTCCTCCAGCCGCACGATCGGCTGGTAGGCAAGCGTGAATTCGCGTCGTTCGATGGCGCGGCGCAGATCGGACTCGAACTGCAGCCGGTCGGTGCCGACGGTGCGGAAGGCGGGACGGAACGGCTCGATCCGGTCGCCGCCGAAGCGCTTGGCCTGATGCATGGCAAGCTCGGCATCCTTGACCATGTCCTCGGCCGAGGTCTGCGTGGCGGTCCAGGTGATCAGCCCGATCGAGGCCGTCAGCACGATCTCGCGCTTGGCGAAGGTGATCGGGTTGTTGATGGCGTGCTTGATGGCATCGGCAATGGCCGCGATGCGGGCCGGATCCTGCTCCGACAAAAGCATCAGCGCGAACTGGTCGCCGGCAAAGCGCGACAGCGAATCCTTCGGCTTGAGCAGTCGGTGCAGCCGCCGCGCGATAGTCAAAAGGATGGTATCGCCGGCCGAGATGCCGAGCCCGTCATTGACCTGCTTGAAGCGGTCTATGTCGATGACGAAGACGGTCGGGCGCACCTTCTCTTCGGTGCGGGCGATCGAAATGATCGCCTCCAGCCGGTTCATGAACAACTCGCGGTTGGGCAGGCCGGTCAGATTGTCGTGCACGGCGTCATGCAGCAGCCGTTCCTCGGACTTCTTCTGCTCCGTCACGTCGACCATGGTGCCGACGCAGCGGATGACCTCGCCGTCCGAGCCGATCACCGGCCGGGCGCGCAGCGAAAACCAGTGATAGTGCCCGTCGGCGCCGCGCAGGCGGAAGTTTTGCGACACCCGGCCGCGCCGGTGCTCGAGCACCACGTCGAGTGTCGTGCGAAACGTGTCGCGGTCGTCGGCATGCAGCACCGGCAGCCAGTTGCGGGCGGGCCCGCCGAGACTGTTGGGGGCAAGGCCGAGCTGACTGCTGACGTCGGGACGAGTGACGACGCGGTCGCGCAGCACGTCCCAGTCCCACACGGTATCGCCCGATCCGGCAACCGCCAGCGCCTGCCGCTCGAGATCGGAGAACAGGCCCTGATGCAGGGCGCCGCCGGCAAAAGCGTGCTGCATCACCGTGAAGCCGATCAGCAGGATGATGAGGATCAGCCCGCCGCCCAGCGCCGGCTGGGCGATATCGTTGTCCAGCATGCCGGTGATTGCCATCCACGATCCGCATAGCCACAGCAGAACCATCACCCAACTGGGCACCAGCATGATGGCGCGGTCGTAACCGCGGATACCGAGGAAGATGATCAGGCCGAGCCCGGTCAGCGCGGTGGCGGCGAAGGACAGCCTGGCAATGCCGGCGGCGACCGCCGGATCGATGATGGCGACACCGGCGATCAGCACCAGCCCGAGAATCCAGACCAGCGCGCCGTAGCTGAAATGGCCGTGCCACCGGTTGAGGTTGAGATAGGCAAACAGGAACACCACGAAGGTCGCCGCGAGCGCCACCTCCGTTCCGGCGCGCCACATCTGCTCATTGCCGGGTGAGATCTCTATGATCTTGTTGAGAAAGCCGAAATCGACGCAGATATAGGCAAGCACCGCCCAGGCTAGGGCCGCCGTTGCCGGGAACATCGAGGTCCCCTTGACGACGAAAAGAATGGTCAGGAACAGCGCCAGCAGGCCGGCAATGCCGATGACGATGCCACGAAACAGCGTGTAGGAATTGACCGAGTCCTTGTAGGATTCAGGGTCCCACAGATAGACCTGCGGCAGCTTGGGCGAGGCGAGCTCGGCGATGAAGGTAATCACCGTTCCGGGGTTCAACGTCACCCGGAACACGTCGGCGTCGGGGCTGGTCTGGCGGTCGAGCGCAAAGCCTTCGCTGGGCGTGATCGCGGCGATACGGGTCGAGCCGAGATCCGGCCAGAACAGGCCGGAATTCACCAGCCGGAAATGCGGTGCGACAATCAGCCTGTCGAGCTGCTGGTCGGTGGTATTGGCCAGCGCGAACACCGCCCAGTCACCGCTCGAGCGCGCATCATTTGCCTCGACCTCGATGCGCCGCACGATGCCGTCCGGGCCTGGCGCGGTCGACACCTGAAAATTCTCGCCCTGGTTCCGGTAGATCAAGACGGCCCCCGAAAGATCGAGCGCAACGTCGTCGCGGGCGATCTTGATCGGTTCTACGGCAAAGGCCGAGGACGCCGCGCAGAGCGTGACGATTGCCGCCAGCATAAAGGCAAGCAGCGACCCCTTGCGCAGAAAATTCGTCAAAATCAGCCCTTTGTTCCAACGCCCGGCGGATCGTCCGCGATTCGGGCGTATAGGTAATGGTCCTGCCAGATGCCGTTGATCCTGAGATAGGATCGTAGCAGTCCTTCGCGCCGGAATCCGGCTTTTTCAAGCACGCGGATCGACCGGGCGTTGTCGGGAATACAGGCAGCTTCGATCCGGTGCAATCGCAGCGTTTCGAAGGCGAAACGCGTCACCACTCTTACGGCATCGGTCATCAGGCCGCGTCCGCTGAAGCGCTCGCCGATCCAGTAGCCGATATGGCCGCTTTGGGCGACCCCGTGGCGGATATTGCCGAGGGTGATACCGCCGGCCAGCTTGCCGCTGCTTTTCTCGAAGATGAAGAAGGCGATCGCCGTCCCCTGCGCGTAGTCCTCGCGGTAGCGCCCGATACGATGCCGCCACGCCGTGCGGTCGAGTTCGTCAGGGGTCCATCGCGGCTCCCACGGCTCAAGGAAGGCGCGGCTTTCACTGCGCAGCACCGACCACTCGCGATAGTCGTTGGTCAGCGGTACGCGCAGCGTGACAAGCTCGCCCTTCAGTGCCGGCAGGTCGCGGCGAAAGAAAGGGAGCGCGAACACGACGCTCGAGTAGGCTTAGACGGCGAGCTTGCGGGCAGTGGTCTGCGTGCCCGAAAGCGAATCGAGGATCGCCTCATAGGGCGCGAGCGTACCCACCGGCCCGACGGCTGTAAGCGTCGGCTTGGTCGAAAAAAGCCGCGACGACAGGTCCGTCAGCCGCTCGACCGTCAGCGCCGACAGCCGCTCCATCAACTCTTCCTTGGCTATCGGCCTGCCGAACAGAAGCAACTGCCTGGCGATCTGCGAGGCGCGGCTGGCCGGGCTCTCGGCCGACATGATCAGCCCGGCGCGGTACTGCGCACGCGCCCGGTCGAGCTCCTCCTGCAGGATGTTTTCACCGGCCTTTTGCAGCTCGTCGATGATCACAGGCACCAGCTCGGCAATATCGCTTTGTCCGGTCGCCGCATGGACCCCGAAGACGCCCGTGTCGGAAAAACCCCAATGGAAGGCGTAGACCGAATAGCACAGGCCGCGTTTCTCGCGGATTTCCTGGAAAAGCCGCGACGACATGCCGCCGCCCAGGATCATCGACAGGACCTGGGAGGCGTAGAAATCGCGGACGTGATAGGCGCGGCCCTCGAAACCCAGCACGATCTGCGCGTCCATCAGGTCGCGGTCCTCGCGAAAATCGCCGCCGACATACTGCGCATATTGCGGGATGGTGCCGTCGGCCTTGCCGCGGAAGCTGCCGAGACGCTTTTCGACCTCCCGCACGAAATCGTCGTGCTTGATATCGCCGGCCGCCACCATCACCATGTTCTCGGCGCCGTACTGTCGTTCGATGAAGTCGTGCAGCTGCTTCGAAGTGAAGGATTTGACGGTTTCCGGCGTGCCAAGAATCGAGCGGCCGATAGTCTGGTGGCGGAAGGCGGTCTCGGTAAAGTGATCGAAAACGACGTCGTCGGGCGTATCGTGCGCGGCGCCGATCTCCTGCAGAATCACATGCTGCTCTCGTTCCAACTCCTGCGGATCGAATTCGGATTCCTGCAGGATGTCGGAAAGGATATCGACGGCCAGCGGCACGTCGTCGCTCAGAACCCTTGCATAATAGGAGGTCGTCTCGACGCTGGTGGCGGCATTGATCTCGCCGCCGACGTCCTCGATCTCCGAGGCGATCTCGAAGGCGCTTCGCCGACTGGTGCCCTTGAAAGCCATGTGCTCGAGCAAGTGCGCCATTCCGTGCTCTTCGTCACGCTCGTTGCGTGCGCCCGACTTGACCCAGGCGCCAAGGGCAACAGATTCGAGGCTTGGAAGGGTTTCGGTGGCGACTGTCAGGCCGTTCGACAGACGGCTTACCTCAACACCCATATGGCAATTACTCCCTAACGCGCCGCCCGCGTGTGGCGGCCGACATAATCTTCCACCATTTTCAGGTCGGATGGAAGTACCGTGTATTTTTCCTCGGCACTCATCAACCCGCCTAGCCATGCAGGCAGGGCAGGCGACACGCCGCTGGCGGCTTCGACGGCGGCGGGAAACTTTGCCGGGTGCGCAGTGCCCAGCACCACCATCGGCACCTCACCCGCAGCCTTGCCGGCGGCCACATGCACGGCCGCGGCGGTATGCGGGTCGAGCAGATAGCCGCTCGCCGCAAGTGTGGTGCGGATGGTGGCGGCGACCTCGTCCATGGTGGCGCGGCCGGCGTCGAATTCGGACCGGATCTTGGCGATTTCGCCGGCCTCGATGGTGAAGGCGCCGGACTGCTTGAGCCCGTTCATGTAGCGCCGCACGGCCGAGGCATCGCGGCCGGACGCTTCGAACAGCAAGCGTTCGAAGTTCGAAGACACCTGGATGTCCATCGAGGGGGACGTGGTCGAAAAGACCCCCTTCATGCGGTATTCGCCGGTTGCCAGCGTGCGCGCCAGAATATCGTTGTCGTTGGTGGCGATGATCAGCCGTTCGATCGGCAGCCCCATCTTCTTGGCGGCATAGCCGGCGAAGATGTCGCCGAAATTGCCGGTCGGCACGGTGAAGGAAACCGGCCTGTCGGGCGCGCCGAGCGACAGCGCGGAGGAGAAATAATAGACGATCTGGGCCATGATGCGGGCCCAGTTGATCGAGTTGACGCCGGACAGCGATACCCGGTCACGAAAACCGTGGTCGTTGAACATGTCCTTTACCAGGCTCTGGCAGTCGTCGAAATTGCCTTCGATCGCCAACGCATGGACGTTTGCGGCGGTCGAGGTCGTCATCTGCCGCTGCTGTACCGGCGAGACGCGGCCGTGCGGGAAAAGCACGAAGATGTCGGTGCGGTTGCGCCCGGCAAAGGCATCGATGGCGGCCCCTCCGGTGTCGCCGGAGGTGGCGCCGACAATGGTGGCGCGCTGGTCACGCTCGGCCAGCACATGGTCCATCAGCCGTGCAAGAAGCTGCATCGCCACGTCCTTGAAAGCGAGCGTCGGGCCGTGGAAGAGCTCGAGCACGAAGCTGTTCGGCCCGGTCTGCACCAGCGGGCAGACGGCCTCATGGCGGAAGGTTGCATAGGCTTCGCGCACCAGCCGTTCGAACACCGGCGCCGCGATCTCGCCGCCGAGGAACGGCGACAGCACGCGGATGGCAAGATCGGGATAGGCAAGGCCGCGCATGGCGCGGATCTCGGCTGCGGAAAAATGCGGCCAGGCGCTCGGCAGGTAGAGCCCGCCGTCGCGCGCCAGTCCGGCCAGCACCGCGTCGGAAAATCCAAGCGCGGGCGCTTCCCCGCGGGTACTCACATATTGCATCGTCACGTTTCCATTGCTGCCGGGAATTTTCGCCCGCCGCGAGGTGGTGGATTTCTGCGCTGGATCAGTCGCATTTTTGCCGCGCGGTTGATATACGTCACCGGCTTTGCGAGAGGGAAGTGCAGTTCATGGCGTTTCATTCATTCAACGGTCGTTTTGTCGCGGGTGTGGCGCTCACCGGCTTTATGCTTGCCGCCGCAGGTTGCCAATCGAGCGACAATGGAATTCTCGGCTTCGGCAAAAAGGATGCGACGCCGCCACCGCCACCCGATCCAAAGGTGCTTTCCAGCCAGTTGCAGGCCTATTGCCCGAAAGTGACGTTGCGTGACGGCACCGCCTTCTTCAATACCTACGCCAAGAGCGGTCCGAAGCCGAAGAAAAAACCCGATGTTGCCGCCGAGGAAGCCGCCCAGCCGGCAGTGGATGCGGCAGGCGTCGATCAGCCGGACGATTCCGCCAAGATCATCTATCAGGCTTCGATCACCGATGTGACCCGCGACTGCAGCCGCGCCAACGGCTCCTTGTCGATGAAGATAGCCGTCGCCGGCAAGGTCGTGCCTGGCCCGATGTTCACCCCCGGGACCATCACCATGCCGATCCGCATCGCGGTGATGCACGGCACCGAAGTTCTCTATTCGCAGCTTCACTCCTATCAGGTCCAGGTTACCGATCCTTCGAGTGCCACGCAGTTCGTCTTCACCGATTCCAACGTCGTCGTTCCGGAGCCGACGGCGAAGGACTACCAGGCATATGCCGGGTATGACGAGGGCGCTTCGAAAGTAGCGACAGACAAGCCGAGGAAGAAGAAAGCCGCCGCGACCAACTAAGCCGCTGCATTCGTGCCACGGCGGTTGGAGGCGGCCTCTCAGGCGTCCGCCGACCATTCCGACAGCGCGGCGATCACGCTTTTCAGCTCCGCCCAGCGGCGGATGACCGTTTCCGCGCCGGCCTCGGTCAGCGCATCGGCGTGGCCGGGATAGCTGTGCGCCGCGCCGGTGAAGCCGATGACGCGCATTCCCGCCGTCTTGGCGCCGGTGACGCCATGCACCGAATCCTCGATGACAAAGGTGTTCGCAGGATCGGCCTTGAGCTTTTCCGCGGCGAACCGAAACACGTCCGGCGCCGGCTTGGATTTCCCGGTCGGGGTTTCCAGCGAGGAAAAGATACGGCCGGCAAAGAACGGCAAAAGCTGCACCTTCTCCAGCATGAATTCGATCCGCTCCGAGCGCGAATTCGAACAGACGCAGCGCGGCACTGCTACCGCGGCGACAGCCTCGTGCGCCCCGTCGATGGCACGCACGTCGCTGCGCAGCCTACGATCGACCAGCTGTTCCTCCTTGTCGATCAGCGAGGCCTGGAACGGGATCCGGGACTTTTCCTCGACCCGCATCATGATGTCCTTGAAAGTCAACCCGGCATAGACCTCGGAAATCTCCTCGGCCGATATCTCGTAGCCGGCCGAGGTCAACAGCTCGGCATCGATCCGCGCGGCGATGATTTCGGAATCGACGAGCACGCCGTCGCAATCGAAGATGACAAGGTCTGGCTGGGGCATGGTGATCCGGAAAGCGGGATGAAGGGAATGCCGAGGGCTTTTTGGTCCAAACGGCTCAGGCGGCGCGGCATACACCAACAGGCCGGGCTTCGCAAATTCGGCGGGCTGCTTCACTGAATATTTACGCTGATCGGTAACCATAACGGACAGTAAACAGTAACGCGTGCCTTGGGTGTCACAATGTCTGCCGTGCGTCTTCTCGACGAGCTTTCCGATGTTCCCCAGCAATCCGAGTGGCTGGATACGATCCTGAAGGGCGACTGCGTCGCCGCGCTCGAACGGCTGCCGGAAAAGTCGATCGACGTGATCTTCGCCGATCCGCCCTATAATTTGCAGCTCGATGGCGATCTGCACCGGCCCGATCAATCCAAGGTCGATGCCGTCGACGACCATTGGGACCAGTTCGACAGTTTTGAGGCCTACGACGCCTTCACCCGCGCCTGGCTGCTGGCGGCGCGCCGTGTGTTGAAGCCCAACGGCACGATCTGGGTTATCGGCTCCTACCACAATATTTTCAGGGTCGGCGCCAAGATGCAGGACCTGGGCTTCTGGATCCTCAACGACGTCGTCTGGCGCAAGACCAATCCAATGCCGAATTTCCGTGGCCGCCGTTTCCAGAACGCGCATGAGACGATGATCTGGGCATCGCGCGACCAGAAGGGCAAGGGTTACACATTCAACTACGAGGCGCTGAAGGCGTCGAACGACGACGTCCAGATGCGCTCGGACTGGCTGTTTCCGATCTGCACCGGCGGCGAGCGCCTGAAGAACGACAATGGTGACAAATTGCATCCGACGCAGAAGCCGGAAGCGTTGCTTGCCCGCGTCATGACGGCATCGACCAGGCCGGGCGACATCGTGCTCGACCCGTTCTTCGGTTCAGGCACCACCGGGGCTGTGGCCAAGCGGCTTGGCCGCCACTTCGTCGGCATCGAGCGCGAACAAACCTATATCGATGCCGCCATGGAACGTATCGATGCGGTCCGGCCGCTGGAAGGCGCCAATTTGACGGTACTGACCGGCAAGCGCGCCGAGCCGCGCGTCGCCTTCGTCACCCTTCTCGACAATGGCCTGGTGGCGCCAGGCGCCACGCTCTACGACGCCAAGAAGCGCTGGGCGGCAAAAGTGCGCGCCGACGGCACGCTGGCCATCGGCGACAGTGCCGGGTCGATCCACAAGATCGGCGCCGAGGTCCAGGGGCTGGACGCCTGCAACGGATGGACCTTCTGGCATTATGAGCGCAGCGGCGGCCTGACCCCGATCGACGAGCTTCGCCGCATTGCTCGGCTAGGCATGGAGCGGGCGGGCGCCTGACGGCTTCCGAGTTGCGGCAGATCGGTTAATGCGAAGGCTCAACCAACTCCTGGAACCGATTCAAATCACACTTTGATCCCAAGACTCTCAAGGTCCGCCCTGAGCGTCTTTGCATCGGTGAACAGCACCGACTGCCAGCCCGCCGCCTTGGCGCCGTCGACGTTCTTCTGGCTGTCGTCGATGAACAGCGTCGCTGACGGCTCGAGGCTGAACGCGGCGACGTGGTGGTCATAGATGGCGCGATCCGGCTTGATCTGGCGGATGTCGCCGGAAACGGTGACGCCGCGCGGCCGATTGAGGAAATCGAAGCGCTCGCGGGCCTCGGCGAGCGTATCTGCAGCGAAATTGGTGAGCATCGTCACGTCATGGCCGCTGTCGATCAGGCCGATCATGATGGCGACGCTGTCCTCATAGGCGTGAGGCACCATCTCGTGCCAGTGCCGGCGGAAATTGCGGATATTTTCGGCGTGCTCGGGATATTGCGCGATCGCCAGCGCTTCGGCCTCTTCCCAACTGCGGCCGCGATCCTGCTCGATGTTCCAATCATGCGTGCAGACATTGTCGAAGAACCATTTCCGTTCGTCGGGATCGGGGATCAAGCGACTGAAGGGCAGGTCCGGATCATAGTGGATCAGCACTTTGCCGATGTCGAAAACGATGTGGCGGATTTCAGTCATTCTTCTCTCTTTCAACGCGGCCGCTGCTTTTTCGTCGCGCCCGGTATCGCCGCTTCGATTACCTTTTTCATGACGCTCGGCAGCGCTTCCCCGGAAATTTCATGGGCCAGCGACCAGAAATGCCCGACCGGGGCGGCAACGTCGGTCTCCGCCTTGAACACGTCGAGTTCAAGCGCAAAATGGGTAAAGATATGGCCGATGCGTCCGGCCTGCTGCCAGTTGCCGGGGAGCGGGGCCGCCGCTTCCGTGGTAGCGCCGTCTATGCGCGCCGTCCAGCCGGTCGTCGGCACCTCAGTCATGCCGCCGAGCAGGCCTTTGTCCGCGCGCTTGCGCAGAAGGATGGCGCCGTCGCACCTGACGGCAACGAAGGCGGCACCGCGGCGTAAGGGTCTTTCGGCCTTGGGCAGGCGGACCGGAAAGCGTTCGGGGTCGCCCGAAATCGTGGCGCTGCAGTCCACCCGAACAGGGCACAGAATGCAGCGGGGCCGGCGCGGCGTGCAGATCGTCGCGCCCAGGTCCATCATCGCCTGCGCGAAGTCGCCGGGCCTTGTCGGGGGAACCATGCGTTCGACCTGGCCGCGTATCTCGCCCTTGGCTTCGCCCAGCGGCGTGGCGATCGAAAACAGCCGTGAGACGACCCGTTCGACATTGCCGTCGACGACCGCGGCTGGTCGGTCGAAGGCGATCGCTGCGATCGCCGCCGCCGTATAGGCGCCGATGCCGGGCAGTTCCTTCAAGCCGGACTCGCTGTCAGGAAAGCGGCCGCCTTGCCGCGCGACGAGATCGGCACAGGCTTTGAGGTTACGAGCGCGGGAATAATAGCCGAGCCCGGCCCAGGCCTTCATGACGTCTTCGGTCGGTGCCGCCGCCAGCGCCTGGACCGTTGGCCATTTCTCTGCGAACGCCCGAAAATAGGATTTTACCGCCTCGACCGTGGTTTGCTGCAGCATCACCTCGGAAAGCCAGACCAGATAGGGATCGGGCCGCGCTCCGCCCGCCAGCGCGCGCGGCGAAACGCGCCAGGGCAAGTCGCGGTGATGCGTGTCGTACCAGGCAAGCAGCCGGGAGGCGATCTCGACATTGTCTCCGGATACGGCCTTGCGGGTCTGGTCGTGCAGTGCCATTGATCGAGGGTCGGCCCTAATCCACTGGTGCTGAAGCTGGAGAACGCACATGGCAGGGAAAAGGCCCTTCGGCAATCCCGTTCCGGTGAGCGATCTCGCAACCGAGATCCTCGACCCAGTGCTGCGCAAACGGGCCGGTATGTCGATCGGACTGGTCCAGTCATGGGAAGAAATTGCCGGGCCGCGGCTTGCCGGCCGCTCGCGCCCGGAAAAGATCCAGTGGCCGCGCCGCATACATGAGGACGATCCTTTCGAACCGGCGGTGCTGGTGATTGCCTGCGAGGGTGTGGCGGCGCTGCATCTGCAGCACGAGACCGGCCAGATCATCAACCGGGTCAACGCCTTCCTCGGTTTCAATGCGATCGGTCGGATCAGGATCGTGCAGAAGCCGGTAATGGCGGGCAAGGACAAGCCGAAACCCAGTTTGCGGCCATTGACTGCGGCCGAGAAAGCGAAGCTGTCGGGCACCGTTGGTTTGATCGAGGACGGCGGGCTGCGCGCCTCGTTAGAGCGGCTTGGCGCCACCATTCTCGGTCAAAAGAAACCGTGATCTCGCGCTATCGTGATGGTATGCCCGGATTTGGCGATTGGAATAGGGGCGGTAATGCCTTAATTCGCGCCAACTCTCGCTTTTTGTAGACTTTGCATTGCAAAATCCAACTATTGCCAGGTGATTCGTATGATCCGTTCCTTGTCCCGCAGAAACCTTTTGACTTCGCTGGCCGCAATACCAGCGGTGGCGCTGCTTGCCGCCTGCAGCGACTCGGGCGAGAAAGCCGAGGCGCAGGATGTGAAGCCTGCGGCTCCGGAACCTGCGAAGCCGGCCGCTCCGGCCGCCGCGGCGGCGCCGGAGGCTCAGGGCACGGTCGATATGGCGGCACTGCTGAAGCCCGGCGCATTGCCCGACATGCAACTCGGCAAGGACGATGCAAAGGTCACCATAGTCGAATATGCATCGATGACCTGCCCGCATTGCGCGCATTTCGCCGAGACCACTTTTCCGGAGCTGAAGACGAAATATATCGACACCGGCAAGGCCCGT
Source organism: Mesorhizobium sp. M1227 (assembly GCF_040318315.1). NCBI lineage: Bacteria > Pseudomonadati > Pseudomonadota > Alphaproteobacteria > Hyphomicrobiales > Phyllobacteriaceae > Mesorhizobium > Mesorhizobium sp. M1227. The sequence goes on from NZ_JAMYLZ010000004.1 coordinate 78,491, forward strand.
TACATACTGCGCGAGTTTCCGTTCGATCCCAGCGCCGAGGCCGGTTTCATGCTGGCGCGCTGCTCCAAGGACAACTATTTCCCGATGGTCGACGTGCTGTTCAGGCAGCAGGCGAACTGGGTTGGTGTGAACAATACCAAGGACGCACTGCTGCAAATCGCCAAGCTTGCCGGTTTTACACAGGAGTCCTTCGAGGCCTGCTTGACGGACCAGAAACTTCTGGACGATGTGAGATCCGTCCAGAAGCGCGGCGCCGACGAATTCAAGGTCGATTCCACACCGACCTTTTTCATCAACGGAAAGACCTACAAAGGGGCGATGTCGATTGCGGAAATGTCGGCCATCATCGACCCTCTGCTCTGACGTTTCGGCAGCGCCGAAGCGGCGTCGCTTCGGCGTGCGCACTTCTTTGTCTTGCCGCGGGGTCTCCTTGCAAAACCGCGGAACAGCGTTGCGAAACTTGGCTATGGGCCGGCGCGAATGAAGTTCTCGCGCCTTCGCCTGCTCGGCTTCAAATCCTTCGTCGAACCCGGCGAGTTCGTCATCGAACGCGGCCTGACCGGCATAGTCGGGCCGAACGGCTGCGGCAAGTCGAACCTGGTCGAGGCGCTGCGCTGGGTTATGGGCGAAAGCTCCTACAAGAACATGCGTGCGTCCGGCATGGACGACGTCATCTTTTCCGGCTCGGGAACGCGTCCGGCCCGCAACACCGCCGAAGTCACGCTGTTCCTCGACAATAGCGACCGCACCGCGCCGTCCGCCTTCAACGACGCCGATGAGTTGCAGGTCTCGCGCCGCATCGAGCGCGAGGCCGGCTCGCTCTACCGCATCAACGGCAAGGAGGCTCGCGCCAAGGACGTTCAGCTGCTGTTCGCCGACCAGTCGACCGGCGCCCGCTCGCCCTCGATGGTCGGCCAAGGCCGCATAGGCGAGCTGATCCAGGCAAAGCCGCAGGCGCGCCGCGCGCTGCTGGAAGAGGCGGCCGGAATTTCCGGCCTGCATACGCGCCGCCACGAAGCCGAGCTGCGGCTGAAGGCGGCGGAACAGAACCTCGAAAGGCTGGACGACGTCGTCGGCGAGCTGGAAAGCCAGATTGAAAGCCTGAAACGCCAGGCCCGCCAGGCCTCGCGCTTCAAGAACCTGTCGGCCGACATCCGCAAGGCCGAAGCGACGCTGCTGCATCTGCGCTGGACGCTGGCCAAGACGCAGGAAGGGGAAGCGCGTTCGGCGCTGGCAATTGCCACCGCGCTGGTCGGCGACCGTGCCGCCGCCCAGATGGCTGCCGCCAGGGAACAAGGTATCAACGCCCACCGGCTGCCGGACTTGCGCGATGCGGAAGCCGCTGCCGCCGCCGCCTTCCAGCGTCTGTCGATCGCCAAGGCGCAGATCGAGGAAGAGGCGGGCCGCATCCGCGCCCGCCAGGCAGAGCTCGACCGCCGACTGCAACAGCTCGATGGCGACCTTGCCCGTGAGGAGCGCATGGTCCGCGATAATGCGGATATCCTCGAACGCCTCGCCGCCGAAGAAGCCGCGCTCAATGCCGAAAACGCCGGCGCCGCCGAGCGCGAGGCCAGCACCCGCGCGGCTTTCGAGCAGGCGGCATCGACGCTTGCCTCGAGCGAGGTCAGGCTCGCCGCGCTGACCGCCGAACGGGCGGAGGCTGCCGCCTCGCGCAACCAGATCGAACGGACGCTGCGCGACACCGCTGAGCGCCGCGACCGCTTTGCCCGCCAGCTTGCCGATGTCGACCGCGAACTGTCGGAGATCGTCTCCAGGGTCGCCGGCCTGCCCGATCCCGCCGAGAAGCGGCTACTGGTCGATCAGGCGCTGGCGCTGCTCGAAAAGGCCGAGGCAGCCGCCATTGCCGCCGAACAGGCGGTCGCCGAGGCGCGTGCAGACGAAAGTGCTGCCCGCCCACCGGTTCAGGACACAAAGGCCGAGCTGGCGCGGATCGAAACCGAGGCCCGCACGCTGGCCAAGATCCTCAACGCCGCCAGCGGCGATCTATTTCCCTCGGTGCTGGAGCAGATCAGCGTCGAGCGTGGCTACGAGACGGCGCTGGGTGCCGCGCTTGGCGAAGATCTCGACGTGCCGCTCGACCGCAGTGCGCCGGTGCATTGGGGCCAGAGCGAAATCCAGCCTGCCGACGCCGCATTGCCCGAAGGCATAAGGAGCCTCGCCAGCGTTGTGCGTGCGCCGGCACAGCTGGCCCGCAGGCTGGCCCAGATCGGCATTGTCGAAGCCGCCGACGGAAGACGGCTGCAGACGTTGCTTGCTCCCGGTCAACGGCTGGTCAGCCGCGAAGGCGCGCTCTGGCGTTGGGACGGCTTCACCGCCAGCGCCGATGCCCCGACCGCCGCCGCGCAGCGGCTGGCGCAGAAAAACCGGCTGGCCGAGCTCGATGCCGAAGTAGTCCATGCCACGCGCGCCCTGCGCGAAGCTGAACAAGCCCTTGCCCGGGCCGAACAGGCGCGTGCCCAGGCGAGCGAGGCCGAACGCAACGCCCGACAGGCCGGACGCGATGCCCAGCACGGGCTCGATGCTGCCCGCAATACGCTGGCCGAGGCCGAAAGAGCCGGCGGCGAGCTGTCGAGCCGGCGTGCAGCACTTGACGAGGCGCGCGCACGCATTGTCGACAGCCATGAGGAAACGGCGGCGGCATTCGTCGAGGCGGAAATGCTGCTGCAGGACGCGCCCGATCTCGGCGATCTGCAATTGCAGCTCGAGCAGTCGGCGGCCAACGTCGCCCGCGACCGCGCCGCCCTTGCCGATGCGCGTGCCGTTCACGAGGGCCTGAGGCGGGAAGCCGAGGCACGTGCGCGTCGGCTCGATGCCATCGGCGCGGAACGGTGCAACTGGGTGGAGCGAGCCGAAAACGCCTCGACACAGATCGCGGCGCTCGGCGAACGCAAGGCGGAGGCCGAGGCCGAGCGCGAGCAACTGGCCGACGCCCCCGACGAGATCGACGCCAAGCGGCGCGCCCTGCTGTCGCAACTCGCCGAGGCCGAAAGCCTGCGCAAGGCGGCGGGCGACCGCTTGCAGGAAGCGGAGAACCGCCAGTCCGAGCTGGACAAGGCTGCGACTGCTGCCATCCAGTCGCTGGCCGAGGCGCGCGAATCCCGCGTTCGCGCCGAAGAGCGGCTGACCGCCGCCGACGAGCGTCGGCTGGAAGTCGAGGCGCGCATCCAGGAAACGCTGAACACGCCGCCGCATCTGGTGATCCGCCACACCGGCCTCGAACCCGACAGCCCGATGCCCGAAATGGCCGAGATCGAGCGTCAGCTCGACCGGCTGAAGGTCGAACGCGAACGGCTCGGTGCCGTCAATCTGCGCGCCGAGGAGGAGCAGAAGGAACTGTCGGACCGGCTGGAGACCATCGTCTCCGAGCGCGACGACATCATCGAGGCGATCCGCAAGCTGCGGCAGGCGATTCATAGCCTGAACCGCGAAGGCCGCGAGCGGCTGCTCGCCGCCTTCGAGGTGGTCAACGGCCATTTTCAACGGCTGTTTTCGCATCTGTTCGGCGGCGGCACCGCCGAGCTGCAACTGATCGAGTCCGACGATCCGCTCGAAGCGGGGCTCGAGATCCTGGCGCGTCCGCCCGGCAAGAAGCCGCAGACGATGACGCTGCTGTCCGGCGGCGAGCAGGCGTTGACGGCGATGTCGCTGATCTTCGCCGTGTTCCTGACCAACCCGGCGCCGATCTGCGTGCTCGACGAAGTCGACGCGCCGCTCGATGACCACAATGTCGAGCGTTTCTGCAATCTGATGGACGAAATGGCCGCAACCACCGAAACGCGCTTCGTCATCATCACACACAACCCGATCACCATGGCGCGCATGGACCGGCTGTTTGGGGTGACCATGGCCGAGCAAGGCGTCAGCCAACTGGTGTCGGTTGACCTGCAGGCGGCCGAAGCCATGCGCGAGGCAAGCTGACGCATCAGCTTAATGGTGGTCTCCACCTCGGCTTTCGACTATAGCACGACAAAATGGGCCGGATCTGCCGCTCCAGATACCGGCCCGGCTATGCGCGTGGAGAAGCTTGTTGCCTATACTTGTCACCGGAGCCGCGGGGTTCATTGGCAGCCACGTTTGCCACCATCTGCTCGACCGGGGAGAAGCGGTCGTCGGCGTCGACAACATGAACGACTATTACGACCTGGCGCTCAAAAAGGGGCGGCTTGCCGGCCTTCTGCCCCATAAGGATTTTTCGTTCCACCAGATCGATATTGCCGAACAGGGCGCGCTTGCAGCCGCTTTGGCCGGGCAAGGCATCGTTAGGATCGTGCACCTTGCCGCGCAGGCGGGCGTGCGCCACTCACTCGACAATCCGCGGCTCTATATCCGCTCCAATGTCATGGGCCACCTCGAAGTGCTCGAATTCTGTCGCGCCGAACCGGCATTCGAGCATCTGGTCTATGCCTCGTCGAGCTCGGTGTATGGCGGCAACCGCAGCGTGCCGTTCAGCGAAGCCGATCAGGTCGACAAGCCCGTTTCGCTTTACGCCGCCACCAAGAAAGCCGATGAGTTGATGAGCCACACCTACGCCCATCTGTTCGGCATACCGCAGACCGGCCTGCGGTTTTTCACGGTCTACGGTCCCTGGGGCCGTCCCGACATGGCCTATTGGATGTTCACCCAGGCGATGCTCAAGGGCAAGCCGATCCGGGTCTTCAACAATGGCGAAATGTGGCGCGATTTCACCTACATAGACGATGTTGTGAAGGCGGTTGTCGCCGTGCTCGACAAGCCGCCGGCGGCTGACGTTCCGCCGAACAGGCTCTACAATGTCGGCAACAACCGGCCGGTGCGTCTGGGCGACTTCATCGACATTCTGGAAAGGCTGCTCAAGGTCAAGGCAATCCGCCACAACGAGCCGATGCAGGCGAGCGACGTCGAGAAGACCTACGCCGACATGACCGCGCTGGAGCGGGATTTCGGCTTCAGGCCTAGCGTTTCGATAGAGGACGGGCTGAAGAAGTTTGTCGACTGGTACCGGCCGTACTCGAAGCAGTGATTTGCACCGCTCGCCGTGATGCCTTCAAGCTGACATCTGAAGTGGGGCGCAAGTCGGTCCGCAAAAAGCATCATTTTGTCCTAACATCCTGTTAACCACATGCTCGCTGAAACGTATCCGATTAACCTTTGAGGCGCTTATGACCGCTATGTTTCGTGGCTTGCTGTTCAGTATGAGCTGTGTGGATGTGCGGATTCGGGGGCTATTTCGGTTCAGTCCGGGATGCGGAAGCTTTGCTTGCGCGCATGACGTCTGCGATCGCCCATCGCGGGCCGGATGAACAAGGGAAATTCGTAGCGCCCGAGGCTGGACTTGGGCATGCGCGGCTGTCGGTGATTGGGATTGGTGATGGCCAGCAGCCGATGTCCGACGAAACCGGCGATTTGACGGTTGCGTTCAACGGCGAGATCTTCAACTACGTGGAATTGCGCGAAGGGCTGCTGGCCAAGGGCCGACGCTTCCGCACGTCGAGCGACACAGAGGTTCTCCTGCAGCTGTATGACGAGATGGGCGAAGACTGTCTGTCGCTCCTGAACGGTGATTTCGCCTTCGCGATTTGGGATAACCGGCGGCGGCGGATGGTGCTTGCAAGAGACCGCATGGGTGTTCGGCCGCTGTTCTACACCAGCAAGGACGGGGTGCTCTACTTTGCGTCGGAGATAAAGGCCCTGCTGACGGTACCCGGCGTCTCGGCCGAAATCGATCCAATTGCACTCGACCAGATCTTTACGCTGTGGGCGCCGATCGCTCCACGCACGGCTTTCCGCAACATCCACGAGCTGGAGCCGGCAAGCGTGATGATCGCGACACAGGGGCAAGTCACGGTCAAACCATATTGGCACCTAGACTACCCGTATCCGGATAGGCCATCGAAGATCACCAATGAGGACGACGCGGCCGAGGAACTGCAGGCCCTGTTGACCGACGCGGTGAGGCTTCGGATGCGCGCCGACGTGCCGGTCGGTTCTTACCTTTCGGGCGGGCTCGATTCATCCCTCGTTTCGGCACTCGCGGCCGGCATGACTCCTCTTAAGCTGCAGACATTTTCCGTGACGTTCGACAGCGGCGAGCATGACGAAAGCGCCTTCCAGACCGAAATGGCGTCAGCACTTGGCACACGCCATCGAACCATTGCGTGTCGTGCCGGCGATATCGCCGGTGCGTTTCCCGAAGTCATCCGCTTTACCGAGCGGCCGATCATCCGCACGGCCCCAGCCCCCCTCTATCAACTGTCCGGCCTCGTTCGCCAGGCCGGTTTGAAAGTAGTGCTGACAGGCGAAGGCGCCGACGAGGTCTTTGCCGGCTATGATGTCTTCAAGGAAGCGCGGGTTCGCCGTTTCTGCGCGCGACAGCCGGCATCGCGCATAAGGCCACAACTGTTCCGCAAGCTTTATCCCTATCTGCCGGGCCTGCAACAGCAGTCCGTGGAGTACCTGGCTGCGTTCTTCGGAACCGGCAGCGCTGCCCTGGACGATCCGCTGTTCTCGCATCGGCCGCGTTTCAAGACCACATCAGCGGCGAAGATGTTCTTTTCCGGTGACCTGCGCGCGACATTGAAGGGGTATGACGCAGCCGAGGACCTGGCCAGCCGGTTGCCTGAGGCGTTTTCCCGGTGGCATCCGCTGCATCAGGCGCAATATCTAGAAACCCGCTTCCTCCTGCCGGGCTACATCCTCTCCAGCCAGGGCGATCGCATGGCCATGGCGCACGGTATCGAAGGGCGGTTCCCCTTCCTTGACCATCGCTTGGTGGAGTTTGCGGCAAGACTTCCGCCGGAGATGAAGCTGAAGGGACTGGTGGAAAAACACATATTGCGCAAAGCTGCCAAGCACCTGCTTCCGACGGCCATCCGCGAGCGCACCAAACAGCCTTACCGGGCGCCGGAAGCCCGCTCCTTCGTGGGAGCCGGAGAATTGGACTACGTACGCGACTCGCTGAGCGAGGCGAGTATCGCCTCCGGAGGACTATTCAACGCCAAGGCGGTGGCGAACCTGCACGAGAAATGCCGCTTGCAGCCAGCGTCCGGATTCCGCGACAATGCGGCTTTCGTCGGCATTTTGTCGGCGCAACTGTGGCAGAAGATTTTCACCGGCGAAAAGGTCGGTGAAGCACGAGCGGCCTGAGAAATCGAGGGAATGAAAAATCATGGTAGCAATCAAGGACAAGGTCAAAACCTTTATCGTCGACAACTTCCTGTTCGGCGACACGTCCTACGAGCTTGCAGACACCGCATCACTGATCGAGAACGGCATCATCGACTCGACGGCCGTGTTGGAGCTAGTGGCATTCATAGAGGATGATTTTGGCATAGCGATGGTCGATGCCGACATCGTACCGGCCAATCTGGATTCGATTGACCGTATCTCAGCCTTCGTCAAGGCAAAAGCAGAAGCGCTGGCAGCATAGGCGCCATCGGTGAGGAGCGTCCGTGCGGATCGAACATTTTCTGACGGCGAAGGCCGCTGCCCATCCAGCCAAAACGGCATTGATCACCGAGCACAAAAGGCTGTGCTACAAAGAGCTGGACGATCTCTCGAGCCGCTTGGCCGCCGCCCTTTTTTTGAATGGCGTCAGGCGCGACGACCGGGTGCTGATCTTCATGGACAATTGCTGGGAGGCTGCGGTTTCGATTTTCGCAGTTCTTAAAGCAGGCGCGACTTTCAGTCCGATCAACGCATCCACCAAGGCCGAAAAGCTAGCCTACATCATCGCCGATTGCGATGCCGCCGCGATCCTCACGCAAGCAAGACTGATGCCCGTGGTCGCCGAGGCGTCCGGATCCTCCGGCGAGACGTCCTCCGGCAAGACCGGCATCTTCGTGGCTTCCACCGTTGCTGCCGATAGCCAATGCCCGGCAGGGGCCACATCCCTGGCGGAGTGCTTGACGGTCCAAGTCAGGGAGATTGACCATCGCGGCGTTGACGTCGATCTTGCGATGTTGATCTACACCTCGGGCTCGACCGGCCGGCCCAAGGGTGTGATGATGACGCACCGCAATTGCGACGCGGCGGCCGACTCCATCACCAACTACCTGCGCAACTCGCCCGACGACATCATCTTGAATGTTCTGCCCCTCGCTTTCGACTACGGCCTCTATCAATTGCTGATGGCCGTCAGGCTCGGCGCCACGCTCGTGCTCGAGAAGTCCTTCGCTTTTCCCCAGGCGGTCTTTGAACGCATCCGCCAGGAAGGCGTCACCGGGCTTCCGCTCGTGCCCACGATGGCAGCGATGATCCTGCAGTTGAGGGACCTGGCGCCGGGCTTCCTGCCCAGCCTTCGCTATATTTCCAACACGGCGGCTGCCTTGCCGCCGCCTCACATCGAACGCCTTCGGTTCCTTTTCCCCGGTGTCAGGCTCTATTCGATGTATGGCCTGACGGAATGCAAGCGCTGCACCTATCTGCCGCCCGAGGAGCTCGACCGCCGGCCGGGCTCGGTCGGAATAGCCATTCCGAACACCGAAGCCTTTGTCGTCGACGACGAGGGGCAACGGGTGCCGCCGGGCGTAGCGGGTGAGCTGGTCATTCGCGGGCCGCACGTCATGCAGGGTTATTGGCGAAACGAAGCTGCGACGGCACGAGCCCTGCGCCGGGGTCCGAACCCTTGGGAGAAGGTTCTCTACACCGGCGATCTTTTCAGGGCCGATGAGGAAGGCTTTCTTTATTTCGTCGGCCGCAAGGACGACATCATAAAGTCGCGGGGAGAGAAGGTGGCGCCCAAGGAAGTGGAAGCCGTGCTTCACGCTCATCCGGGCATCGCGGAAGCGGTGGTTGTCGGTGTGCCGGATCCCGTGCTCGGGCATGCGATCGGCGCAGTTATAGTACGGTCCGACCCGGCGCTTACCGAAAAGGATATCATACGTCACTGTGCACGCCACCTTGAGGACTTCATGGTCCCCAAGGTCGTCGAGTTCCGCCGCGAGCTGCCGAAGACCGATACCGGCAAGGTCAGCCGTCGGCTTGCGGCAGAAACCATGGAGGCCGCGCAATGAATGTTCGCCCGACCGAGGATGCGCGGACCTTTCTGGCGCAGGCTCTGGCAATCGACCTGATCACCGAAACGGACCGTATCGTAACGGCCTTGCGCCAGCAGTTGCGCGGGCTTCGCAAGCGGGGCCTTGTGCTCGGTCTTTCGGGCGGGATCGATTCGAGCGTGTCGGTCGCGTTGGCGGTACGAGCCGTTGGCCCCAAGAATGTGCTTTGCCTGTTCATGCCGGAAAGCGATTCCGATCCTGAAAGTCTGCGGCTCGGCCGCCTCGTCGCCGAAACTTTCGGTGTCGAGGCTGTGACGGAGGATATCGGGCCGATCCTGCGCGCAATGGGCTGCTACAGGCGTCGCGACGCCTTCATCCGCGAATTGGTCCCGGAATACGGCGAAGGCTGGGCTTCGAAGATCGTGATCGCGAACGCCCTTGAGGGCGGGGGCTACAATATCTCGTCCCTGGTGGTGCAAGACCCGGAGGGCAAGCAGACGAAACGGAGAATGCCGCTGCCTGTCTATCTCGGCGTCGTCGCCGCTACCAATATGAAGCAGCGCACCCGCAAGCAGATTGAATACTATCATGCGGATCGCCTGAACTTCGCCGTTCTTGGAACCCCGAACCGGCTGGAATACGATCAGGGTTTCTTCGTGAAGAACGGTGACGGCGCCGCGGACGTCAAGCCGATTGCCCACCTCTATAAAACACAGGTCTATGCGCTTGCGGCCCATCTCGGTATTCCGGAAGAAATCCGCAACCGGCCTCCGACCACCGATACCTACTCGCTGGCGCAGACCCAGGAGGAGTTCTACTTCTCGCTTCCCTATGACCGTATGGATCTTTGCCTTTACGGTCTCAACAACGGCGTGGCGGCTGAGGTGGTGGGGCAGGCGGCGGGGTTGGCCGCCTCACAAGTGGAACACGTCTGGGCCGATATCATCGCCAAACGCAAGGCGACGCGTTATCTGCACATGCGTCCGCAACTCGTCGAGGAAGTCGAAGAACTCGGTACCTGACCTGCTTCGAGACCGGCCACGTCCCAGGCCGCCGTCATGGCCGAGATGGGCGGGAAGTTGCCGTTCGTCTCATCTGCGAGAACGAGCACGTTGCGCCATATCCGGACCCATGCCAGTGATGCCGTGAATGTTAAGTCTCGGCTCCGATGCCGACGTTCCGCCCGAGTTCGAAGACTGACCGCGACCGTTCTGCGGCCTTCGCATCGACAGCGCCAATGAGCGGCGTCCCACATCCCACTCCTTGTGTCCATTGGGAGGGGTCGTTGTGGACCAAGCCCTACTACCCAGGCTTGTGACGAAGCCGATCCAGCGCGTCTCGAAGTGCATTGGCGGCATCGCCACGCTCGTCAGGGGACATCAGCTCCGGTTCAAGTTCCAACCTGAAGTGCGGCAGCTCGGTCCGAACAGCACGACGAGCGGCCGCCAAATTGGCCTTCAGATCGATGACGCGGTAGGTGGCGACGGGATAGGCGATCCCCTTGACCTGGACTTGCCCCAGTTCTTCACAGTCGATTGCGTCCTTCACTTGCGCAAACGTCTCGTAGGAAATGAGGATTGTCCCCGGCGGCGCCTCCTGCTCCAGGCGCGAGGCGAGATTCACGGCGCCGCCGATTATCGTGTAGTCCATCCGGTCCTCGCTGCCGAAGTTACCGACGGTGCAGTAGTCGGTATGGATGCCGATGCGACAGCGCAGCGGTGTTTCGATCCCCATGTCCCGCCAGACTTCGGCAAGCTCGCTAATCCGCTTTTGCATTGCAAGTGCCATCTGCGCGCAAGCCAGCGCGTCCTCCTTGACGCCGCGAGTCTCGGGATCGCCGAAAAACATCAGGATCGCGTCGCCGACATATTTGTCGATCGTAGCGCCGTGATCCGAAGCAATTTTCGACATTTCCGTCAGATAGTGATTGAGGAGTTGGGTGAGATCCTCGGATTCCATTTTGTCAGTGGTCTCGGTAAAGCCCGCGATATCGGAGAAGCATATTGTCAGTTTCTTCCGCTGGCTGGCGATCCTGACCTCCTGGCGGCCGGTGAATATCGAGCGATACACTTGGGGCGCCAGATACTTCGCCAGCTTGCTGGAAAGCGCCTCCAGAACCACGGATTTCTCGGCGAGGTTCTCCTCCCTTTGCTTCAGCTCAGTGATATCCGAATAGACGGCGACCGTGCCGCCGGCGCTGATCCGCCGCTCGCTGATCATGACCCATCGCCCGTCGCCTCGCCGCTGCACCCAAGGTTCGCCAGGGTTGCGGTGCCGCGAGAGGCGCTCGGCGACCCACTCCTCGACCCGCCCCTCGGCGTCCCTGATGTAGCCGCGCTCAGCGGATCGGCGAATGATTTGCTCGAATATCGTGCCGGGCGTCAGTTCGGTCTCCAGACCGGCGTAGAGCAATTCGCGGTAGCGGCTGTTGCTGAGGACGAGCCGGTCCTCCCCGTCGTACAGAGCGAATCCTTCGGAGATGCTTTCGATGGCATCGATGAGCCGCTGACGAGCTTCCGCAACGTCGCGCAGGTTCTTTTCCTCGACCTCGACGGCAGTATCCCGGAAAAGTCTCAGCGCTTCGGCCATGCGCCCGATTTCGTCGCTGCCCGCGGCTGGCAGCGGCGCACGAAGGTTGCCCCCCGCAATCGCGAGCATGCCCTGGCTCACGGCCCCCAGTCGGGCGAGGAGGCTGCGGTCGACATAGAGCCAGACAACCAGAACCGAACTCAGGAGGCTGAGGAAGGCGGAGCCGAGCACAACCGCGGTGCCGTAGCGCTGGACGAGCGCGGCTTCGCGACCGGACGCAGCGATCTCCTGGTCTGCCGTGGCGACCAGGCGATCGACGCCAGCGGTGAGATTGCGCGACAGTCGATTGTTCTCGGCCAGAAGCCTTTCGCCCTGTGCCAGGACAGCAAACTCGTCCTCCCGCGCCTTGGGGATGCTGTCCTCGCCGTCGGTCAAGCCCTTGAACTCATCGACACGCTGCCGAAAGCGGGTCCGCAGCTTTTCGTCGATCTCCGTGGAGACCTTTTCAAGAGCAGTGAGCGAACGGCGTAGCGGAAAAAGGATCAACGCCAGGTCGCCCGGCGTCGGCGCGTTCGCGACCTTCACCAGCGCGTCGTTGACTGCCGAGATCTCCAGCTGCGCCTTCTGCTGGGGGATGTAGGCCGCAATCGCCTGGACCAGGTCGGCCATCGCCGCTGCGCGTCGATCGGGCGACAGCGACGTGTCGGCCGCGACCGCCCGCCATTGCGGCAGCCTGGAATCCATCACTAGGATGCCGGTGGCGACAAGGCGCTGGCTTCCGGTTGTCGTCGCGGCGAGGCGGTTCAGGAGCTCCTCCTTGCGGGCGACCACGTCGAGCCGGGCGACAACAAGAGAGTCGAGCTCCTTCAGGTTGCGCCTCAGAACAATCGCGGCTTCCTCAATCTCGGCCAAAGGCACTGTGCCCAACGTGGCATCCCGGAGGTCCGTGCGCAGGGCCTCGAGGCGGGACATCTCGAGCGCGACGGCAGCCGAGACCTCGCTGTGCTGAGCCCTGCTTGTCGCTGCCAGCACCGATGGCGCGGCAGCAGCGACCCGTTCGGCCTGGCGCGACAGCTGGAGGGAGGCGAGCGCCGACGGCACTCGATCCGTGGTAATTCGGTCCACGACGTCGCCAACCTGGAGGAAGGCATAAAGCGCCGCAGCCGTTGCCAGCACCGCAAGGGCGCTGATCCCGAAAAAGGCGAGCAACAGCCGGCCACGTATGCCGAGGCGTTCAAGCATCTCGGCGAGTCGGAACAGTCCGGCCACACTGGTCTGCATCAGACTAGACATCTCAGCCGGCACGCCGGCGATCAGCGAACCCTATTCAACCGGCACGTACTCTCCGCCGCGCCAGACGTACCAAACCCAGCTCTGCTTCGTGAGGTCGCCCTTGTCGTCGAAATCGACCCGGCCGATCACGGTGTCGAATTCCTGTTCGTGCAGTGCCGCAATGACGGCCTTCGGCTCCAGCGAACCTGCCTTCGAGACCGCCTGGGCCCAAACCTGGACCGCGCAGTAGCTCAACAGCGTGTAGCCCGCGGGTTCGAAATTCTCCGCACGGAACTGCTCAACGACCGCGGCCGCTTCGGGGCTTCGCCTCGCGTCCGCCGGGAACGTGAAGAGGGTCCCCTCCGCCGCGGGGCCGGCGATCAGGGCAAATTCCTCGGTCGCCAAAGCATCTCCGGATATGAGCTGAACCGTGTAGCCACTGTCGTGTGCAGCGCGAGCAATCAGCGCAACCTCGGCATGATACCCACCCACATATAAGGCGGAGACGCCGGCGGTCCGCAACGTAGCGACCTCGGCCGAATAGTCGTCCTTCCCGGGAATGTATGCGTCGTAAACGGCCTCAGTCACGCCCCGCTTGTGCAGCTGCTTCCTGGTCTCGTCGGCGAGACCCTTCCCATAGGTCGAGTTGTCGTGGAGGATCGCAATCTTCTTGTTGCCCCAGCGATCGGCAAGGTAGTTGCCAGCGATGAAACCTTGCGCGTCGTCGCGGCCAATGGTGCGAAAGACATTGGCACGGCCCTGTTCGGTCAGCTGCGGATTGGTCGAGCCTGGGGATATCTCAACGACGCCCGCCTCCTCGTACACTTTTGATGCGGGGATCGAGGCCCCGGAGCAATAATGCCCGACGACGAGCACGACCCCGTCAGCCACCAGCTTCTTGGCGGCCGCCACAGCTTGCTCGGGATCGCAGAAGTCGTCGACCGAGATGAGCCTCACCTTCTGGCCGAGCACGCCGCCCGCCGTGTTGACGTCGGCCACTGCCATCTCCGCGCCGCGCTGTCCCTGCTCGCCGATCCAGGCGAGCCGTCCCGTCATCGCAGCCGAGACGCCGATCAGCACCTCCGCCCGTGCGGAGCTGAACACGGCCGCGAGAACCAAGATCAGTATGGCGATGATGCGGTGCATGTGTGCACCCCCTTAACTGTAGCTTACGCCAATCCCGTCAAAGCCGACAGCCCCTTCGGCAAGCGCGACTGTCTCGGGCTGCTATTGCAGCGCACACCCAATTTGGCGAAGCAAGCATACACTGGAATGGCGTGTCATAACTTCGTTCGCTGAGGTCGGAATCGCGCGCCAAATCCGGACGTTACCACTGACCGGAGTGAGCGTCGTGATTGGGTCACGGAGCGTCATGCGACGCTCCCAACTGGATGACGGCAAAGGGTCGAACTCGGTCGTTCAGAGTGATTGGGTTTTGACCCAAGCACTCTGCAGCCAAGTGGAAACGCGCCTAAAATAAATAGTTAGAGCGGGATGCCCGCTTCAACTTGAACGCATCCCGCTCTAGCTGAAGCGGCTCCCGATAAGCCGGCTCCACTGCTCGCCCGCAAGGCCGTTCAGGAAGACTTGCGAGTTCTTCATCGCGTCCAAAAGCTCTGGATCGCGTGAATGTACCACCGTTGAGGCAACGGTCAGGAAAGCAATGCGTCGTCCAAGCATCGCCTCCAGAAGTGCAGGTTGAATACGTCCGCGCAGGCCGCTGACGCCGCGCGTGGCGGCGTGATCGATCAGGCAGTCAATCACCGGGCCCGCCTGGCCGGGGAGGGCGAAGATCTGCAGCACGCGACCAATTTCATACTTCCGTGCGTAGTAGGCGAAAGCGCCGACATTGGTGCCGACTGGCGACGTCACACAAACGTAGACAAGCTCCCCCAGATCCGGCTTTTGTGCCGCATCTGTCAGGATGTGGTCGAGTTGATCTTCCGTCCAGTCAGGCCGCAGGGCGAATTGAGCGGTAAACGGTTCGATGAGCCTGGCAAATGCATGGCTGTCGATTTCGGATGTACGAAATGCTCCGTGGCCTGCCCCGTCCACCGCCACACCCGACCAACGTCGTTCGCTGGACGTCATCCTTCTGCAGTAAAATCGGTCGACTGCACGCGCCAGCGGATTGAGCATTCGCGCAAGCGCCATGCGATTGGCGGAAAGGCTGAGCATGAAGGCCGCGGGGCGCATCACACGGACCCAGTCAAGGCTGTATTGCGGCAGGACCACGCCGCGCAGCCGGGTCCACAATTTCACGGAAATATCGTTGGCCGTCTCGCTGAAGGAGATGTCCTGCGGACCATCCAGGTAAGCTTTCAGCAAGCGGGCGCCGGCCAGCGGGTCGTGCTCATGGTCCTCGACCATGAGCGAGCTACAGATGGCCGCGCGTAGTTGTCGGCCGTTGAACGTCATCGGCAGGACGTGGACGCCGACAAATCCGGAGACGCGACCGGCGTCGTTGACATGGACAAGCGACCGGAGGTTGTCTGCGCAACCGGGCGCATCCAGATAAAACCGTTGCATGTATTCCACGAGAGAGGCCGGCGCTTCGGTCCTCTCCTTCAACAGCACGCGCTGAAACATGTTCGCAACTGCCGGGAGGTCGGCGCCTTGCAAGGCGCGAATGACGCTCAAGCCCGGCTCCCGCCACCAAAGTCCCATCCACCGAGCTTCCGGGCCAAGGCGACGCGAGGCACGAGAACATCGGGCGCGCGTTCCAACTCGACGCCCATGAAGCCGTGCAACCTCGGCCAGTTGGCATCGCCCCGGTGACCGAACGGAGTGCTGAATTGCTGCGGCAAGGTGGAACCCTTTGCTTGACCGACGAAAACCGGCGTCATTGCTGCTAGCAGATTCAGGTAAACCGATATTAAAGTCGTTGCTTTGAATGGTAGCGAACCGGGTTTGTCCGGCCCCATACCTGGACATCAGCAATTTTGGTTCCTGGCGGACTCTGCACAACCAGCGGCATGAGTTGCGTGCTGCGCGCCGAACCGTTTCGGCTGGCCAAAGTTTCGCGTGGCGGCTCTTGACTGGGAGCGCGGGCGTAATACGGTGAGGACAAATACCGGCTCCGACCGCCGGGCGGCAAGAATGCCTCGTATGCCTCGCCCTGCGGCGGTGGCTGCGGGGCATTGTCATTTTTGAGGCATTGCTTGAAACGGCATATCGACATCGGCATTCTCTATTCGCGGTCCGGCAACTACCGGCTGGTGTCCGAATCCTGCCGTGCGGGTGCGATGAACGCCATCGCCGACGTCAACGGCGATCTCGCTATCCCATTCGAATTCATCCCGATCGAGCGCGACCCGCAGGGCAACATCGATCGCTATGCAAGCGGCTGCGCGGACATTCTCGCCAACAGCGGCGCGCGTCACATCATTGGCTGCGTCACCTCGTGGAGCCGCAAGGAGGTCATTCCAATCCTGGAAAGGGCAGGCGGCACGCTGTGGTACGCCTGCCCGTACGAGGGCTTCGAAGCCAACGAGCATGTCGTCTACACACACGCCTGCCCCAATCAGCATCTCGTACCGCTGCTCGCCTATGTCGTGCCTCGTTTCGGCGCCGATGGCTTCCTGCTCGGTTCCAACTACATCTGGGGCTGGGAGACCAACCGCGTGGCGCGCGACCTGATTGCGGACGCTGGCGGCAAGGTGCTGGGCGAACGCTATCTGCCGCTCGGCGAGGTCGATGTTGCGCGGCTGATCGCGGAGATACAGGCGACGAGACCTGATTTCATTCTGAACAATCTCATCGGCCCTTCTTCTTATGCCTTCATCGCTGCCTATGCGGAGCTTGGCCGGCGCGACCCGCATTTCAGGCCGGAGCGTTGCCCGATCCTGTCCTGCAATCTCACGGAATGCGAATTGCCGGCGCTCAACGGGGCAGGCGATGGCCACCTTTCCGTTGGGCCCTATTTTCACGACATCTCGGGGGCGGATCGCGGTGCGGTTCCAGTGCCTTCCGTCATGCCGGCCTCATCCTTCGAGGCGGCGGCTTATGCCTCGGTGCGCATGCTCGCCGAGATCCTCACCCTTAACCCCGGTGCACAATGGACGGACCTTCCCAAGGTCTTTTCCGAAACATCATTTCGAACGCCGCTGGGCGACATCGCCATCGACCAGCAAACCCAGCATGCTACCTTGCCGGTGCTAATCGGACGTATCGATGGAACATCGTTCAAAACGGTCACACTGACGAAGGGCGTGGCACCCGATCCCTACCTTTCCCGCTATGACCGGACGGAGACGTTCGGGCGGCCACGCCTGCGGGTGGTGTCGTGAGCAAGATGGCGCGTATCCCGAACCTTGGAGGCGCCAGGGCTTTTGTCCTGCATCGTCCACATCCGACCGTGCAGGCGATCACAAGGCAATTGTCGGCCATCGGCCTTGAGGCGATTGGCTTCTGGCCGGAACTGCCGGCCGAAGCCTTGGCGGCGGACTTCGTCTTCTTCGACGTCGATCTCGGCTTTGACGAGCAATTTCCGTGGAAGCCGGGCGAGGCGCCGATGCCGCTGATAGCACTGATCGGCTCCGAGGCGCCGGGGCGCGTCGAATGGGCATTGTCGCACAAGGCCGATGCGCAGTTGCTGAAACCGGTCGGCAATGCCGGCGTCTATAGCGCACTTTTAATCGCAAGGCAGAGTTTCGAGGCGCGCAAGCTTCTGGCCAGCGAGATTGCCTCGCTTCGTCAGCGGGTCGCGGAGCGCCAGACCATCGTACGCGCGGTAGAGGTCTTGTCGAAGGGCGCCGAGGACGGCCGTGCCTATGCGCAGCTCCGCTCGCTGGCGATGAGCTGGCAAATCAGTGTCGAGGAAGCCGCGCGCAGGATCGTGGCGATGACACAAGAAGAAGGCGACGATGACCAATCCGATCGCGCCTGAGCTTTCGGCCGCCGGGCGTATGCCAGCCAAGCCTCGCGCCGGCGTCTGGCGACGTCTGCTAAAACGGCCTCTCGCTTTGCTCGGCCTCGGGATTATTGCCGTTGTCTTGGCCGGCGCCATTCTTGCACCGTGGCTGACAGGCTACGATCCAAACGAGCAGATGTTCGACGGGCTCACGCTTGAAGGCGCGCCACTGCCGCCGGGAGCCCAGTTCTGGCTGGGCACCGACCTGCTTGGCCGCGACCTGCTGACCCGTCTCCTATTCGGCGCGCGCACGTCGCTGATCATCGGCATCGTCGCCAATGGCGTGGCGCTTCTGATCGGCACGCTGGTCGGCATCACCGCCGGCTATTTCCGCGGCTGGATCGGCAGCGCGCTTATGCGCTTCACCGATTTGATGATGGCTTTCCCGGCGCTGCTGCTCGCCATCTGCCTGGCGGCGGTGCTCCAGCCGAGCCTGTGGATCGTCGCCATGGTGATCGCATTGGTGAACTGGGTGCAGACCGCCCGCGTCATCTACACCGAGACAAGTTCGCTCTCCGAACGCGAGTTCATCGATGCCGAGCGCACCATCGGCGCTAGCGCTCCACGCATCCTGTTCCGCCATATCCTGCCACATCTTTTGCCGACGATCATCGTCTGGGGCACGCTCGGTATTTCGACCACGGTGCTGCTCGAAGCGACGCTCAGCTATCTCGGCATCGGCGTGCAACCGCCGACCGCGTCATGGGGCAACATCATCTTCGAGAACCAGACCTATTTCCAGGCCGCGCCCTGGCTGGTCTTCTTTCCCGGTGCGGCGATCCTGGCACTGGCGCTGGCCTTCAACCTGATCGGTGACGCACTGCGCGACATCCTCGATCCGACGCAAAGGGGGCGGGCATGATCGCCTATCTCGGCCGCCGCGTTGTCCAGTCGGTGCTCATCTTGCTCGGCGTCTCTCTGATCACCTTTGCGCTGCTCTACCTGCTGCCCGCCGATCCCGTCCGCCAGATCGCCGGCCGCAGCGCCACACCCGAGACGGTCGAAAACATCCGCCGGCAGCTCGGCCTCGACCAGCCCTTCGTCGTCCAGTATTGGCACTATCTGACCAGCCTTCTCAGCGGCGATCTGGGGCGCTCCTACATTCAGCGCTCGGAGGTCACGGAGCTTATCGTCTCGCGGCTGCCGGCAAGCCTGCTGCTGATGGTCGGCGCCATTGCCTGCGAAGTCGTGATCGGGCTGACGATGGGCCTCATCGCCGCCGTCAAGCGTGGCACCGCCACCGACCAGTCGCTGATGGTCGCCTCCTTCGTTGGCGTCTCGGCGCCGCAATTCGTCGTCGGCCTGATGCTGCTTTATGTGTTCGCGGTGCGGCTCGGCTGGTTCCCGATCGGCGGTTACGGCACCTGGCGTCATCTGGTGCTGCCGTCGCTGACCATGGGAATTCTCGGCGCCGGCTGGTACGCCCGCATGATGCGCTCGTCGATGATCGACGTGCTGCGCCAGGACTACGTGCGTACCGCGCGTGCCAAGGGTCTTGCACGCAGCGCCATTATCCTCCGGCACGCGCTGCCCAACGCCATCCTGCCGGTCATCGCCATGATCGGCATCGATATCGGCATCTTCATGGGCGGCATCGTGGTTGTCGAAAGCGTGTTCGGCTGGCCAGGCATCGGCCAGCTAGCCTGGCAGGCCATTCAGCGCATCGACATTCCGATCATCATGGGGGTCACCCTGGTTTCGGCCTTTGCCATCGTGCTCGGCAATCTCCTGGCCGACACTGTCGCACCGTTCATCGATCCACGCATCAAGCTCAGATGAAAACCAAGAAAACCAGAGAAAGGGAACATGACATGAGAAAATATCTAATATCGACCGTGGCGGCATCGGCGCTTGCGCTGGTGCTTGGCATGACAAGCGTACGTGCCGAAGACGCCGTCGATCCGAATGCCAAGCAGGGCGGCGCGATCACCATCACCTACAAGGACGACGTCGCCACGCTCGATCCGGCCATCGGCTATGACTGGCAGAACTGGTCGATGATCAAGAGCCTGTTCGACGGGCTGATGGACTACGAGCCGGGCACCACCAACCTGCGGCCCGACCTTGCCGAGAGCTACGAGATTGCGCCCGACGGCAAGACCTTCACCTTCAAGCTGCGCCACGGAGTGAAGTTCCACAATGGCCGCGAGATGACCGCCGACGACGTGAAATATTCGCTCGACCGGGTCACCAATCCAAAGACACAGAGCCCGGGTGCCGGTTTCTTCCGCTCGATCAAAGGCTATGACAACGTCGCTGCCGGCAAGGCGGAGAGCCTGGCGGGCATAACCGTCGTCGATCCCTACACGATCAAGTTCGAGCTGACCCGGCCCGACGCCACCTTCCTGCATGTCATGGCGATCAACTTCTCGCATGTGGTGCCGAAGGAAGAAGTCGAAAAATACGGCGCAGACTTCGGCAAACATCCGGTCGGAACCGGCGCCTTCAAGCTCGCCGAATGGACGCTCGGCCAGCGCGTGGTCTTCGAGCGCAACCCGGATTACTGGCACAAGGGTCTGCCGCATCTCGACAAGATCACCTTTGAGATCGGCCAGGAGCCGATCGTGGCGCTGCTGCGGCTCCAGAAAGGCGAGATCGACGTTCCCGGCGACGGCATTCCGCCGGCGAAATTCCAGGAGGTGATGGCCGATCCCGAGCAGAAGGCCCGTGTCGTCGAGGGCGGCCAGTTGCACACCGGCTATATCACCATGAATACCACCATGGCGCCCTTCGACAACGTGAAGGTGCGGCAGGCGGTCAACATGGCTATCAACAAGGACCGCATCGTCCAGCTGATCAACAACCGTGCGGTGCCGGCCAATCAGCCGTTGCCGCCGTCGATGCCTGGCTATGACAAGGCATTCAAGGGCTATCCCTATGACGTGGCCAAGGCCAAGGCCTTGCTTGCCGAGGCCGGGCATCCCGACGGATTTGACACGCAGCTGTTTGCCATGAACACCGATCCCAACCCGCGCATCGCGCAGGCCATTCAGCAGGATCTGGCGGCGGTCGGCATCAAGGCCAGCATCCAGTCGCTCGCGCAGGCCAACGTCATCGCCGCCGGCGGTGACAAGGCCGGTGCGCCGATGATCTGGTCCGGCGGCATGGCCTGGATCGCCGACTTCCCCGATCCGTCGAACTTCTACGGCCCGATCCTCGGCTGCGCTGGTGCCGTCCCGGGCGGCTGGAACTGGTCGTGGTATTGCAACAAGGAGCTCGACGCCAAGGCTGCCGAAGCCGACTCCATCGTTGACCCGGCCAAGGCTGGCGAACGCGCCAAGATGTGGAGCGAGATCTACGGCAAGATCATGGAAGACGCGCCTTGGGCACCGGTCTTCAACGAGCAGCGTTTCACCATGAAATCAACCCGCATGGGTGGTGCCGACAACCTCTATGTCGACCCGGTCCACATCCCGATCAACTACGACAATGTGTATGTGACCGATGTGCAATAACTGCGACTACACCATCCACGGGCGCCACCATCATTTCGGCTGGGACAATTCCTTTGTCCCGGCCGAACGGGTGGCGCCAGGGGCGACGATCGAGTTCCAGTGCCTGGACTCGTCCGGCGGGCAGCTGACGATGGAGAGCACCGTCGACGACGTTGCTTTGCTCGATTTTGCCAAGGTGAACCCGGTCACTGGGCCAATCTATGTCGAAGGGGCAGAGCCGGGCGATGCCCTGAAAATCACCATCGAGGCGTTCAAGCCGTCCGGCTTCGGCTGGACGGCGAATATCCCGGGATTCGGTCTGCTGGCGGATGACTTCTCCCAACCGGCACTGAATATCTGGAAGTACGACGCCGCCTCGCTCGAACCGGCGCTGTTCGGCAAGAGCGGCCGGGTGCCGCTCAAGCCCTTCGCCGGCACCATCGGCAATGCCCCGGCTGAGCCGGGTCTGCATTCGGTGGTCCCGCCGCGGCGCGTGGGCGGCAATCTGGACATCCGTGATCTCGCCGCCGGCACGGTTCTCTACCTCCCTGTGGAGGTCGCGGGAGCGTTGTTCTCGGTCGGCGACACGCACGCCGCGCAGGGTGACGGCGAGGTCTGCGGCACGGCGATCGAGAGCCCCATGAACGCCGTGCTGACGCTCGATCTGGTCAAGGATGCCCGGCTGCGGACGCCGCGTTTCACAACGCCCGGTCCGGTGTCGCGGCATCTCGACGCCAAGGGCTACGAGGTGACAACCGGTATCGGGCCGGATCTGATGGACGGCGCCAGGAGCGCCGTTTCCCAGATGATCGACCTGCTCTCCGGCCGCTACCGCATGGATCCGGTAGATGCCTATATGCTCGTCTCGGTTTGCGGTGACCTGCGCATCAGCGAGATCGTCGACATGCCCAACTGGGTGGTTTCGTTCTACTTCCCCCGCTGCGTCTTTGAATGAAGGTGGAGGACATCAAACGATCCGGGCAGGCCGCCGCGGAGAGTGGCTCTGTCAGGCCGGTACTCAGCGTCTCAGGTCTGAGCGTCGCCGTGCGCGGCGAGGAGGGCGAGCGCGACGTCGTTTCCGACCTGACATTCGGCCTGATGCGCGGCGAAACGCTTTGCATCGCCGGCGAGTCCGGTTCCGGCAAGTCGATGACGGCGCTGGCCATCATGGGCTTGCTGCCGCAGCCGGCGGCACGCATCGGATCAGGCTCCATCCGGCTCGGCGATCAGGATCTCGCCGCTCTCAGCGAGAGCGGCATGCGCCGCATCCGCGGCAACCGTATTGCCATGATCTTTCAGGAACCGATGACATCGCTCAATCCGGTTCTGTCCGTCGGCCGTCAGCTCACGGAGGCGATCGAGGCACACACCTCGATGTCGCGCTCCAACTCGCGGCTGAGGGCGCTCGAGGCGCTGAAGGCAGTCCGAATTCCGGATGCCGAACGGCGGCTCGAGCACTATCCGCACGAACTCTCAGGCGGCATGCGCCAGCGCGTGATGATTGCCATGGCTCTGGCCCTGAACCCGGACGTGCTGATCGCCGATGAGCCGACGACCGCCCTCGATGTTACGGTTCAGGGCGAGGTGCTGGAGCTGCTGCGCGACCTGCAGCGCGAGCACGGCACCAGTGTTATCCTGATCACGCACGACATGGGCGTCGTCGCCGAGATGGCGGACCGCGTCATCATCATGCGCGACGGCCGGATGGTCGAGCAGGGCAGGGCGGCTGACATCTTCAATCGCCCGCAGGCCGACTATACACGCGAGCTTCTGGCCGCCGTGCCGCGCATTGGCGGCGGACGGACCGTCGAAGAACGACAAGACGCCGCCAACATGCCGGCCGAGCTTGTATCTGTCAGCGATCTTCACGTCCGCTTCGACCTGCACGGCGGCTTCTTCGGCCGCGTTGACCGCAAGGTGCACGCGGTCGAAGGCGTCAGTTTCTCGATCGCGCCGCACGAAACCCTGTCGCTGGTCGGCGAATCGGGCTGCGGCAAGTCGACGACGGCCAAGGCGATCGCCGGACTGGTGCCCTTCACCGGCAGCATTTCAATCGGCGGCCACGACCTGTCGGCGCTCAGCCGCAAGGAGCGCAAGGCTATCCGCCGCAATGTGCAGATGATCTTTCAGGATCCCTTCGCGTCCCTCGACCCGCGCATGCGGGTAGGCGACCTCGTCGCCGAGCCTCTGCTGATCCACGGCCTCGGCGACAGAGAGCAACGGCATGCCCAGATCGCCGCCCTGTTCGAACGTGTCGGCCTCTCGGCTGACCAGATGGAGCGCTATCCCCACGAATTCTCCGGCGGGCAGCGCCAGCGAATCTGCATTGCGCGGGCGCTGGCGCTGCGACCAAAGCTGATCATTGCCGACGAAAGCGTCTCTGCTCTCGACGTGTCGGTGCAGGCGCGCGTGTTAAGATTGCTGAAGGAGCTGCAGCGCGAATTCGGCGTCGCATATCTCTTCATCTCGCACGACATGGCGGTGGTCGAGAACATCTCCGATCGCGTGGCGGTAATGTATCTGGGGCAGATCGTCGAGATGGGCACCCGCGACCAGATCTTCTCCAACCCGCGCCATCCTTACACAAAGCGGCTGATCGAAGCCGTTCCGGTTCCCGATCCAGGCCGGCGCCGCGCCCGGTTCGCCCGTTTGGACAGCGAAATTCCAAGCGCTGTGCGGCGCATCGGTGACGAGCCCCGGAAACTCAAGCTCGAAGATGTTGGCGACGGCCACCTCGTCGCCACTTGATCGAGCTTAGGCTGCCTCGTGCAGCCAATCCCGCAGAGGCTCGGGGACAGCTGCATATGTGATGTTCGAGCGGAGGAAAATGATCGGCGATGGCGCTGCCGCGGCAGCGCCGTTCGGCGATGCCGAGTTGGCAACATCACCCGTTTACACCTGACATGTTAGCGTGCTAACGCTACATCCACATTGATTTCAACGGAGATCGTATTGGCTTCCCGCTTTGGTCTTTCGGTTGCCCTGACCACACCCTTCGACCCGTCGGGGCAGATAGCGCTCGCGCCGATGATCGCGCATGCCCGAGCCTGCCTTGGCGCCGGCTGCAGCAGCGCGACGCTGTTCGGCACCACCGGCGAAGGAGCCTCGGTCGGCACCGACGAGCGACGGATCGTCACCGAGGCCATGCTGGCGGCCGGTATTCCGCCACATCAGCTCGTCGCCGCAGTGCTGGTCGATGCAGCCGAAGATGCCGCCGATCAGGCCCGGCACGCTTTGCAGCGCGGCGTTCGCAACATTCTGCTCGCTCCGCCGAGCTACTTCAAGAATGTCGGCGAGGACGGGCTGTTCGGATGGTTTTCCGCCGTCTTCGCCGCACTCGGTCCGCTGGCGCGCGACGTGCTGCTCTATAACATCCCCTCAGTCACCATGGTGCCGCTCCCGCTTGGGCTGATCGGCCGGCTGCGCGCCGCCTTTCCCGCTGTGGTGGCCGGGGTGAAGGATTCCGGCGGGGACTGGAGCTACAGTGAGGCGCTGCTTGAGGCGCACGGCGATCTGGTGATCCTCATCGGCGACGAACGGCATCTCGCGAGAAGCGTGCGCCGCGGCGGACAGGGCGCGATTTCCGGCATGGCTAATTTTGTTACCGGCGAAATCCGGGCAATGGTCGAAAACGGGGGCGACGACCCACGCGTCGAAGACTTCGTGCTCGAATTGCTCAAATACCCGGTCACGCCGGCGGTGAAGGTCATGGTCGCGCGCAAGACCGGCGACGAGCGCTGGCTGGCGGTCCGCCCGCCCCTGGAGCCGATCGATCCGCAGGGACAGCGGCAGCTTGCCGCTGCCTTCGACAGGCTGTTTGCGACAGAGGCAGCCTGACCGACAAGGCCGGGCTGACCGACAAGGAAGCGAGCTGAAGTGGAAGACGGCAGCGAACCGATCACTCTCCGGGAGAAGGCCTATGCCAGCTTCACGCGGCATTTGCTGGCCCGCGATCTGCGGCCGGGGCAGTTCGTGTCACAGCGCGAACTGGTCGCTTTCACCGGGCTGCCGCTGGGTGCCATTCGCGAGATCGTCCCGCGTCTCGAGGCCGAGGGACTGCTGACCACCATCCCGCAGCGCGGCATGCAGATCGCGCATATCGATATCAATCTGATCCGCGAGGCGTTTCAGTTTCGGTTGTTCATGGAACGCGAGGCAGTGGCGCTATTCACGACCAGCGCTTCTGATGCCGAACTTGCCCGCATGCGGCGCGAACATGAAGAGATGCTGGCCCAAGCTCTCGGGCAGGCACCGACGCCGGAAATGGAAGCCAAGGCCCAGAACATCGACTGGGCGATGCACGACACCTTCATCAATGCGCTCGGCAACGAGATTATCGCCAAGGCCTATCTGGTCAACTCGGTGAAAATCCGGCTGATCCACCAGGAGCGTTTCCGCATCGACGGTCGTGTGGTGCCGGTGATGCGCGAACATTTGGCGGTCATCGAAGCCATGGAGAGCCGCAATCCGCAAAGAGCGGTTGAAGCGATCAGTCTGCATATCGACAATGCGCGCCGGCTGGCGCTCCAGATCTGAGGAAATATAGCCGCGCCGCGGTTTGCGGCGCATCCACAACGACAGCAACCGGGAGGAAGAAATGTCGTCCAATCTGTTCAACCCAACCAGGAGGCAACTCCTTGCCGGAACCGCGGCGCTAACCGCTGCCGGCCTTGTGGGGCTTCGCCCCGGCTTTGCCGCAGGCGTTGACTGGAAACGCTTTGCCGGGACGACGCTTGACGTCAATCTGGTGAAAAGCCCGCGCAGCGACACCATCCTGAAATATCTCGCCGAGTTCGAGGAACTGACCGGCATCAAGGTCAATGCCGAGGCAACGCCCGAGCAGCAGCAGCGCCAGAAGACGGTGATCGAGTTGAGCTCGGGCAAGCCGAGCTTCGACGTCGTGCATCTGAGCTACCACGTGCAGAAGCGCCAGTTCGAGAAGGGTGGCTGGCTGGCCGACATCGCCGGCTATCTCGCCGATCCGTCGCTCACCGACCCGGCGCTGGTCGAAAGCGACTTCGCCGAAGCCGGCATGCTGTTTGCCAAGGACGGCCAGGGCGTGCTGCGCTCGCTACCGTTCTCGGTGGACTACTGGATCCTGTATTGGAACAAGGAGCTGTTCGAGGCCAAGGCCCTCAAATACCCAGAGACCTTCGAGCAACTTGTGGCAGCCGCCGAAGCGCTGACCGACCACTCGACCAATACATACGGCTTCGTCGCCCGCGGGCTCAAGAACGCAAACACGCCGGTGTGGACGTCGCTGATGCTCGGCTACGACATGACGCCGCTAGATGACAAGGGCAAGCTGCGCACCGAGGCTCCCGAGGCGATCGAGGCTGCCGCGCTCTATCAAAGATTAATGACCAAGTCCGCCCCTCCGGGCGTTACCGGGTTCAACTGGGCCGAAGCACAGTCGGCCTTCCTGCAGGGCAAGATCGGCATGTGGCTCGACGGCGTGGGTTTTGCCCCGCCGATGGAAAATCCGGAAAAATCGAGGGTGGTCGGCAAGGTCGGTTACGGCGTGATGCCCAAGGGTCCCAAGGCGCATGCCTCGGGCACCTTCGGCGACGGGATTGGCGTTACCGCCGCCAGCGAGAAGAAGGAGGCTGCCTATCTGTTCTGCCAGTGGGCGGTATCGCCAACCATGGGCGCGCGGCTGTTGCAGGCCGGCGCCGGTGTTCCGTTCCGCAAATCCGTGCTGGAGGATCCCAAGGTGCGTGAAGGCGTCACCATGCCGGCAAGCTGGCTTGATGCCGTGGTCGGCTCGGGCAATATCAGTCGGCTGGCACTGCCGGTCATCATCCCGGTCACGGAATTCCGCGACATCTATGGCGTGGCGCTGACCAACATGATTGCCGGCGCCGATCCCGCCGCGGAGCTGAAGAAGGCCACCGAACAGTTCCAGCCGGTTCTCGACAGGAGCGAGCAGGGCTGATGTCGGCCACCACCCCAGAACAGACCGGGGTGACGATGCCGGTTATCGACGGGAGCCAGACGATCCGGCTGGCTCCCAACTACTGGCCATTCGTCGTCCCCGCACTCGTCGTCGTCGGCGCCGTCATCGTTTTCCCCTGGGCTTTCACCCTGTGGATGAGCGTCAATCGCTGGACGCTCGGCCAGTCGCGGAGTTTTGCCGGGATGGAAAACTATCTCCGCCTGGCCAGCGACCCACGTTTCTGGGAATCCCTTGTTCATACGTTGACCTACACCTTCCTCTCGGTTGCAGCGCCGATGCTGCTGGGCACCCTGGCCGCCCTGATCTTCGATGCCAGGTTTCCGCTGCGCGGCTTGCTGCGCGGCGTCTTCGTCATGCCGATGATGGCGACACCCGTTGCCGTCGCACTGGTTTGGACAATGATGTTCCATCCTCAGCTTGGCGTGCTCAACTACCTGCTGTCGCTGGTCGGCATCCCGGCCCAGGAATGGATATTCAACGCCAACACGGTCATCCCGTCGCTGGTTGCGGTCGAGACCTGGCAGTGGACGCCGCTCGTCATGCTGATCGTGCTTGGCGGGCTGGCCTCGGTGCCGCGCGAGCCCTTCGAAAGCGCCGAGATCGACGGCGCCAATGCCTGGCAGCAATTCCGCTATCTCACTCTGCCGATGATCGCGCCGTTCCTGATGATCGCGGTCATCATTCGCACCATCGATGCGCTGAAGAGCTTCGACATCATCTACGCGATGACCCAGGGCGGGCCGGGAACGGCGTCGGAGACCATCAACATCTATCTCTACAACACCGCCTTCTCCTACTACGATATCGGCTACGGTTCGGCCATGGCCGTGGTGTTCTTCGTCGTCATCGTGGCCCTGTCTTTTGTCCTGCTGATGCTGCGCCAACGCTCGCAGTGGATTGACACGGAGGGCAAATAGATGAGTTCACGGCTGCTCAACCAGATCGGTCTGTTTTTCGCTGCCTTGGTTTTCGTCTCGCCGGCGATCCTGTTCTTCCTCTGGATGATCTCTCTGTCGCTGAAGTTCGAAATCGACAACGGTGCCTATCCGCCGATCCTGATCCCCGAACGTTTCGCCTGGTCGAACTATGTAAAGGTGTTCGAGGAGAACAATTTCCTGCTCTATCTCTGGAATTCGGTTCTGGTGACCGGTACGGCGACCTTACTGGCACTGTTGATCGGCGTACCGGCCGGTTACGGCATCGCGCGGCTCAAGGCCGAGAGATCCGCCGTCGTCATCATGATCGCCCGCATGACGCCTGGGCTATCCTATCTCATCCCGCTGTTTCTGCTGTTCCAATGGATCGGGATACTCGGCACGCTGTGGCCGCAGATCATCATCCATCTGGTGGTGACGGTGCCGATCGTGGTGTGGGTGATGATCGGTTATTTCGAGACCACGCCGATGGAACTGGAAGAGGCGGCCAACATCGACGGCGCCAGCTCCTGGCAGGTTTTCCGGCTGGTTGCCCTGCCCATCGCCAAGCCGGGCATCGTCGTCGCCTTCATCCTGTCCGTGATCTTCTCGTGGAACAATTTCGTCTTCGGCGTGGTGCTCGCCAGCCGTGAGACGCGCACACTGCCGGTCGCCGTCTACAACATGCTGTCCTACGAGCAGGTGAGCTGGGGGCCGCTCGCCGCGGCGGCGCTGGTGGTGACGTTGCCGGTGCTGATCCTGACCATGTTCGCGCAAAGGCAGATCGTGGCGGGGCTGACCGCCGGCGCCGTCAAGGGCGGTTGAGCGCGCGCCCGGACATCACTCTTTTTCCAGGAAAGATCCAATGGCATCGGTAACGATCAACAACGTGCAGAAGGCCTTCGGGGCCACCAAGATCATTCACGACGTCAGCGTCGACATCGCCGACGGCGAATTCGTCATCCTGGTCGGCCCGTCGGGATGCGGAAAATCGACGCTGCTGCGCATGATCGCAGGCCTTGAGACGATCTCCGGCGGGAAGATCGCCATCGGCGAACGCATGGTCAACAATCTGCGCGCGCGGGACCGGAACATCGCCATGGTGTTCCAGAATTATGCGCTCTATCCGCATATGACCGTTGCCGACAACATGGGCTTTGCCCTCAAGATCAAGAAAGCCGACCCGGCCGACACCGCTGGCCGGGTCCGGAAGGCAGCCGGCATCCTCGGCCTGGAAAAGCTGCTTGACCGCTATCCGCGCCAGCTTTCGGGCGGCCAGCGCCAGCGCGTCGCCATGGGCCGCGCGATCGTACGTGACCCGCAGGTCTTTCTGTTCGACGAGCCGCTCTCCAACCTCGACGCCAAGTTGCGCGTCCAGATGCGCGGCGAGATCAAGGCCCTGCACCAGCGGCTGGGTACCACGACGATCTATGTCACGCACGACCAGATCGAGGCCATGACGATGGCCGACAAGATCGTCGTGCTGCATGACGGCCTGGTCGAGCAGATCGGCGCGCCGCTGGACCTCTACGACCATCCGGCCAACCTCTTCGTTGCCGGTTTCATCGGCTCGCCCGCCATGAACTTCATTGCCGGCCGCATCGAGGAGGGCGTGTTCCGCAGCGCCGGCGGGTTGGTCCTGCCGTTGCCGGAAGGCGCCCAGCCCGCGGATGCCGCAGGACGCGAACTCGTCTACGGCATTCGACCGGAACATATCCGGGCGACGGGGCAAGGCGTGCCGGGTACGATCACGCTTCTCGAGGCGACAGGCTCGGAAATCTTCGCCAGGGTCGACTGCTCCGGTGAAGAAATTTCCTGCCTTTTCCGAGAAAGGCTTGCGCTCAGGCAGGGCGAAGGGGTGCGGATCGAGATCGACCGCGCATGTGCGCATCTGTTCGACGCAGCAACCGGTCGGCGTATCTGACCCAATGGTCTGGTGAATGCGTGGTCGGCCTTAGGTCGGCAACGCGAATTCACCGGCGACTTCGATGGCGCGGCCTTCGCGGGCCGATCTCTGGGCGGGCGAGACCCATGACGACGGCCCACCAGCCGTCTTGCAAGGTCACTTCCACTTTGCCTTGTTCGCGCACCGCAGCGGTGAAGCGGGCGTGCTCGAAATAGTCGAACCGCTAGGGTCGCCTGCCTCGATCAGCCGGGGGTCGACGGGAATCTCCAGCAGGCGTGGTCCAGGCGGATTGCGCGGACTGACGATCAACTGGGGCACTGGCGCAGGGCCAAGCTGGGTCGGCCAGAAACGGCCTGGTCCGGGAACCAGACATTCGATCTTTCCGTCGCCGCCGACAGCGCAGAGTTGCTCCTGGTAGCGGCTGCCCTCGGCAAACATGCAGAGTTTCCAGCATGGCGCGCGCGCCGCGAGGGCGCTCTCTGCGATCATTGCTGCCACAGGATGATCCGGAAACGCTTCAAAGTGAATTTTCTCGTGGGCGGTCTTCGGCACTACGGAGATCCGCGCCGGATGTTCGCGCGCCTGAATCCGGCTGACCGACAATACGACCTGTGCTGAGGTTCAGTACGAACTACCGATCAGGGCAGATGGGATGTTCGTCCGCGTGATAGCGGCGAGGCGTGAAATCCGCGATCGTTCTGCAGTTCTGCTTTGCTGCAGAGCCGCAGCTCGACGGAGACGTTCTCGTGAACCTGTACTGCGCACCGTGCGTTTGCAGCCTTGCCGAACATCTCGCTCTTCGGGAGGCGGATACCTCCTTCGATAGCGAGCGCATCGACCGGGTGTCGAGGCAATCATGAGCCGAGCCCGCAAGATCGCAATCGCTATCGTCGCCCTCATGGTGATTCCAATGGCAGCTATTTGGAGCTGGCAATGGTTCACGCGGGGCCGGTTCGAGGAAACGACCGATAACGCCTATCTCCGCGGAGACATTACCAGCATCGCGCCGAAGCTCGCCGGTTACGTCGTCGAAGTCGACATAGACGACAATGCCAGTGTGTCAAAGGGTGCTGTCCTGTTTCGCATCGACGACAGCGACTACAAGGCCAAGGCAGAGCAGGCGAAAGCCAACGTCGCCGCCCGGCAGGCGGAAATCGCCAACATCAAGGCGACCCGTGAACTGCAGGACGCATTGATCGCGCAGGCTGAGGCGCAGAAGCAATCTGCCGCAGCCGACCTGCAATTCGCCCGAGCCAACCTGAACCGCTACGTCACGCTGCAGAAGAACGGGACCGCAAGCGATCAGAAGCTGCAGGATGCGCAGGCCGGCCATGACAAGGCAAAGGCATCGCTGGACGGTGCAGAGGCCAATCTGCTGGCTCAAAAATTGAAGCTCGGTGTCCTGGATGCACAGTTGTCCGGTGCGCAGGCAGCCCTGTCCCAGGCACAGGCAGCGCTCGACCTGGCAATGCTCGACCTGGCCAACACCGTCGTGAGGGCCCCGGTCGGCGGCATCGTCGGTAATCGCCAGATCCGTGTCGGCCGCTATGTCACGCCAGGGACAGCAGCCTTGGACATCGTTCCGGTTAACGATGTCTGGATCGTTGCCAACTTCAAGGAAACACAGCTGAAGCAGGTTGAGATCGGCCAACGGGTCCGCGTCATGGTTGATGAATATCCAGATCTGCAAATCGACGGCCTTGTCGACAGCTTCGCTCCCGGTAGCGGCGCGGCATTCAGCCTGCTGCCGCCGGACAACGCCACCGGAAACTTCATCCGCGTCGTCCAACGTGTGCCGGTCAAGATCAGGATGACGCGCAATCCGTTGCCCGGCCGCCTGGTTCCGGGACTCTCGGCTCGTGTTGCCATCACCGTCGGCACCAGGGATGCTCCGGCTGTAGCGCAGGAAATGCAGACAGGCGGGATTGCGGACGGGCGCTCAGCACAATGATGCACCTCGCCGAAACGGCGGCTGTGCAGCGCCATCCCGGTACATTGCGCGCTTGCTTGATAGCAACCGGCGTCGTGCTGGCCGCCTTCATGGACGCGGTCGCATCCACTGCACTGTCCATCGGCCGGATCGACATGCTCGGCGACACCTACGCAACGTTGGACGAACTGGCGATGATCGACGTTGTTTTCATCGCCGCCAAGCTGACGGCGTTCCTTGTCGCTCCGCTACTTGTGACGGCAGCCAGGCCGACCGCCTGCCTGCGCGCGGCGGTTGTCACCCTTCTGCTGGCATCCGCGGCCTTGACGTTGTCGGTGGACCTCACCTGGATTTGCATCTGCCGCATTGTCCAAGGGCTGGCTGGCGGCACAGTTCTCGTCGCCAGCCAGACACTGCTGTTCTTTCGGTTACCGCACCGGCATCAGCCGGTCGTTCAGGCGGTTTTTGCCGTAGGCGCCGTCATGGCTCCGACGACCGTCACGCCGGCCCTGCAGGGCTGGCTTGTCGACCATCTGACCTGGGAGTGGATATTCCTGAGCATCATTCCGCTCGGCATCGTCTCCCTTGTCCTGTTGGCGGCGGACGGCGATCGGACCTTTTGGCGGAAAACCAGGTTTCCTGCCGTCAGGATATTGTTGCTCGGCATCAGCGCCGCGCTTTTGACCTACGTCCTGCTGCAAGGCAGCAGGTTCAACTGGTTCGACGACACCGACATCACCTTCCTTGCCGCAACCGGTATGACGGCTGCCGGCCTCCTGGCCGTCTGGGAGACCCGCTTTCGTTCAGAAGGCTCACTGCTGGCCATCTCGCCCCTTGGCAATCCGGACTTTCGCTTTGGCCTTCTCGTCAGCTTCGTCGCCGGCTCTGCCCTTTCAGGCAGCGCCTATCTTATTCCGGCTTTTGCCCTCAACGTGCTCGATTTTACCGCGACGGGCGCAGGAGTGCTTCTGCTGCCCAGCGGAGCCATGCTCGCGCTTGGACTTCTGTTGTCCGGCTTCGTCATCCAAAGGACCGGGATGCGCCCGATCACGCTTGCGCCATTTGGCATTCTGCTCTTCGCAGGTGCCATGTGGCTGCTGTCCGCTTCGACGAGCGGTAGCGGATCACCGGACCTGACCCTTGCTCTGCTGCTGCGAGGATTCGGCCTCGGCCTTCTGTTCGTGGCACTGACGCTGGTTACGCTGCAGGGCCTTGCCGCCAATGCGTTGCCGTTTGGCATCGGGCTGTTCAACTTCGGCAAGCAGGTGGGCGGTCTGACCGGCACAGCCCTCTTGCAAACGTATATTGATCACCAGAATGTCCACAACCGGACGATACTGGCGTCCCACCTCGTCAATGGCGATCCAGCCGTAGACCAGCGCTTGAGAGCAACTGCGAACGCTCTGGCGAACAGTGTCGACAGCACTGCGGCGACAAAGGCCGCCCTGCCGCTGCTGCAGCGCGCGCTTGAGAAGCAGGTCGCCACGATCTCGTTCGACGAAGCTTTCTTCGCGCTCGTCCTGCTGTTCGCGGTCGCTGCGCCCTGTCTCATTGTCGCCAAACAATTGCTCGGCCGCCAAGCCGCTCCGCAGAACTAAAACCGCGTCCACGCCCTGTACTTTGGAACAGATGTATTGGTCGGGAGAGGCTTCCAGATTATCTCATGAGCCGTGTTAACCGGACGAGACAGGGATGACGAATGCAGAGGTTTTTCCGGTTTCACTCTGCAGCCGACGAAGAGGCAGCCGAGCGTCTTACCTGTCCGGCTCGTATTCCCAGTGGTAGGTGTTGATGCATCGATCCGCGTCGCTCCTCGCGCGAGGCCATCGTTGGGGCCCCCGCAGCGCGATAACTCCGCGCAATGCATGGATTTCCATGAGATGCAGCCGAGGCATGGCGGAACTAGATTTAGGCGGTGAGTTCGCCTGTCCAGATATTGAAAACAAGTGCTATATCAAGCGCTGACCGTCCCAAGGCTTTTTTGTCCGACAGGAGAAGCCAATGACAGCAGCGTCCAACTCACTTGACGAAATCGAGCCCGAAGCAACGCTAGCGCTGCAAATCATCGAGAGCATGCCCGGCCACGCGTGGGCAGCCGATGCCGCCGGAAGATTCACCTATGTCAGCCCAAACACGCTGACGTTCCTCGGCAACATGCATGAGGATCTCAACACTTCCGAAGACGACGATGATTTCGGCTGGCGTCGAGCCGTCCATCCCGACGATTATGATCCCGTAGCCGCCAGATGGCGGCATTGCCTCGAAACCGGCGATCCCTATGATACCGAGCATCGCCTGCGGCGCGCCGATGGCGTCTATCGCTGGTTTCGAAGCTCAGGACGACCATTTCGCGATAGTCAGGGGCGCATCGTTCAATGGTACGGCACGACAATAGACATTGAGGACCAGAAACGGGCCGAGTCAGCATTGCGTGACCGGGAGCGGGAACTTTCGCAGTTCGTGGACATGGTCCCGAGTCACATCTGGCGGCTCGATCCAGACGGCGAGCCGATCTTCTTCAATGGGCGCATGGTCGACTTTCTCGGCCTCGATGTAGCGGATCTGGACCGACCGGGCATGAGCCGGCTGGCGGTGATGATACAGGCCGCCGTTCATCCGGACGACGCGGCAGCATTCGGCGATGCACTTCGTGGTTGCTTCGCTACCGGTGCGAGCTTCGCCATGCGCTATCGCCTGCGCCGTGCCGATGGCGTCTATCGCTGGATGTCGAGCCGGGCGGAGCCGATGGGCGATGGCGCTGGCCGCATCGTCCAGTGGTACGGCCTCTGTCACGACATAGACGATCAGATGCACGCCGAAGCGGCGTTGCGGCAGAGCGAGCAGCAACTTCAGCACATGATCGACGCCGTGCCGGTCCGCATCTGGAGTGTGATGCCGACCGGCGGGCCGGTCTACTTCAACAAGCGATACCAGGACCATTTCCGCTCCGTTATCGCGAACTTTGACGCGCTCGGCGAGCCGGGAATCGAAACGTTGCTGCACGAGGTGATTCATCCCGAAGATGCGCCCGAGGTGCAGCGCACGTTGCTGAGGTGTTTCGAAACTGGCGGCGGCTCCGCGATGCGGTTTCGCTGGCGCGAAAAAGACGGCACCTATCGCTGGGCTGAGTGCAGGGTCGAGCCGCGACGCGATGACGACGGAACGGTCGTGCAGTGGTACGGGGTTTCTCTCGACATCGACGATGAGGTGCGCGCGCAGGCGGCGTTGCGCAAAAGTGAGCGGCGCCTTCAGCAGCTGATCGACACCGTGCCCGCTTTGATCTGGAGTACGACACGGGAAGGGACGCCTTCCTACGTCAACAAACGGTTCACCGATGTAACCGGGGCCACGCTCCACGACATCACCGCCCCGGACGGCTCGCCGTCGCTGAGCGTGATCCATCCAGACGATATCGACACCGCACGGCAGGCGATCCGCCATTCATTCGCAACGGGCGTGCCTTACGTTCAGAGATATCGCCAGAGGCGGGCCGACGGCCGCTATCGCTGGACCGAGACTCGCGCCGAGCCGCTGCGCGACGAAGATGGCAGCATTCTCCAATGGTACGGCGTGAGCGTCGACATCCATGACCTGGTGACCACGCAAGCCGCGTTGCACGACCGGGAACGAGAGCTCTCGCAACTCGTCAACATGGTTCCGAGCTACCTCTGGCGGCTGTCTCCCAACGGTGAGCCGAGCTTCTTCAACAAGCGCCTGATAGATTTTCTCGGCCTGGACATAGCGGACGCGGAAAAGCCGGACACGAGCCGGCTGGCGGCCTTCATTGCCACCGTCGTCCATCCCGACGATGCAGCCAGCCTGAGGGAAGCACTCGACAGCTGCTTTGCCACCGGCGAGCGATTCTTCATGAAGTATCGCCTGCGCCGTGCCGATGGCGTTTATCGTTGGATGGAGGGCCGCGCGGAGCCGCTGCGGGACCAGGGTGGACGCATCGTCCAATGGTACGGCCTTACGCACGACATCGACGATCAGCTGCGCGTCGAAGAGGCGCTGCGCGAGAGAGAACGGGCTCTCTGGCAGCTCGTTGAAACGCTGCCGGCAATGATCGATTGCGCCGCGCCGGATGGCGAACCGATATATCGCAGCCAGCAGCTCCGCGAATTCCTCGGATACAATCTTGAGGAATTGGACGAAGCGGGAAAGTCCCGGCTGGCTGGCACACTCGACGCCGGTGTTCATCCCGACGACCTGACAGGTGTCAAAGAGAGATATGCCGATTGTCTGTCCACAGGCGAGCCGTATGCGCGACGGCACCGTCTGCGGCGCTTCGATGGTGAATATCGCTGGGTCGAGACGCGCGCCGCGCCGATGCGCAACGCTGAAGGCGCCATAGTGCAGTGGAACGTTATCTGCCTCGACATCGAAAATGAGGTGCGGACACAAGAGGAGCTTCGGCTGGCACAAGAGAGACTTGCGCGTGCGAGCCAGGCGGCGAGCCTTGCCGAACTCTCCGCATCCATCGCTCATGAGGTGAACCAGCCGCTGGCCGCCATCGTCGCCAACTCCAACGCATGCCACCGTTGGCTGTCCGCCGAGCCCCCGAACGTCGAGCGCGCGAAGATCACGGCCGAGCGTATCATCCGCGATGCCAACTCGGCGGCGGATGTCGTCAGCCGCATCCGTGCCTTGTTCAGACCTTCGCTTGAAATGAGAACCAGCACGCCGATCCCCAGCGTCGTTGCCGAAGCACGTGACCTTATGGCCGAGGAAGCCATGCGGCGTCGCGTTCGCATGGACATCGACGTCGAAAGCAACCTTCCGCTCGTTGCGTTCGATCGCGTCCAGATCCAGCAGGTCCTGGTCAACCTCATTCGCAACGGCATGGAGGCGATGGACACCACGGCGGGCGACAAGGTTCTTGCAATGCGCGTGCGCCGGATAGAGGACACGATCCAGACCGAGGTCCGCGACCGAGGCCCGGGTATCGAACGTCCCAACAAGATATTCGAGCCGTTCTTTACAACGAAAGGGAACGGAATGGGCATGGGGCTCGCGATCTCCCGTTCGATCATCGAGTCTCACGGCGGACGCCTTTGGGCGGAGAATAGCATGCCGCGTGGGGCGACATTCATCTTCACCCTCCCGGTTGAAGCGAAAGCTGCGCAATAACTGGCGGCGCTCAGTAAGCGCTTGGTTTTTGGCTCTCGGTGAAGGGGCGCCGCCGCCCCGTGCAATGCATGGATTTCCATGAGGTGCGGTTGGGGCGTGGCGGGATTAGGGTGGCGACGTGAGTCCGTCAGCCCAGTCCAGCTATCAAGAGCAAGTGCTACACGAAGCGCCGACAATCTCCAGAGTTTGTTTGTCCGTTAGGGGCACCCGATGACGATAGCGCCCAACTCACTTGGCGAGACCGATTCCAGCGCAACGCTCGCGTTAGCGCATGACTTGAACCGATCCGGACCGGGAAGTGGCCGACCTTTCGCGACGAATGAACCGGGCCTGATTCGCGGCAACATGATCAGCGATCTTGGAAGAGGCAGGTTGTCGCGCGTCTGGTCGCACCGTCCCCAATTCCTGCATCTGGGGCTTTTTATTACGGCCTATGTCCTGGGCTGCGGCTTCGCCCAGTCGCTCGCAATCATACCTGGAACAGGGATTTCCATTTGGCCTCCGAGCGGGCTTTTCATCGCTACTCTTGTCTTCGCCTCCAGGTATAGCTGGCCGTGGTGGGTGCTGGGGGCCTGTGTGGCAGAACTGTTCAGCAACTTCTTGTGGTTCCACACTCCGCTGCCCGCAGCCTTCCTGATCTTTGCCGGCAACGCTCTTGAAGCGGTATCCGGCGCATGGCTTGTGAACCAGACCTGCAAGCGCCCAGTTCGGCTGGAAACGTTGCGGGACGTTCTCGCATTCGTCGTACTGGCCGCTGGAATTGCGCCAGTTGCAAGCGCAACGGTGGGAAGTGCGGCGCTTGCTTGGTTTGGCATACAATCGCAAACCTTTGTGACGGCTTGGCCGCTGTGGTGGATCGGAGACGCGACGGGAGTCCTGATCGTAGCGCCACTGGCGCTGGTCGTGTTCCAGAACTGGCGCGGCAAAGCGCAGCTCTCGGCAGCGCGATGGATGGAAGCTTGCGTCCTGGGGCTGATCTTTCTTGGTATCGCCGCCCTTTCCTTGAGCGGCTATCTGCCCTTCGCCTACATCATCATGCCGCCTCTTCTTTGGGCCGCGGTGCGTTTTGAGTTCAGAGGCGCCGCCGTAGCATTGACCGTCCTCGCTCTGATCACGGCGGTATTCACGATATCCGGCGCCAGCCAATTTGCCGGCGATCCCGAGTCCCAGAAGCACAACCAGATCATGCTGCAGCTTTTTCTGGCCATCTCTGCATTTTCGGCGCTCGTCGTGGCCGCCATTTCCAGGCAGCATCAGGCGGCGGTGCTCACTTTGCGCCAAAGTGTGGAGACCTTGCGGGAGCGGGAGCGAGAACTCTCGTTGCTGGTCGAAATGATCCCCGCTCACATCGCCCGCATGGCGCCCAACGGCGAACCAACCTTCTTCAGCAAGCGCACGACAGACTATATCGGCCTCAACGACATCGCGGACTGGGACGAGCCGGGCACGAGCCGCCTGGCGACCTTGGTCGCGGCAGCCGTCCATCCCGACGATGGACCCAGGATGAGAGAATGGCTCAGCCGCTCGCTCGCCACCGGCGAACCCTATCCCATAAGGTATCGCCTGCGTCGCGCGGACGGCGTGTACCGCTGGAGGGAGGGCCGCGCCGAGCCGCTGCGGAACCAGAGTGGGACGATCGTGCAATGGTACACGGCCAGCATCGACATCGACGATGAGGTGCGCGCGCAGGAGGCATTGCGCGACCGGGAGCGGGAGCTCTCACAGCTTGTCGACATGGTTCCGAGCCACGTTTGGCGCCTGACGCCGGACGGCGAGCCGACCTTTTTCAACAAGCGAATGGTCGACTTTCTCGGCCTTGACGTAACGGATTTGGACAAACAGGGCATCAGCCGGCTGGCGGCGATGATAACGGCCATCGTCCATCCGGACGACGCAGCAGCATTCGGCGATACGCTCAGTCACTGCCTCGCCACCGGTGAGCGCTTCTCCATGAGGTATCGCTTGCGCCGCGCCGATGGCATCTATCACTGGATGTCGAGCCGGGCGGAGCCGATGCGCGATCACGCTGGCCTGATCGCGCAGTGGTACGGCCTCTGTCACGACATAGACGATCAGATGCAAGCCGAAGAGGCCCTGCGGCGGAGCGAATTGCAGCTTCAGCAGATGATCGACGCTGTGCCGGTCCGCATTTGGAGCGCGGTGCCGACCGGCGGGCCGGTCTACTTCAACAAGCGATACCAGGACCATTTCCGCGCCGTCATCGCCAATTTCGAAACACTCGGAGAGCCGCGCATCGAGGAATTGCTGCAAGAACTGGTTCATCCCGAAGATGCTCCCGAGGTGCTGCGCACGTTGCTGAGCTGTTTCGAAACAGGCGGCGGTTCCGCGATGCGGTTTCGCTGGCGCGAAACAGATGGCTATCGCTGGGCGGAGTGCAGGGTGGAGCCGCGGCGTGATGAAGACGGGGCGGTTGTGCAATGGTACGGGGTTTCCCTCGACATCGACGAAGAGGTGCGCGCCCAGGAAGCGCTGCGACAAGCCTCCGACAAACTCGCGCAAGCCACTCAGGCTGCAAGTCTCGCCGAGCTTTCCGCTTCGATCGCGCACGAGGTGAATCAGCCGCTGGCCGCGATCGTCGCCAATTCCCATGCATGCCACCGTTGGCTGTCCGCCGCCCCTCCGAACGTCGAACGCGCGAAGATTACGGCCGAGCGCATAATCCGGGACGCCAATTCGGCGGCGGACGTCGTCGGCCGCATCCGCGCGCTGTTCAAGCAATCCACCGAGACGAGGACCAATGCGACGCTCAGCAGTGTCATCACAGAGGCACGCGACCTCGTGGCCGAGGAAGCGATGCGGCGGGGCGTTCGCACCAGCGTTGATGTCGGACGCGACAGTCCGCTAGTCGCGTTCGATCGCGTCCAAATCCAGCAGGTTCTGGTCAATCTCATCCGCAACGGCATGGAGGCGATGGACTCTGGTGCGGATGACGGAGTTATCAGCATCCGCGTGCGCCATATCGGGGATGTTGTCCAGACCGAAGTCAGAGATCGCGGCCGGGGCATCGAGTTTCCCGACCGGATATTCGAACCGTTCTTTACCACGAAAGAGCAAGGGATGGGCATGGGACTAGCGATCTGCCGTTCGATCATCGAGTCGCACAGCGGGCGTTTATGGGTCGAGAAGAACGAACCACGTGGAGCGACGTTTATCTTCACGTTGCCGATTGAAGCGAAAGCGGCGTCATGACGACGGACGGCCAAATTGTCTTCATCGTAGATGACGATGAACGCATTCGGGAGGCGCTCAGCGAGCTGCTGGCTGCACACGGCATGTGTGCCGTAGCGTTCGGATCGGCGGGCGATTATATCCGCGCTGACAAGCCGGACGTCCCTGCCTGCCTCATCCTCGATATCGAGTTGCCGGATATTAACGGCCTCGATC
Organism: Mesorhizobium sp. M1227; assembly: GCF_040318315.1. Lineage (NCBI taxonomy): Bacteria > Pseudomonadati > Pseudomonadota > Alphaproteobacteria > Hyphomicrobiales > Phyllobacteriaceae > Mesorhizobium > Mesorhizobium sp. M1227. The sequence goes on from NZ_JAMYLZ010000004.1 coordinate 118,872, forward strand.
TGCAGCGGCAGATTGCCGAGGGCGATCATCCACCGATCGTTTTCCTGACGGGACATGGCGATATCCCGTCCTCGGTGCGTGCGATCAAGCACGGCGCCGTGGATTTCCTGACTAAGCCCTTCAGCGATGCAGACCTCATGGCCGCAATCCATGCGGCGATTGCCCAGGATCGGGTACAGCGATCGGAGCGCGCCGAGCTGGGCGTGTTGAAGCAACGTTATCTCGAGCTGACGCCGCGCGAACGTGAGGTGCTGCCGCTGGTGGTCAGCGGTCTGCTCAACAAGCAGGCGGCCGCTGAACTGGGGATCAGCGAAGTTACGCTGGAAATTCATAGAAGGAACGTCATGCAGAAGATGGTCGCGGCGTCGCTCGCCGACCTCGTTCGCATCGCCGAGCGATTGGGAATACCGATCACGCACTCGCGCCGGGCAGGGGGGAACTGAGGGTGAGCAAGCGGAGGCCTGTCGTGGCGATTGTCGACGATGACCCAAGGCTGCTCGAGTCGCTGGAGGACCTTCTGGAGTCCGCCGGCTATGTGGCCCGCAGCTTCTCGTCGGCAGGGTCGTTACTGGTCAGCGGCCTGTCTGGATTGGACATGCTTATCACCGACATCGGGATGCCCGGCATGGACGGCTTTGAACTTCGCGACTTGGTCAAGAAGGCGCGTCCGGATCTGCCTGTGTTCCTGATCACCGGCCGCCACGAGATAGTGGATCAGCACCGCGCCAAGGGCATTGGCAGGCTTTTCCGCAAGCCGTTCGATGGCCAGGCACTGCTTGCGGCGATCGGCGACGCTTTGCGCAACCCAGAAACGGAGGCTAAACATGAGAGTTGACCAATTGCCCTTACCGAGATCGACGCCGTCATCACAGCAGCGAAGGGCTGAAGCCGAGCAGCCGCTGGTCATTATTGTCGATGATGATGCCTCTGTTCGGGAGGCGCTGTCTGAATTGATCCTGTCGGCGGGTTTCCTGCCGGTGTGCTTTACCTCAACCCGTGAATTGCTTGACGCCGACGTGTTGGAGAGCCCCGGCTGCTTGATCCTCGACGTGCGCATGCCAGGGACGAGCGGTCTCGATCTGCAGCACCATCTTGCGAAAAACGGCAACCCCAAACCCATCATCTTCCTGACCGGGCATGGCGACATCCCGATGACTGTCCAGGCGATGAAGGCCGGCGCCGTGGACTTTCTCACCAAACCGGTGCGGGATCAGACGCTGCTTGACGCTGTGATCGCCGGCATTGCGGTGGATGCCAAGCGGCGGGCGGATGCCGTGATCGTCAAGCGCAACATCGAGCGCGTCGAGACGCTGACGCCGCGCGAGCGCGAGGTCCTGCGTGAAGTGGCGCGCGGGCGCCTCAACAAGCAGATCGCCTTCGACCTCGGCATCAGTGAAGTGACGGTCAAGCTTCACCGCGGCAATGTCATGCGCAAGATGGAAGCCGCTTCCATCGGTGAGCTGATCCGGGCGTGGGAAACGCTGCCCGCGCCGATGCGCGAGGTCTAGAATTTGGCACAAGCCGATCCATGCCCCATCCAATAGGATCGCCCGGCGCGCCGGGCCATTTCAGGTGCTTTCTCAGCGCGCCCAGGCCTTCCTGCCTGTTGATACGCTCGTCCTGCTGCGGGTGATCCTGATGTACATCGGTGGTCCTGTTTGGTGTTTCGCGGCAAGGCCCGCGCCAAACATCGGTTACTACTGAGCGGCGCTCTTTGGCAGCGCCAGCCTGACCGAAAAACGCGCAACATTTCATGCAACAGCAACTGACGCCGGCCATGCCGCGTCGGTCCCCGCGCCGCTACCCAAGCCTAATTGACGTGTGTCTATAAGAGCTTGCCTTAGCCCGGCCCTATCTTCGGCGTGCCTGCCCTGCACCTTGGCATCGTATGACAGATGCCTCCGTAGAGTAGGTTCGCGGCCCGGATCGGTGCATCCTGTTCCTCGCAAGCCATCACGACCGTCGCGTTTCTACCGCTCCTCGCTCGCTCCTCCCCGAACGCGACCGCTCAGGCCGACTCGACGGTCGTGATGGTGAGCAGGACGTTCAAAGCACATGGATGGACACGATGAACAAAGACGGACTTTTCTCCGTCGGCGGATCTCGCCGCGATGTCATGTTGGCAGGCCTGATCTCTACGGCAGCCGCCGGACTGCCCCGCGCTGCTTCGGCAACGAGCCGAAAACAAAACCTTCCCTCTTCCCCCTCAATCAAAGGAACCAAGACGATGAGCACCATCACGACCAAGGATGGCACCGAAATCTACTACAAGGATTGGGGCAAGGGTCCTGTCGTCACGTTTTCGCACGGCTGGCCGCTGAATTCCGACGCCTGGGACGGCCAGATGCTCTTTCTTGCCCATAACGGCTTTCGCGTCGTTGCGCATGACCGGCGCGGCCATGGCCGATCGAGCCAGGCCACGTCCGGCAACGACATGAACGGCTATGCGGACGATCTTGCAGCCGTGATCGAGGCGCTGGATCTCCGGAACGCCACGCTGGTCGGCCATTCGACCGGAGGAGGCGAGGTTGCTCGCTATATCGGACGGCACGGGACGAAGCGGGTGGCCAAGGCTGTTCTTATCGCCGCTGTTCCGCCGATCATGGTGAAGACGCCGGCCAATCCGGAAGGCCTGCCGATCGAGGTATTCGACGGCATAAGGGCTGGCCTCGTCAAGGATCGGTCGCAGTACTACCGGGACCTCGCACCGTTGTTTTATGGCGCGAACAGGCCAGGCGCCAAGGTTTCCCAGGGGACTCTGGATCAGTTCTGGCTCTGGAGCATGCAGGCGGGTCTCGTGAACGCGTACGAAAGCGTCAAGGCGTTCTCCGAGACCGATTTTACCGAGGACCTCAAGAAATTCGACGTACCAACCCTCGTCCTGCATGGCGAAGACGACCAGATCGTCCCCGTCAAGGACTCGGCAGTCAAGTCGGCCCGATTGATCAAAGGCGCAAAGGATATCTATTACCCCGGCGCGCCCCACGGGATCACGGCCACGCACCAAGATCAGGTCAATGCTGACCTGCTCGCCTTCATCAAAGGATAGCTTCTGTCGGCTCATGTCCCGGATTGTGGAACCGAACCACTGCGCCATCGAGCTGGAGCGCTGGCAGGGGCGCGAAACATATGCTGCGCCACGGCTGCCACTCGGGCAACTGCGCCTGTGCAGCCCGGAGGCGATCGCCGGCGTTCGACACTACGTCGCGCTGTCGGGGGTCGCCGCCGCGCGCTTGTTCTGCCTTGATGGCCAAAGCGCTCTCCAAGACGTCAAACTGGCTAAGCACCGGGAGTTTATCAATCGCTAGCCGTTTGCGATTGCCGCTCATTTTGGCGGTCTCAATTAGGCGTGAAATTTTCTTGGCCAGCAGTTGCGACTATCGCAGCAGCACCGGCGCTATTTTTCGGAGGCAGGAACGAAATGGGCGTACTCTTGGGCAAGATCGCGGTGGTCACCGGCGGGAACAGCGGGATCGGACTATCGGCTGCAAAAATCTTTGCGGCCGAGGGCGCGCAAGTCGTCATTACCGGCCGCCGGCGGCAGGCGGTCGAGGAAGCGGTCGCACAGATCGGGGCAGGCGCGCTGGGCATTCAGGGAAATGTGGCCGAGGTGTCGCACCATGACGAGGTAGCGCAACAGATCCGTCAGAGGTTCGGGGCGCTCGACATCTATATGGCGAACGCCGGCATAAACACCATCACGCACTCGGCCGACGTCTCCGAGGCGGAATATGATGCGCAATTTGCCGTCAATACGCGAGGCGTCTTCTTCGGCGTCCAGAAGCTGATTCCGATCATGCGGAATGGCGGCGCAATCATCCTCACAGGCTCGCTGGCCAGCGAGAAGGTTCTGGACGGTCATGCTGTTTACGCGGGCTCGAAGGCGGCCATAAATGCCTTTGCGCGCGCTTGGGCGATCGAACTGAAGTCTCGCGGCATCCGGGTCAACGTGCTCAGCCCAGGTCCGGTGGATACGGCTATTCTCGATAAGCTAGGCATACCGTTTGAGCAGCGCGGGCTGTTTGAAAAGGCGATGGCAGAGGCAATACCCCTGGGCCGGATGGGGCAGCCGGAAGAGCTGGCAAAAGCCGCCCTGTTCCTTGCCTCGGACGCGAGCAGTTTCGTAACGGGCATCAATCTGCGGGTCGACGGCGGGATGGCAGTGCTCTGAGCCACGACTGCGATGTCGTCGCGCCAATAGACTTCCGAATAAATGGCTGAGCAATCGGTCATCCTCAAGACGATTTTCCGGGAAGCTGCCGCACGAGTCGCGCCAAATAGGTCGGAGGCGAGACGTTTTGTCGACGTGCCGCAAATTGAGCCACGTAAGCAGCAAGTCGCATTACAGGGATCGACGCGCAAGAGAGAAGTCGGCTCGCCGATACGGCGGAAGGACCGAGGTCTCGCCCCGGTCCTTCAATTTTCTGTAGGTCGGGATCAGTGACCCCAGATGCCCTGGCCATATTCATCGTTGGGAACAGTCGGCTTGCGTACGGTTTTCGGCACCCCGATATCATTGTTCATTTTTTTGATCGAGGATGTATACATGTTGTAAGACGCAGTCGCAGGCTGCTGGGATCCGTTTGATCCATAGTGGTCGCTTCCGGCAGTGGCGCTTCCTGCTGTAATAACAAGCACGGCGACAGCAAGGACTGTCATTTTCATTTCAGTAACTCCATTGATGTCTTGGATGGTATTCACCCATACAAATATAAATGTCGTGACGCAGCGACACGATCAGACGGTCCGGCTGTTTGATCCATACGAAGGCATTGGGCGATTCAGGCCGAAGGCCAGGGACTATGTCGTTGACGAGAGGAGGCTTTGCGGCGCGCCCTCAGTGTCTGTTCCGGCGACCGCCGACAATGCACACCCGGCATAGATACCTCAATTTGCTGCAGGGCACCTGATCTCCCCGGTGACCTACCCTGCACCTTGGCATTGTATGACAGACCCTTCCGCACAATAGGTTGGCGGGCCGCGTCGGCGCATTCTCCTGAGCATTGGTCACCACAGGCGACACGGGAGAAAGCAAATGCGAAACATAACTCGAGTCCTGGCCCTCACCGCAGCGCTTGCCGCGTGGGGCGGCGGGATGGCGCAGGCCGCGAATTCTCAGCCCAAGCCGACGATCGTACTGGTGCACGGCGCCTTCGCGGAATCGTCGAGCTGGGATGCAGTCATCACCAAGCTCAGCAAAGACGGTTATGTGGCGATAGCCGCAGCTAATCCGCTCCGCGGCGTTGCCAGCGATGCGAAAGCAGTCTCAGCCATCGTCCGGTCGGTTTCCGGGCCGGTCGTGCTGGTGGGGCATTCCTATGGCGGGCCCGTCATCACCGAGGCCGCCAATGGCAATCCCAATGTGAAGGCGTTGGTCTACGTGGCGGGTTTCGCGCCCGATACGGGCGAATCGAGCCTTACGTTGTCCAGCATGTTTCCCGGTAGCACCTTGGGGAGCGCGCTTGCTCCAGTCGTGTTGCCGGACGGCGGACAAGACCTCTTCATCGAGCCGGCCAAGTTCCGCGCGCAGTTCGCCGCCGACGTTCCGCAAGAGCAGACTTTGCTGATGGCTGCCACTCAACGCCCTGTTGCGCAGGCGGCTCTGGCTGAAGCCTCGGGCGTCGCCTCATGGAAGACGCTGCCGTCCTACATGATCTACGGCTCGGATGACCGCAACATCCCGGCAGCCGTCATGAGCTTCATGGCCAAGCGTGCGCACGCGGTAAAGACCGTCGTCATCGAGGGTGCGTCCCACGCGCTCATGGTTTCGCATCCCGACGAGGTCACGTCACTCATCGAGGATGCTGCTGCATCGGTCAGTCAGTAGCAGGCCGGAAACGCCCAGCATCCGATCGAGCAACGAAAATAGACACGCAACACCAGGAGACCAGACATGAAGATCGTCGTCATCGGCGGAACCGGGCTGATCGGTTCAAAGACCGTGGAGAGACTGCGAAACAAAGGCCACGACGTACTTGCGGCGTCGCCGAATTCGGGCGTCAACACCGTTACGGGAGAGGGTCTGGCGGCCGCGCTTGCCGGTGCGCAGGTCGTCATCGACCTCGCGAACTCGCCGTCGTTCGAGGAAAAGGCTGCCCTGGAGTTCTTCTCGGCATCCGGGCGTAATCTTTTTGCCGCCGAAACGGCCGCCGGCGTCCGTCATCACGTGGCGCTGTCGGTCGTCGGTACCGACCGGCTGCAGGGCATGGGCTATTTCCGCGGCAAGTTGCTTCAGGAAAAGCTGATCAGGGAGTCCGGAATTCCCTACACCATCGTTCACGCCACTCAATTCTTCGAATTCACCGCCGCCATCGCAAACACGGGCGCCGTCGGGGATACCATTCATATGTCGCCGGCCTACTTCCAACCCATGGCGGCTGATAATGTTGCCGATGCGATGGCGGACGTCGCGCTTGCCGCGCCGTTGAACGGCATGATCGAAATTGCCGGCCCGGAGCGTGTTCGCATGAGCGAACTTGTCGAGCGCTTCCTGAAGGCCACCAAGGACCCGCGCAAAGTCGTCCCGGATCCCGGCGCGCTCTACTACGGCCAAGTGGCAATCGACGATCGAACGCTGGTGCCCGGCGAGAACGCGCGCATCGGCGCCGTGCGTTTCGATGATTGGCTCAGCCGATACACACCACCGAAGTAAGTAATCATCGGATAGGCCCGCCATTCGCACAACAAGGAGACCAGACATGATCAAAACACTTCTCTGCGCCGCGCTCACCGCCGCTTCCGTCACCGCAGCAATGGCCAATGACGCCGCCAGCGTGAAGCTTGTCTACGACCAGGCTCTGCCAAACGTGCCCGGCAAGAGCATGAAAGCCGTGCTCGTCGAGTACGCGCCTGGGGGTACGTCGCCGGCTCATACCCATCCCAAATCCGCGTTCATCTATGCCACGGTCCTGCAGGGGGCGATCCGAAGCCAGGTCAATGACGGGCCGGTGAAGACTTATCGCGCCGGCGAGAGTTTCTCGGAATTCCCTGGCGACCGTCATGCCGTCAGCGAAAACGCCAGCAAGACGGAAGGCGCTCGTCTGCTTGCTATTTTCGTCGTCGACACCAGCGAGACGGAACTGACGACGAACGCGAAATGAAATCGTAGCCCCCAGGACCATCGGGGCGTACGCGAAGGGACGGTCAGTGACATGAATTCGATCGCCATCCGCACACTTGCGGGGATTTTGGTCCCCGATACTCCGCTTGTTGGCCGAGCGATCGAACATGCCCGCGCTCGATGTGAACCCTACCTGTTCAACCACGTGGTCCGATCCTGGCTTTTCGCGGCCCGGATCGGACAGATTCAGAATATCCAGCACGACGCGGAGGTTGTTGCGGTTGCAACCCTGTTGCATGACGTCACGCTCAATGAGGACTTCGCCGGGCCGCGCCGTTTCGAAGTGGAAGGCGCCGATCTCGCCCGCGCCTTCGTTCGGGAGGGCGGCTTCGACGAGCGGCGCGCCCAATTGATCTGGGACAGCGTCGCCCTCAACTCGACGCCGTCGATTGGCCTCTACAAGGAGGCTGAGGTGGCGCTGTGCACAGCCGGCATCTGCCTCGATGTCGTCGGCTTGCAATACAGCCTCGTTTCGTCAGCCGAGATTGCAAAGATCGTTGGCGAATTTCCGCGCCTCGGGATGAAGCGGCGGATGACGCGATGCTTTTGCCATATCGCCGAGATCAGGCCCGAAACCACCTACGACAACTTTGCCCGGGACTTCGGCGAGCGCTTTGTTTCAGGCTACAAGGCGACTTCGGCAGTTGATCTTGTGATGAACGCTCCCTTTGAAGAGTGAACGCAGTTTCGATCCAGGTTCTATCGACACCGGTCGGTTCAGCCTTGCCCTTCAAGTGACCCAAACGCTGTGCGTCTGTCGGATGCATGCGGCAAAGCGAATTGCCGAGGGCAGCGGTCAGGTGCCAATTTCCACCTCCTATACTTCGGTTTAGGCGCCCCAGCCCAATCGAGTGGCAATACATATCATCGGCACGATAGCAACAGTTCCTCTCATCGGTCATCCTTACGCTGCAATGGATTGCAAACACCTCAAGGAGATAAGTAATGAATATTGCAGCGCCACCGGTCGCTCCGAAAGGAAAAGCCGTCGCCCAACGCGCGAGTTATGCGGAGCAGTCGCCGGAACTTCTAAAGAAATTTATTGAATTTCTTGGTGCGACGCGAGAGGGGTCGATCGAAGAGCCAATCCGCGACCTTGTTGCAGTCCGAGCCGCGCAGCTGAACGGGTGCACCTTCTGCCTCGATATGCACGTCAAACAGGCGAAGATCCATGGCGAGCGCGAACTGCGCCTTTACCACCTGGCAGCCTGGCGGGATTCGACCTTGTTCGTTCCTCGCGAGCGCGCAGCCTTGGCATGGACGGAAGTCTTGACCAAGCTGCCCGAGCAGGGTGTCCCCGACGAGATCTACGATCGAGTCAGGTCGCAGCTTTCCGAGAAGGAAATCTCCGATCTGACCTTCGTTGTCATGGCGGTCAACTCTTGGAACCGTCTGAATATCGGCTTCAAACCCGTCCCGGGCTCGGGCGATGCGAAGTTTGGCCTGAGCAAAGCAGCACTGAGCTAATCTTTGGAATGGGTCAGAATGGCGCTTGTTTGCGCGCCATTCTGACCGGCCGGACGAAGGCGCCGAGCTCGGCAACCAACACTGGAACCGATCCCAGCCCCGCGGCCGCGGCCGCGAGGCGCTCTCAGGAGGGCGTCATGCGAATTGACAATCTGCATCCAGTAATATCGGCCCGTCTCATGGTGGTCGATGTCGACGCTCCACTCCGCAGTGCGGCACTCTCACTTTCCAGGCCCGCAATAGGCCTGGTCGTGGTGTGCCACGGCAGTGGGGAGGCGGCAGGCGTGCTGAGCAAGTCCGACCTTGTCCGCCATCTGGCGAATTCAGGGCCAACAGAAGCGCCGATTGCGGCTTTGATGAGCAGGTCCATCGTGTCCTGTGGTCCCGATGATGATCTTCATTCAGTCTGGCAGACCATGGCCGCGCAAGGCCTGCAGAATGTGCCGGTGCTCGGGGCCGACTCGAAACCGCTAGGCGTCCTCGATATCCGTGATGCGATGAAGGCGCTCTTCAAACAAGAGGAACTGCAGGAACGGCTGCTTGCCAACTACATCAGCGGGATCGGCTATCAATAGAGCATCGTCTCGCGATTGAATATACGGAAGTATGTATCGGCGTCTTCTTAGATATAATGGAAAATAAAAGCCATAAATTATAGCGTGTTGAAGCCAATAGGTGCCGACTTAGCCAGCGGGGAACGAAATGTTTCGTCCGGACATAAAAGAAGATGTCTTCGACGGCCCGCCCGATGGCCCTGGAAGTGGTATGTCCGTGCAAATGTCGACGGCCGGCATCGTCCATGACCTGGGCAATCTCATTCAGGTCGCCTCGTCGGCGTTGAACCACCTGGCCCGCGATCCGAGCATCCAAGCGGCTCCGGCGCTCGGGCCTGTAATAGCCGGCGCCAAGACGGCTTTGGAGCGGGCTGGTGGCCTTGTCCGGCAAACCATCAGCCTGGCCCGAGAGAGCCACGCGGAAATCGAATACACAAACGTAGGTGCTTGCCTGGCTGAGATCGAAACCCTCGTACGGAGCGCCTTGGATGCCAATTTCGGTCTTGAGCTTCGGGTTGGGTCCGACCTGCCTTTGGTGAGATGCGATCGCTTTGGATTGCAAAATGCGGTTCTGAATCTTCTGTTCAACGCGCGCGATGCAATGCCTGACGGCGGTTTCATCTCGATCGATGCCGGCTTGGCCTCTGAAAACTCTGCCGCCGGTCAGGTAGACATCCGCGTCGCGGACAACGGTATCGGGATGACCAGCGAGACGATGGTCTGCGCCTTCGATCCGTTCTTCACCACCAAAAGCGAAGGCCTCGGCGGCGTCGGTTTGCCGATGGTGAAGCACTTTGCCGAGCAATCAGGCGGAAGCATCGATATTCAGAGCACACTTGGGGCAGGCACGACCGTCACTCTGCGGTTGCCTGCGATGCGATAGCGGCCCGCCAATCTGCCTCCGGTGACAAACGTGACATACAATCGAGAGATAAAGATGGATGCACAAGTCGTCGAAAACGTCCAACAGCACCGTTTCGAGCTGCCGATCGCCGGCGATATGTTTGCGGCGGCCTATTATCGGCTCGAGGGCGGGAAGGTTGCGCTGATACACACCGAAGTCCCGTCGGAATTTTCCGGACAAGGGATCGCGTCGCAATTGGCCCAAGGAACCTTCGAACTGCTCCGCAAGACCGGCCGTAAAGCGATCTTGAAATGTCCCTTCATGAGCCGCTTTTTCGCCAAGCACCCGGACTATGCAGATGTCGTCGGCGGCTAGTCATGGGCACGAATGTTGAGGGTTTCCCAAGGATCTATCCAAATGCCTGACGAGTATGATTTGCAGAGATTCGTCAGCGCACAGGATCCGGTCTACGACGACGCGCTGGCCATTCTACGTCGAGGGATGATGTGCACTCCCTACATGGAGTTCATCTGCCCAAGGTTGGCCACAAGGCGAAGTGGTACAGCGCCTGAGCCATATGCAATCACATCGCTCGACGAAGCCAGCGCCTATCTCTCGTTTCCGATCCTCGGAGGCCGTTATCGGGAATGCGTTGGCACCCTGCAACGGCTCTCCGGCCTAAGCGCTCGCGCTGTCTTCGGTGACGTTGATGCGAAGAAGTTGCACGCGTCCCTCACGCTGTTTTCCGAAGCAAGCAACGACGAGTTCCTGCTCGAGACAATCTTCGACGTCTGGTTCGACGGTTTGCTCGATGAGGAAACGATGAACGATCTCTACTTGATGTCGTAGTGGTCTGCCTGCGCCACCCGGCGTAAAGCTGTCGCGGCGCTGAGGTCACCATCCGCTGCCTTATCCCTCACACGCTGCCATCTGGTAGAGGCATGAGCTCGTGCTCTCCCGGCACGCCGGGGAAGCGGCGTTCGCGCCAATCCGCCTTTGCCTGCTCGATCCGTTCGGCTGAAGAGGAGACGAAGTTCCAATAGATACGACGTGGCTCGGCCAGGGGCTCACCTCCTATCAACATCAGTCTCGCCGCATGGAAGGCAGGCGCCTGCAGCACAATCTCAGCGCCGGGCGCCAGAGCTACTAATTCGGCCTCATGAAACGTACCGAGTTGGCCGACAATTCCAACCTCACCGGCGACGATGTAGATCGCACGCTCACGGTGTTCGGGTTTCACCTGGTAGCGCGCACCGCTCGTGAGCACAATTTCGGCATAGACCATGTCGGAGAACGTCCTTACCGGCGAGACCAACCCGTCGGACGCGCCGGCGATCAACGTAAACTCGACGCCGTCGGCACAGATCCTCGGTATTTCGGGAGCGCCAAAATGTGCGACGTCGGCGGCAATTTCTTCATAGCGGGAGGGGAGGGCGATCCAAGCCTGAGCGCCGAAGAGATTGCTTGCCGACGCCCGGACTTCCGGTGGCGTGCGCTCGGAATGGACGATGCCCGACCCGGCCGTCATCCAGTTGACCTCGCCAGGACGGATGGTCTGCACTTTTCCCAAATTGTCGCGATGGACGATCTCGCCATCGATCAGGTAGGTCACGGCCGCAACGCCGATATGCGGATGCGGTCCCATATCGAAACCGTGACCTGCGTCGAATATAGCGGGGCCGAAATGGTCGAACAGGATGAAGGGCCCGATCATCAGGCGATCCGAGGACGGCAATACGCGCCTTATCTTCAGTCCGTCCGCAAAATCACGGATAGCTGGCTGGATGAGTGTATCGATGCCTGTGATACCGCTTTGGCGGATGGTCATGGATCTCTGTCCTTCTGCATGCCTTGTCAGCCAGGTGCTCGAACGCGCTTGAACGAAGCGGCTCGAAAGACTGTCTGAATGGCTTTGAGGAGCGCGAATTTGGAGCTCGCGTGGTGCTGTCCGGCGATGCCGCTTTCATTAAAAGCCGACACCCTCATCGACAGGATCGCGGCAAGATCTTCGGCCATTTCGGGCCTGTCGTGCAGCAGCGGCGCAAAGCTTTCCTGGTCTATGTCGTAAACCGTGACAGGGGTCATTGCCCGCAAACTCGACATCTCGCCAATACCGGCGAGCAAGCCGGTCTCGCCGAAGAAATCGCCAGGTGCAAGCCGGGAGATCTCCTGCAGTTGATCATCGTCCTCGCCAATTTGCCGGACGATGACGCCCGTCCGAACGATCATGAGCGACGGCAGCATCTCTCCCTGTCGTGCGATGATTTCGCCCTTATGGTAGCTGCGAACCGAGGCCGCTTTGGCGAGCGAACCCTGCTCGGTATCCGTTAGCGCCGAGAATACCGGTATGGAATTGATGAGTTCGATCGGGGTGAAGCCTTGGGAGGCCGCCGTCTCGTGGCCCGGCCGGTTGGTCATGGCAATCGAGCCTGAAAATGGCTCCGCCAGCAGCATGCCGGTCGACTTTGAATGGCGATAAATGAGATCGAAGATTTCGTTCCGAGCGGCACTTCGCTGGTCGATACTTGCGACGCGAAAAAACAACTCGATCTCGATAGCTGTGGCATCCAGGCTTCTGATGGTGACCGAAGGCGAAGGGTCCTGGAGGATCGAATTGCAGCTCAGCAAGACAGTGCGCATGAGGTCTACGATGATCGCCGGCGTCTTCGTTGGCGCCACCTTGACGGTTACGGCAAGTCCATGGCTCTCGTCCGGACCGCTTAGATTTGTTACCCCGATCTTGGCGAGAAGGCTGTTTGGCAGCGCCACGACATTGTGTGTCGGGGTCAGAAGTTGGGTCGACCGCCAATTGGTCTCGATAACGCGGCCTTCGGTTCCGTCGCCCAGAATGATCCAGTTTCCAAGCACGTAAGGGCGGCCGAGGTTAAGCGCGATCGCCGAAAATACGTCACCAAGCGTATTCTGGAGCGCCAGTCCCAGGATGACGGCAAACACGCCCGACGTGGCAATGAGCGTTCCGACCGGCACTGCAAAGACAAACGCCAGGATCGACAGGAACATTCCAGCGTAGACGACACCGACCACGACGTCCTGCAGGAGACGTGCCTCGCGCGGCTTTCGCTCGAAGACGAGATAGATACGGACAAATCCGATCAGCGCCCAGGCAAGGTGAACCCACCAGAGCAGCTTGACCGAGCCGATGAGGATCGCTCCTCCGGTTGTCTCGTTGTCCCCTGCGGCCTCGTACGGCACGACGCGCAGGTGGAGAACCATGGCCGACATCGCGACGAAAAAGGCGAGTTGGACGACCAGCTTCGCATTGGCGAAGCGTCTGGGGATGAGAGACCAAACGACGATCCCGGCGAGGCCGAGCAACACGATGTAGACCAGAGGAGAGTTCCACCAGTTCATGAACGATCACCGCGATGCCCGGTTCAACGTTTGGTCTCCGGCCCGGCGATCGGGCCTCTGGCGCTGGCCTTGTCTTTTTCGAGAACTGCTTCGGTGATCGAATTCGGCAGCCGTCGCGGCTTTTCGATCAGCCCGAGCACCGGCATGGCGATGATGAAGAACGCAAAATAGTAAAGCGTCGCCAGTTGGGACATGACGACGTATGCGCCTTCCGCCGGCCGGGAGCCGAGCCAGCCGAGAAAGAGGGCATTGGCAACGAACAGCCAGAAGAGCACCCTGTACCAGGGCCGATAGACCGCCGAGCGCACCTTCGAGGTGTCGAGCCACGGCACCAGGAACAGCACGGCGATCGAGCCGAACATCGCGAGCACGCCGCCGAGCTTGGAATCGATCGGCCCGATATTGAAGGTGATGGCCCGCAGGATCGCGTAAAACGGCAGGAAGTACCATTCCGGCACGATGTGGGCCGGCGTCTTCAGCGGATTGGCGATGCTGTTGTTGTCGGGATGGCCGAGGTAGTTCGGCAGGTAGAAGACGAAATAGGCGAAGAAGAACAGGAACACGAGGATGCCGAAGGCATCTTTGACGGTGGCATAAGGCGTGAAGTCCACGACATCGGTTTTCGATTTGACTTCGATGCCGGTCGGATTGTTCTGGCCGACGACGTGAAGCGCCCAGATATGCAAGGTCACCACGCCCACAAGCACAAATGGCAGCAGGTAATGCAGCGCAAAGAAACGGTTCAGCGTCGGATTATCGACCGCGAAGCCGCCGAGCAAAAGCTGCTGGAGCCAGTCGCCGATCAGTGGGACGGCGGTGAAGAAGCTGGTGATGACAGTAGCGCCCCAGAACGACATCTGTCCCCAAGGCAGCACGTAGCCCATGAAGGCCGTCGCCATCATCAGCAGGAGGTTGGTGCAACCGAGCACCCACAGCAGCTCACGCGGCGCCTTGTAGGAGCCGTAGTAAAGCCCGCGGCAGATGTGGATGTAGACGGCAATGAAGAAGAACGACGCGCCGTTGGAATGGAGATAGCGCAGCAGCCAGCCCGAATTCACGTCGCGCATGATCTGCTCGACCGAGTTGAAGGCCAGCCCCGTATCAGGGGCGTAATGCATCGCAAGCACGATGCCGGTCAGGATCTGTGAAACCAGCATGATCGTGAGAATACCGCCGAACGTATAGGCATAGTTCAGGTTGCGCGGGACGGGATAGACGATGAAGCTGTCATAGACCAGCCGCGGCAGCGGCAGGCGGGCGTCGAACCAACGTTCGATTCTGGTTTTGGGCGTATAGGTCGAGTGTTTGCCGCCGCTCATCGAAATGCCCCCTGCCTCAGCCGATACGGATCTTGGTGTCGGAAACGAATTGGAACACCGGCACCGCCATGTTCTCGGGTGCCGGCCCCTTCCGGACGCGGCCGGCGGTGTCGTATTGCGAACCATGGCAGGGGCAGAACCAGCCGTCGAAATCGCCTTCCTGACCATGCGGGATGCAGCCAAGATGGGTGCAGACCTGGATCATCACCACCCAGGCTTCCTTGCCCGGCATAGTTCGATTGGCGTCGGTTGCCGGCGCATCGGCCGGCAGGTTGGCGTTGCGGGCAATTGGATCCTTGAGCTCGGCGAGACTGACTGCCTGGCCGTCCTTCCTCTCTTTTTCGGTGCGGTTGCGCACGACAACCGGTTTGCCGTGCCAGTCGATGATCAGCGACGTTCCCGGCGTCAGCGAGGAGACGTCGACCTCGATCGCGGCGGGCGCCTCGACGCGCAATGTGTGCTCGGCTGTGGAGGTTTCGGAAAGGTCGGCCATGATGGCGACTCCTATTGTCGGAAGCTGCGTCATCGCGTTGGTGGCAATCGAGCAAAAGCAGACCACGGCTTTCGCGTTTCCAGTCTGCTCGTGCCGCGCGGAATATGCCGGCCGTGGCCGGGTGTGAGCCATCGTGCCAACGGCACGTGCGTCCAATACTTTCGTTTAGGATTTCCTGAGCGAAGGACTGGCCGGGCTGGCGATGATGCCATCATGGAAGGTTCTGGATTCCTCCAGATAACCGTTGGCCGCTGAGCTGGCATACGTCCCGGCATTGCGCACAGCGATCCCGAACTTCACCCGACCATACCTCGGCATAGGCACGTCTAGCTGTCGGTGTCGTAGTCGTCGTCTCCGCCAAGTGCGAGTTTCTGGAGCGGTTGTCTCGCGTGGCGCGGGGCAGGTTTTCCGCTCGGCGACGACCAATTGCGGGATTCAATCGGGTTCAGAAAGGGAAAAGCGGTGAAACTCTACTACAGCCCTCTCGCCTGCAGCCTGGCGGACCACATCGCTCTGGAAGAGGCCGGTGTTTCCTTCGAGCGCGAAAGTGTGAACCTCAAGACCAAACGGACAGGCTCCGGGGATGATTTCACTACCGTCACGCGCAAGGGCTATGTTCCAGCCCTCGTGCTGGATAGCGGCGAAACGCTGACGGAAAATATCGCCGTCCTCGACTGGATTGCGTCGCAATACCCGCCACTGGCAGTGGCGGGGCCGTACCCGCCTTCTCGAAGCGCTGACCTACGTCTCAACTGAAATACACCGAAGCTTCAAGCCGATGTGGCACCAAAGCAGCGATGCCGAAAAGGCCAGGGCGAGCGCGACGATTACGAGCCAACTCGAGTTCGTCGCTGACGGGCTCGAGACCGACTATCTGTTCGGCGACAAGCCCAGCGTCGCGGATTTTTATCTTTTCGTGATGCTGCTTTGGGCGGCCCGCTTCCAAGTCCCTGTTCCCGCGCCTTTGCAAGCCCTTCGCGTCCGAATGGCTGCCCGACCGGCCGTGCGCATCGCAATGGATCGTGAGGGCCTCGTCTGAAGCCGAGGGCGACTTCGAGCATAAGACCAGATGCAACATGTCCTCTCGCCCAAACAGAAGATCAGGAGTCATTCTCATGCTGCCGTTCCTGCGGATGCTACATCTACATCCAGCCGCTTCCAAGCGCGGGGACGGCCTAGGTCTCGAATTTCTGAGGAGGGAAATCGAGGAAACGCTTGACCTGACCGGCATTCACTCAGAGTTCGCCGCACTGCCTCCTGGCCGAGTGTTACAGTGGTTGGTCCGCCGCCCGCAGTCACCATCGAAATAGGCAACATTTCCTGTCGGCCGATGAGGCGGGCGGTCCGGTCGTTCCTGCTTGTTGGTCATTACAGAGGCTTCATCATGAATGCGAGTAAGGCTCGCGACACGGTCGATCATCGCCGCCGGCGCATTGTTGGTGCTGCAGCAATGACGTTCGCCGCCACCGAACTCGGCTTGAGCGAGCCGGCGGCCACTTGGACGGTCGAGGCGAGGGCATCTGCTACGCAAGCCACGCAGAAATCATTCGGCTCGCTCGGGCAGGTCAATGCCGGAAATCTGAGCGTCGGATATGCGGAGCTGGGGCCCGCCGAAGGTGCCCCAGTGATCCTGCTTCATGGCTGGCCTTATGACATTCACACCTACGCCGATGTCGCTCCCCTGCTTGCCGCAAAGGGGTACCGCGTGATTGTGCCCTACCTGCGCGGCTACGGCACTACGCGCTTCCTGTCGGACGAGACGATGCGCAACGGCCAGCAGTCGGCGCTCGCCGCGGATACGATGGCCCTGATGGATGCGCTGGGGATCGAAAAGGCCACGATCGCCGGCTGCGACTGGGGCGCTCGAACGGCCAATGTCGTTGCCGCGCTCTGGCCTGAGCGTTGCAACGCGATCGTCTCGGTGAGCGGCTATCTCATCGGAAATCAGCAGGTCGGCATGGTGCCGCTGGCACCGGAGGCGGAGCTTCAATGGTGGTATCAGTATTACTTCGCCACGGATCGCGGCCGCGCCGGCTACGAGAAATACACGCGCGATTTCGCCAAACTCATCTGGCAACTCGCTTCGCCGCAGTGGAATTTCGACGATGACATCTTCCAGCGCAGCGCCGCAGCACTGGACAACCCGGATCACGTCAGCATCGTCATTCACAATTACCGCTGGAGGCTCGGCCTGGCACAGGGCGAGCCGGAATATGACGTTCTGGAAAACCGGCTGGCCGAAGCTCCCGTGATCACAGTGCCGACCATTACCCTTGAGGGCGATGCCAATGGCGCACCCCATCCCGACAGCAGTTCCTACGCCAAGAAATTCTCGGGCAGATACACGCACCGGATCATCACCGGCGGTATCGGCCACAACTTGCCTCAAGAAGCCCCGCAAGCCTTTGCCCAGGCTGTCATCGACGTCGGCGAATACTGATCAAAATCCATGACGTGCCCCCGACCGTAAGGAATAAAACGGGAAGAGTCCTGGTTCTCGGCACAGCCTCCGGTCCGCTTAGGCGAGAACAGCTCTCCCGCCGACCCAGACCGACGCGATGTTGGCCCTGGAAGCGGAGTAGACGATCTTCTGAAGGATGCCGTCGCCGTCGTCGAGTTCGTCCCACAGGTGAATTGTGCCTCTGGGCGCGGCGGTGTCGACCAGGATCGCATCGAAATGGTAGCCAGGCGAGAATCGCCCCACAGGCAAGCCGAGTGCCACGCCACCGCCTGCCGTCGCCAGGTGGAAGGACTCGCGAAAGTCGACGCGTGCTGTTCCGGCCGTGCCGCGCGTCTCGGCCGCTAGCGCCGGGTCGGTGCCGGTTTCCAGCATGCGCGACGACATGACCGTCGCGCGCATCGCATCGAACATCGAGGCGCTCGGTCCCCCGGAAATGTCGGTGCCGAGCCCGACCTTGACACCCTTCTCGAGGGCCGCCCTCAACGGGAACACGGCGCCTGCGAAGTAGGCGTTGGAGACGGCGCAGTGCGCCACGGCCGCCTTGCGCACGCGGATCGTCTCCATGTCGGCAAGCGTAATGAAATTGGCGTGCGCGAGCACGCTGCCGGCGCGCAGCAGGCCAAAGCGATCAAGGCTAGACGTGTCGCTGATCCCGTGGCGCTGCAGCACGTAGCCATGCGCCCAGTCGCTCTCCGAGCAATGCGTCTGCACATGGCAGCCGCATTCCTGCGCAAGCGTGCCGAGCCCTTTGAGGGCGGCGTCGGTACAGGAGGGGATGAAGCGCGGCGTAATGACCGGCTTTACCCGTCCCGTGGCATTGTCCGGATGCCCATGCACGTAGTCGATCAGAGCGCGCGTGCCATCGATGGCCGCGTCCGCCGAGGTATCGCGATAGTAGGCCGGGCACTCGTCGGGATTGTCCATCGCCACTTTGCCGACCAGCGCACGTTGCCCCCGTTCGAGGCAAATGTCGACGAGCAGCCTTGTCGCGTCCTGGTGGATGGTTGCGAAGTAGAGCGCTGTGGTCGTGCCATTAGCGATCAGGTCGTCGACCAGCAGGCCGTAGCTGCGCCGCGCGAAGGCGAGATCGGCGTAGCGCGCCTCCAGGGGAAACGTGTGTTTGTGGAGCCAGGCCTCGAGCGGCACGTCCAGCGCCCTGCCGAGCTGCGGATATTGCGGCGCGTGCACGTGAAGATCGACGAAGCCGGGCAGCAGATAACTCTGCGCCGGCAAGGTCGCCAGCGAACCGGTCCGGCGCGCGGCCTCCAGCGCCTCGCCATAGCCGGCATCATGCGGATGCAGCACCGAGGCGATGATGCCTGATTGATCGATTGCGATCAGGGCATGGAGCAACTCTTCCACGAGCCCGCGCTCCGGCGCGTGAAAGCCGCTGGCCAGAAGCGTCTTGCCGCTCAGGTCGCTCACCTGTCCTCCGCCGAAGAACAGCTACGCACTGCCGTCGCGAAGCGCCAGAGCGCGATTGCCCGTCCGTCGATGCCGATGACAATATCGGAAGGGCTGCCGCTCATGCGGCTTGCGCCGTCGTGCCGTAGGTGATGCCCTTCTCCTTCAGCCAGCGGCGATAGGCGATCGACGAGCCGTCGGCCCGCGTCGGGATTTCCGCGCGCGGCTCGAGCGGCAAAAGAAGTGGCCGCTGGTTCTCCAGGATGATGCGGTCCTGCAGGAAGATAAGCTGCTGGAACTGCACAAGTTCGGTCGTGGTCGATACGTCGTCGATCAGGAACATGACGGGGTGCGCGCGGCAGCGGTCCGGATCGAGGGGCTGCACGAACAGACAGATCACGTCCCACCGGGTAGCCGAGTTGGGGCAGGTCTTGTAGAGCATCACCGCGAAAGGATTGGCGACCCGGTACATGTATTGGGTCATGATGCCGCCGGTCGCCGAGAGTGCTGCCTGCGGCTGGAAGAATTCGCAGTTGGTCGCCCACACCTCGTCCACGTCGCGGCGGATTTCGGTTGTGTAATGCCGCACTTCCGTGTGCGGCTCGGCGCCCAATATGTCGGTATGGACGAAGGGGAAATGCGCCATGTCGAGGAAATTCTCGACGATGCGCAGGCCGGACGCCTTTACCGCGATCGCTCCGCAAACGACAGGCCGGCGATCGTCCTCATAGGCCTCCGGGATCGACAGCACATCGCCGGCCGGCATGCCGAGCGTGATCCATAGATAGCCGTAGCGTTCCTTGGCCGGGACTTGGCTGCCGTCGCCGGCACGCGACACATTGACCGGGCCTGCCGTATCGCGGGCTACCAACAGATCGACGCCCAGAAGCCGGTTCGGCATCGTGCCGACCGGAATCTCGTTCAGCGCGTCAATGCAATACCATTGGTCGAGGGCCGCCTGCTCCGCAGCTCGCTTAATGGTCATTGTTGCGTCCTTCCTGTGCTATCTCACTGCCGATAGATGCGGTCCATCACGGCCCGGTGGTCGGCCATCGCCGCCTCGACATCGAAAGAGGCGAAGTCGCCTCTCGCGATAATCTGCCGGCCGTTGATGTAGGAATAGTCGACCTTGAAGGGTCCGCAAAGCACCAGCGCGGCGAGCGGGTCGCGCTCGGTGCCGGAAAGGCCGAGTTGGCTGCGTTTGACCGCGATGAAGTCGGCGCACATGCCGGGCGCGAGATGGCCGATGTCATTGCGGCCGAGCAGGGCAGCGCCACCGCGCGTCGCCATTTCGAGGGCCTCGCGCGCGGACAGCGCCGTCGGCGTGCCGCCGAAACCGCCGCGGCCGCCGGGCTTTTCGGAGAGGTAGTGGTGCGGCGCGACACGCTGAAGCATCAGCGCCAGCCGCGCTTCCATGAACAGGTTCGACGTGTCGTTCGAGGCCGAGCCGTCGACGCCAAGGCCGACCTTCACGCCCTTGTCGAGCATCTCGCGGATTTTCGCGATGCCCTGGCCGCAGCGCATGTTAGCCGACGGGCAATGGGCGACCCCGGTGCCGGTTTCGGCGAAGCGGTCGATCTGGTCGCTGGTCATGAAAATCGAGTGGGCGAACCAGACGTCGTCACCGAGCCAGCCGACGGATTCGGCGAACTCGACCGGCCGTTTGCCATAGATTTCGAGGCAGTACTTCTCCTCGAAAAGCTCTTCGGCAAGGTGCGAATGCAGGTTCACGCCCTTGTGGCTGCGCGCCAGCGATGCCGCATCGCGCATCAACTCCGGAGTCACCGAGAAAGGCGAGCAAGGAGCCAGGATGATTCGGCTCATCGAATGCCGCGACGCGTCGTGATAGCCGCCGATCAGCCGTTCGGCATCCTTCAGGATATCCTCTTCCTTTTCGACGCAGCGATCCGGCGGCAAGCCGCCCTGGCTTTCGCCGCGCGACATGGCTCCACGCGCAGCGTGGAAACGCAGACCGATATCGCGGGCCGCACCGATCGTCGCGTCGAGCGTGCAGTTGTTGGGCAAGATGTAGAGGTGATCGGAGCTGGTCGTGCAGCCCGAATGGATGAGCTCGGCCATCGCTACGCGCGCCGAGACGCTTATCGCATCGTCGTCGAGCTCGGCCCAGATCGGATAGAGCGTCTTCAGCCAGACAAGCAGCTCGTCGTTCTGAGCCATCACACGGGTGAGGTTCTGGTACATATGATGATGCGTGTTCACCATGCCCGGCATGACGACATGGCCCGATAGGTCGAGCACCTCGTCGGCACTGGAGGCACTGAGTTCCGCGGTGGTGCCGACCGCTTCGATGACGTTGTCGTCGATCAACAAGGCGCCGTCGGAAATCTCGCGGCGCGTACCGTCGAAGGTGGCGAGCAGATCGATGTTCTTGACAAGCAGGCGGGGCATGACGGTCTCAACGCATGTCGCGGAAATAGGGTTCGCCGAGAGCAGCCGGCGCGGCCATTACCCGGCGCATGCGCTGCCAGGCAAGCACCGGCACGATGATCAGGGCGATCGTGCCGAGATAGGGAAGCATCGACAGGATCGGCGCCGCGATCGGCCAGTTGCGTGCTTGGCCGACGAAGCCGAGAGAGGTGATGAGACCGAACAGCAGAGCGGCCAGCACGGCGTTGAGGGGCCGGTAGCCTGCGAAGATGACGAGAGAGACGGCAATCCAGCCGCGGCCGGCCACGACGCCTTCCGACCAGGAGGGAACGAAGGCAAGCGTGAGGTAAGCGCCGGCGCCGGCCGCCAGCGCCGAGCCCGCGGCGACATACCAGAAGCGGATGCTTTGCACCGAAATGCCGGCGGCGTCGGCTGCCGCGGGGTTTTCGCCCGCCGCGCGCATGTTCAGCCCGTGGCGCGTGCGGAACATGATGTAGTGCAGCACAACCGGCAGGACGATGTAGATCAGGTAGACAAGGATGTTCTGCGTGAAGATCGCGCGACCGAGCAGCGGGATGTCGCGAAGATAGGGAACAGCAATCGGCGCGAAGGTCGCCGGCGCCGGCATGCCGGAATAGGCGCGACCGATCGTTGCGGCCATGCCTGTGCCCATCAGCGTCAGCGCCAGGCCGCACAACACCTGGTTCGCTTTGACGACGACGGTGCCAAGAGCGAAGACGCAGCCAACGAGGAAACCGACGACAAGCGCAAGGACGAAGCCGAGCATAGGGTGCGGCGTGGCGACGACGACCGCGATGCCAGTGATTGCACCGAGCGCCATAAGCCCTTCGACGCCGAGATTGACGACGCCGGCGCGCTCGGAGAGCGTCTCGCCCAGCGCCGCCAGCGCCAGCACGCCGCCGGCGAGAATGGAGGTCTGGATCAGTCCGGCGATCATGTCCATGGGTGTTTCCTCAGCTCGCGACCGGTTCGGTCCGCGTGATGCGGTAGTGAGCGAGTTCGTTGCCGATCGCCGTGAAGAACAGGATCAGTCCGGTGATGGCGAGCACGGCCGATACGGTGATGCCTTGCGTCTGCAGGATGATGCCCGAATTCAGGATGACGCCCATCAAAGCCGCGCCTGCGAGCACGCCAAGTGAGGAACCGCGCGCCAGCACCGCGACCATGATGCCGAGATAGCCGAAATTGTTGGAGATGCCGCCCTGCAGGCGATGCACCGTGCCAGCTACTTCCAGCATACCGGCGATGCCGGCGATCGCTCCCGACATCAGCAGGACGACGATCAGGCGGCGGCGGAACGGCATGCCCGCATAAAGCGCCGCGCTTGGATTCGACCCAGCGATCCTTACCTCGTAGCCCCAGCGCGTGTAGTTGAGCAGTCCTGCGATGACAAAGGTGAGCAGGATCGCCAGCGGGAAACCGTAGTGTACGATACCCCAGAATTCAGGCACGTCATGCGGCAGACGTGCAGTGGTCGCGAGCGCATGGCCGCTCGGGTCGAGCCATGGTCCGGTGGCGACGTAATAGACCATCAGCGTCGCCACGAAATTCAGAAGCAGGGTGGTGATGAGTTCGCTGACATCGGCGTAGGCGCGCGCCAGCGTCGGCACCAGTATCCAGAGCAGCCCGCCGAGCGCGCCAGCGATGAACATAACAGGCAGGATCAGCCAGGTCGGGCCGGGAATGAACAGCGCGACCGCCGTGGCGCTGAAGGCGCCGGCATAGAATTGGCCCTCCGCGCCGATGTTCCAGGCGCCGATTCTCAGCGCTACCCAGACCGACAGGCCGGTCAGGATCAGGGGAGTGACCAGAAGTCCGACGTCTTCCAGCCCGAAGCTCGAGCCAAAAGTCGAGTTGAGCACCTCCCAGGCGAGTTCGACGGGAGCATTGCCGCGAGCGGCCAGAACCAGGCCGGCGACCCCCAGCGCCAGCACGATCGCCAGGGCACGTGCCGCAAAGGCAACGGAGGGCTGCGCGGATGGAACGCGCTGGAGCTTGATCGCCAAGGTCAGTGCTTCCCGGCAGCGGCCTGGGCGCCAGCACTGGACCGCATCTGCCCGCCCATCATCAGGCCGATTTCCTCGATGTCGGTGGAGGCAGTCTCCACCGCGCCCATGATCCTGCCATGGAACATCACGGCGATGCGATCCGACAGGTTGAACAGCTCTTCCAGCTCCTCGGAAATGAAGAGCACACCGACGCCGGCATCGCGCAATTCGACGAGATAGTGCATCATCGTGTTGATCGCGCCGACATCGAGGCCACGGCTCGGATAGGCGGCGATCAGAACCTTACTTGCGATGCGCATCTCGCGGCGTGCGACGAGGCGCTGCTGATTACCGCCGGAAAGGTTGCGCATGGGCATGCCGAAATTGGGCACCGCAACGGATGCCGCTTCGGCGATCGTGCGCGCGAGAGCAGCCGCTAGGCGCGG
Organism: Mesorhizobium sp. M1227; assembly: GCF_040318315.1. Classification (NCBI taxonomy): domain Bacteria; kingdom Pseudomonadati; phylum Pseudomonadota; class Alphaproteobacteria; order Hyphomicrobiales; family Phyllobacteriaceae; genus Mesorhizobium; species Mesorhizobium sp. M1227. The sequence continues at coordinate 142,749 of NZ_JAMYLZ010000004.1, forward strand.
TCGAAACGCGAAGCCCTTTGAAACAGGCGCCGACGCATATTCGCGGATTATGGCGTTGTCGGTGATTGAAAGCGCCGGCGCCAGGCCGCTGTGCAGCCGGTCTTCGGGAATGTGGCCGACGCCGAACTTGGCGTAATCGACCGCGCCGGCGGTCGTGACGTCCTTTCCGCCGAGCAGTATCTGGCCCGAGTGGATCGGCCGCAAGCCGGTGACGACCTGGGTCAGCTCCTTCTGGCCGTTGCCGGCCACACCGGCGATGCCGAGAATCTCGCCGGCATGGATGTCGAGCGAAACCTCGTCGAGAAGGATGCCGCCCACGTCGTCACGCGCGACGACGGATTTGAGGCTGAGCACCGGCTCGGCGGAGATGCCGGCCGCGCCTGGCTGCCTGGCACGCAGATTGCTGAGCACGATCTCACGGCCAACCATCAGGCGCGCCAGCATCTTCTCGCCGCAGTCCGCGGTATTTTCGGTGGCCACCTTGCGGCCGCCGCGCAGCACAGTGATGCGGTCTGATATTTCCAGGACCTCGTCGAGCTTGTGGCTGATGAAGATCACCGCATTGCCCCGGGACACGAACTGCTTGAGCGCCTTGAAGAGCTCGCGCGCTTCCGCCGGAGTAAGCACTGCAGTCGGCTCGTCGAGGATCAGAACACGGGCATTGCGCGCGAGCACGCGTAGGATTTCCACGCGCTGCTGCTCGCCGGTCGAAAGATCGGCGACGCGCGCGGATGGCCGTACCGCGAGGTTCAGCTTCTCGGCCAGTGCGGCAGTCCGCGCCTCGAGCACCGACGAGCCAACACGCTTGGGCGTTTCGGACCAGCCGAGATGAATATTCTCGGCGACCGTGAAGGCGGTCACCAGCTTGAAATGCTGGTGGACCATGCCAATACCGGCGGAGATTGCATCGACGGGAGATGCGAAACGCTTGGCATAGCCGTCGACGACGATCTCACCGGCATCCGGCTGATAGATGCCGGTGAGGATGTTCATCAAGGTCGATTTGCCGGCGCCATTCTCGCCGAGCAAGGCGTGGATCTCCCCCGGCATCACGTCCAGGTCGACGTCCTGGTTAGCAACGACGCCGGGGAAATATTTGCTGATGCCCTTGAGCAGCACGAGCGGCGGCGCGCCGGAGCCAGGCTCGTAACGTCCCGGGGAGGTGGACGGCACCTCCATGCCGCCGTAGCGGTGCTCGCTCGAAGCATGATGAACTGGAACAAAATCATTCATCCCGCTTAGCTCTTTGCCTTCTGCCGCATAGTCTATCCGAAAACTCTGCAATCTTTCGGGATTACGCTTGGAGGCCGCTGACGCCTTCGATCGACCAATCCCAGTTGTAGAGTTCCTCTTCGGTCATGCGATGGCCGGCAGCCACCTTGACGTTGCCCTTGGTGTCCTTGATCTCGCCCTCGAACGGGCTCCAGCCGCCGAGAATCTTGTCGCGCACGGCATCGGCCTGCTTTGCGACCTCGGTGGGCACCGTCTCGCCCCAGGCATCGCGGTCGATACCGCCGCCCATCGGCAGGATGGTCTGCGAGGGCGTCCACTTGCCTTCGAGGCGCAGGCGCACCTGCTCGACATAGAATTTCTTGAAGTCGATGGCGATCGAGGAGACGTAGGCCTTCGGCCCGTAGCGGCGGATGTCGGTATTCCACATCACGGCCTTCGCGCCGCGCTGCTCGGCCACCTGTAGATAGCCTGCTTCGTCCATGATGCCGAACAGAAGGTCGGCGCCGTTGTCGATGAGCGCGGTGCCGGCCTGGGTGGCAGCCTGCGGATCGAACCACGAGTTGATGACGATGGTCTGCATCGTGGCGTTGGGATTGACCGAACGGGCGCCCATCAGGAAGGCATTGGTGCCGGAAAAGACCGACGGAACAGGGAAGGAGGCGACGTAGCCGAGCTTGCCGCTCTTGCTCATCAGGCCCGCGGCGACACCGGTGACGTAGGTCGGGTACCAGTGGGCGAGATAGTAGGTCGAGAGATTTTCGAGCGGGTTGCGGCCATCGCATTCATAGAAGGCGACGTCCGGCGAACGCTTGGCCACGTCGTAGAGGAAGTCGCCATAGTTGGAGGTGGCAAACACCATGTTGGCACCTTCCGAGACGAACTGGCGGAAGGTGCGGGTCGCGTCGGCCGAATAGGGGATGCTTTCGACGAACAGCGTCTTCAGCTTCGGGAACGCTTCCTGCACGGCCTTCATGCCCTGGTCGTGGCTCCAGGTCCAGCCTTCATCGGTCACCGGACCGGTGTGGCCGAAGGCGATGACCGCGTTTTCCTCGGCGACGGCGGCGAGCGGCGTCTGTGCATGGGCGGGCGTGATAAGGCCGGATTTCGGCAGGAGCAGCGAGGCGCCGGCCGCGGCGCCCATGTTGAGGAAGCCTCGGCGGGAGAGATTGCGCAGGTCGATCATGCTTCGGTCCTTTGTTCCGTGTCGTGTTCAGTTCGGGAGAGACAGTTCGGTTTCCATGAGGCGGTCGATTTCTGCCGACCAGTCGGCCAGCCATGCCTGCTTGATGTCGTCGTCGAGCCATGCTGCGGACAGGCCAGCCAGCGCGATCCGCTTCAGTGCCGGCGGCCCGAGCGCAAAATTTTCGGCGATCAGCGCGTATTCGCGGTCGAGCGTCGTGGCGAACATGGGCGGATCGTCGGAGTGGATCGTCACGGTAAGCCCGGCCTCGATCATGCGGCGGATCGCGTGGTCGGGCGCGGCGAGGTCACGCCAGACGGTGGTGGCCAGCGTCGTGCTCGGACAGCAGGTGAAGACGATGCCCATCTCCTTGCACTGCTCCATCAGCGCCGGATCGTCGACGACATGGTAGCCGTGGTCGACCCGTCTCAGGCCGAGGACGTCGACGGTATCGCGGACATAGTCCGCCGGGCCATCCTCGCCTGCATGGTTGGTGACATTGAGCCCGGCAGCCCGCGCTCGCTCGACGATGCGCGCAAACATCGGCGGTGGGTTCGGGCGTTCGTCGTAATCGAAGCCGATGCCGATCACCTCAGCCGGGCGCTCGGCCAGAACCATGTCCAGGAAGCGCTCGCCACCTGCCGCGCCGAGCGGCTTCGCATGCGCCGGTATCAGCTTTGCCATAAGCCCATAGCGCTCCTTTGCGCGGTGAAAGCCGTCGAGGATGCCTTCGAGCATAGTCGAATAGGCCACGCCATGAGCCAGATGCGCATGCGGGCTGAAGAACAGTTCGACGTAGCGCGCACCGGCTTTAGCGCAGCGCTCCAGTGCCTCGAAGGTGATGCGAGAGAAATCGTCCGCAGTCCTGATCGAGGCGCAAACCAGATCGTAAATCTTCAGGAAATCCAGCAGGTTGCCGTAGCTGTAGAGCTCCGATGTCGGTCTGCCGTCCGGCAGCGGCACCGCGTTCAGCGCCGCCAGCTCGGCGAATGTCTCTGTGGATACGGCGCCCTCGAGGTGCAAGTGCAACTCGACCTTCGGCATGAGCTGAATGAAACTTGACAACGACATCGACGCTCACTCGCCCGGATTGGCAATCCCAAGCCGCACCTGGTTTTCTTGGGCGACGGACGGCTGCCGAGTTGTTCGATAATCGCGGCTTTTTCCAACTGTCCGATCACCTGATACGCAACAGATGTCAGGGAAACGGGGCTTGCACAAGCCAAAAAATGATGCCTAACTAGACACATTCTAAAACTGCTTAAAAAATGTGCAGGCCGGGAGAAATATAGGCATGAAGCACCTACGGGAAGCGCAGAACCCTGCGCCTCCGCCTCAAACAACGCGCCTGCGCTTCATCGGCCGACTGGTGTCGTCGAGCTTTGGCGAGTTCGCCGACAGGCGTGCCGCTCGGCTCAATCTCGATCTGCTGGTGCACGAAGCCGCGGACGATTTTTTTGTCGTCCAGGTTTCGGGCCAGCCCGATCTCATCGATGCCTTCGAGATGGCATGTAGCTTGGGGCCAATCGACTGTCTGGTGATGGACTGCGAACGGGCCGAAATTTGGGAATATTCCAGAGGGAAAGACGCAGAATGACGATACAGGCTGGATGGCACCCAGTGGCGCTGTCGGGATCGATCGAGCCGGGCAGTTCGGCCGGAATCCGCCTTGGCGGAAACGAGCTGGTGGTCTGGCGCGACAACAGTGGCGCAGCGCATGTGTGGGAGGATCGCTGCCCGCATCGCGGTATGAAGCTGAGCTTCGGTTTTGTCCGCGGCGATCATATTGCCTGTCTTTATCACGGCTGGCAGTACGATGCGGCCGGCCAGTGCCGATACATTCCGGCCCACCCCGATCTCAGGGTGCCGGCGTCCATTACCGTGTCTGCCCACAGATCGGCCGAGGCGGCTGGGATAGTCTGGACGGCACTGGATCCGGCAGCAGCATTGCCCGAATTGCCTGCCTTGGCAGAGGAGGTGGTGCCGGTCCGCAGCCTGCATCTCGACAGTCCCGCCGCAATGGTGATCGATGTCGTGAGGGCCATGCCGCCCAGGCCCTTCTCCCGCGGATCCGGGCTCGCTGAGCTGAAGGCGCTGAGCGGGATGCTGTTCAGCCTGACGGTCGGCGAAGACACGCTGCTTCTTGGCCTGCAGGAACTGACCGACAAACGATCGGCCCTACACATCGTGATTGACGGACCGGCAGCCAAGTATGCCGGCAAGGGGCAGAAGCATTTCTTCGCTTGGACGAGCGAGCTGCGTCATCATCTCGAGACCGGGCGTACCGGCGCGACCTCGACGACGCGGGCTGCATGATGGCGAGGATCACGCTCTACAACTACGAGCTGGACGAAAACTGCTACAAGGTGCGGCTGGCGCTTTCCATGCTCGGCCTGGAATGGCAGACCGTTGCAGTCGATGCATTTCCGGGGGCGGAGCAGAAGACGCCGCCATTCCTGGCCATGAACCCGGCGGGCAGCCTGCCCATTCTCCGCGACGACGAGGTGACGATGTTCGGCGCCGAGTCCATCATCGTCCATCTGGCGCGCAGCCACGATTCAACGGGTGCATGGCTGCCGGCGGATGGTTCGGATTTCGCCAAGGTGATGCAGTGGCTTTTCTTCGCGGCCGGCGATCTCGGCGTTGCCGGCGCCGCGCGCCGCCATGCCATGTTCGGCGCCGGCGGCGACGAGGCTGCGCTGCGGGCCGGTGCCGCGCACGCACTCCGCGCCATGGACGACCATATGACCGCGCGGGGTTTCGACAAGAAAGAATGGTTCGCTGCGGACCGCCCGACCATCGCCGACATCGCGCTTTTTCCGGCGTTTGCGCTGAGCCGCGATTTCGGCGTCGACCATGACGAGTATCCGGCGCTGCGCCGCTGGGTGCGTCGCTTCCGCGCGCTTCCGGGCTTCACGACCATGCCGGGCATCCCCGATTACCATTGACGCCCAACATTCGACGAGAACGAGGCAAGCAACAGAATGACCTCTCTCACGCGCTTTTCCGTCCAGCCGCTCTCGTCCATGACCCGGCGGCTGGCCGGCGTCGCTTCCGGGCGAGCCGATCCCGATCTGGTCATTGCCGGCGCACGCGTGTTGTCGACCTATTCGGAGCGCGTGCTTCCAGGCCGCGAGATCTGGTTGTCGGGAGGGCGGATCGCCGCTGTGAAGCCGGCCGGCACTTATAAGGGTGGCAGCGCCAGGATATATGACGCCAGGGGCGGCATCGTCGCCCCCGGCCTGGTCGATCCGCACATCCACATCGAATCCTCGATGGTGACGGCCTGCGCCTACGCCGAGGCGGCGCTGCTCAACGGCACCACGACCCTCTTCTGCGACAGCCACGAGATCGGCAACGTCATGGACGTTGCTGGCATCGAGGCGATGCTGGAGGACGCGCGCCTGGCGCCGTTGTCCATTTTCCTGACGGTTCCGAGCACCGTCCCGGCAACTTCGCCGTTGCTGGAAACGGCCGGTGGCGACCTGACAGCCGAGAAGATCGGCGCATTGTTCGACAAATGGCCGGAAGCCGTGGCGCTAGGCGAGAAGATGGATTTCGTGCCAGTGGCTATGGGCGATGAACGCAGCCATGCCATCCTCGCTGCGGCGCTGAGACGCGGCCGCCCGGTGTCGGGACACGTCTATGGACGCGAATTCGTGTCGGCCTATGCGGCCTCCGGCGTCACCGATACCCATGAGGCGATCGACCGCGAGATCGCCGACGACATGCTCGAGGCCGGCATCTGGCTGTTCCTGCGTGGCGGCCCGCCGACGACACCGTGGCACAGCCTGCCCGCAGCGATCAAGACGATTACGGAACTCGGAGCCTCGCATAAGCGCATCGCGGTCTGCACCGACGACCGCGATGCTGACGACCTGATGCTCTTCGGCCTGGACTGGGTGACGCGCGAGGCGATGAAGGCCGGCATGACGCCGGAGCAGGCCTGGTCGATGGGCTCGCTGCATGGCGCGACGCGCTTTGCAATGGAAGGCGAAATCGGAGGCCTCGGTGGTGGCCGCCGTGCCGACCTGGTGCTGCTCGACGACGGCTTCGATCCCGTTAGCACGTGGTATGGCGGCGAACTCGTCGTCGATGACGGCAAGATCATGCCGCTGCTCGACCAGGCCCTCTCGACCCGCTACCGCTATCCGGACACGGCCTACCACACAGTGAAGCTGCCGAAGCAGATCAAGCTGACGCCGGAGCTGCCAACCGGCAAGGTGGTGGCGCATACCATCCGCACCGAACTGCCGGGGATCACGCTCGGCCACCAGAAGATCACGCTCGATCCGTCCAACGATTGGCAGAACCATTTCGACCGCCACGGCCTGTGCTTCGTCACTGTGGTCGAGCGCCATGGCAAGTCGGACGGCAACGTCGCCTACGGGCTGCTCAGCAATTTCACGCTGCGACGCGGCGCCGTCGCATCGTCTGTCGGTCACGACAGCCACAACATCATCATCGCCGGCCTCAACGAGGCCGACATGCAGGTGGCGCTGCGGGCGATCGAGGAAACGCAAGGCGGCGTCTGTGTCGTCGTCGACGGCAAAGTGACTGCCATGGTTGAACTGCCGATCGCCGGCCTTTTGTCCGACAAGCGCGTCACTGAGGTCGCGGAGGAGGTGAAGATCCTCAAACGGGAATGGGAGGCGGCCGGCTGCTGCATTCCCTATATGGGCTTCAACCTCATCCCGCTCTCGGTCATCCCCGAAATCCGTATCACCGACAAAGGTCTCGTGCTGGTGCCGGAAATGGAGATCGTCCCCGCCTTTGAGGCCGCCTGAGTGGATCCCTTCCGACTTGGGCTGGTCTCACCGCGCATCCATTATTTCCAAATGGTCGCGCGGCTGGGCTCGGTTCGCCAGACCGCGCAGGCGCTCAACGTGGCGCCATCCTCCATCAGCCGCGTCATCAAGGGCCTGGAGGACGAACTGGGCACGCCGCTCTTCGAGCGTGTGCGCCAGCGACTGAAACTGACCAGCGCAGGCGAGCTTCTGCTCTACCACGCGCGTCAGAGCATCACCGAGTTGGCGCGCGCCTCGTCCGAGATCAATGATCTCAGTGGCCTCAACCGCGGCTCGTTGTCCGTGGCGATCGTGGAGAGCGCGGCGCGCGGGCTGGTGCCGAACGCGCTTAAGGAATTCTGGAAGCGCCACCCGCAGATATCGGTCGATGTGCATGTCGCCGGGTCGCAGCGCGCCTGCGATGCGGTTGCCGACGGCGAATGCGATCTGGCGCTTGCTTTCGACGTGCGCGTGCCGCGCAACGTGCGCAAGATCGCGAGCACGCCTCTGCCGCTGGGCGTCGTCGCTCATCCGGGCAGCCGCCTTGCCGGCCGCAAGGAAGTGAAGCTGTTCGATCTTGCCGGCGAACAGGTCATCGTCTCGGACAACAGCCTTGCTTTGGGCATTTCGATCGACGATGCGATCGGGCGCTCCATGATCGACATCACGCGACGGTCACGGACCAACTCGATCGGACTGATGACCGAGATGGTGCGCCTCAACCTCGGCGTGGTGCTTCGCACCAAGCTCGGCATCGAGCCGGAAGTGGCTGACGGATCGCTCGTTTTCGTGCCGTTGCGCGATTCTCGCATGAACCCGCACCGGCTGATGCTGCTCGCCCGGCTTGAACGCGAAATGTCGGATGCGGCCTCCGCATTCGCGGCGCTGCTGGCCCGCATGGTCGAGGCGTTGCATGATTAGTTGTTGCATTTTGCGCATCGATAAAGAGAGTAATTTGTCCCTATCTCGAACAACTGAGCTTTGCGAGACTTCCCGGCCGAAGGGGATGTCATGAAGCAGAGTGCGGTCGACGCGGTCATTCGGGGGCTTAAGCGGGCGGGAGTGAGCATCGTCTGCTATCTGCCCGATTCGTTGTTCAAGGAGCTCTATCCGGCCCTTGATGCCGATCCGGATATCCGCACGATCCGCGTCACCAACGAGGGTGAGGGCGCGGCGATATGTGGCGGGGTCTTCCTGTCGGGCAAGCGCGCGGCGCTGGTCATGGAAAATTCCGGCTTGCGCGCCTCGGTCGAGCCGCTGGCCCGCATGGGCCTTGGAGCCGGCATCCCGGTCGTGATGCTGATGAGCTATCGCGGCGAGCTCGGCGAGAACAACTGGTGGGCAGTCCCGCATGGCATCACCATGGAGCCGGTGCTGAACGCGCTGCGCGTGCCATACCGGATCGTCACAGAGGAGGCGAAGATCGAGCGCGCCATCCTTGACGCCTATTCCTGGTCCTATGCGTCCTATTACCATTCGGCTGTGGCGCTCGGCGGCGAGGTGGTGCGGTGAAACGCTTCGACTGCATGAAGGCGCTCGCCGCGCGGCTGAAGGATGAGCTGGTGATCCTTTCGCTCGGCGGCAGCGTCGACGAGTGGTACAACGCCGCGCCGCATATGCGCGAGGCGAGTCTGTTCCAGCAGCAACTCGGCTGCGTCACGCCGCAGGCCTTCGGGCTCGCCGCCGGCCTGCCGCACCGCCGCGTCATTTCGCTCGATACGGATGGCGGCCTGCTCTTCAACCTGGGCATTCTGGCCACGCTCGGAAACGAGCAGCCGAAGAACCTCTTCGTCGTGGTCTGGGACAATGAGTGCTACCAGTCGATCGGCGGCCCGCCGACCCATACGGCGCTGGGCCGCGTCGACCTTGCCGCGATCGCGCGCGGCGCCGGCGTCGAGAACGCCCATACGGCGCGCACGGTGGAGGAGTTCGACGCACATTGCGCAAGGGGGCTCGCCATGGAGGCACCCTATATAGTGGTCGCCAAGGTCTCGGGAACGGTCCAGCCGGACATCAAGCGCAAACACAGCGACGGCCGCGAGGACAAGTATATCTTCGTCCGCCATGTCGAGGCGAGCGAAGGCATCGTCATCATGGGCCCGAGCGAGCACAACTGACGAGATCATGGGCACCCTCGGACCTGTCGTCCCCCGACGCGCACTGAAACGCAGCTACGATTACGTGGTGGTCGGCTCGGGTTCCGGTGGCTGTGCGGTGACGCGGCGACTGGTCGATGCCGGCGCCGACGTCCTCCTGATCGAGGCCGGCCCGACGGGTCTTGGGTTCGAAGAGATCGAGGACCCCGGCAAGTGGGTGCCGCTTGGCCGCAGCACCTATGACTGGGGCTATGATTATGCTCCGACACTGAGGGTGAATGGGCGTACCATCGGCATCCCGCGCGGGCGCCTGCTTGGCGGCTCAAGCGCCATCAACGCGATGATGTGGTATCGCGGCCATCCGCAAGATTACGATGCCTGGGAGGCTGGCGGCGCCAAGGGCTGGAGCTTCGCCGACGTGCTGCCCTATTTCCGGCGCTGCGAGGACTGGCGCGACGGTGCAAGCGAGTTTCGCGGAGCGGGCGGTCCGCTCCATATCGAGCGGCCGGCGGCACTGCACCCGGTCGCGCAGGCGCTGATCGATGGCGCGGCCGAAATCGGCATCCCCGTAATCGACGATCCGAACGGCCCCGGCAACGAGGGGGCGGCGGCCGCGAATTTCAACATCTGCGACGGCAAGCGCTGGAGTTCGGCGACGGGCTATCTCGTGCCGATCCTGGATCACCCGATGCTGACGGTGCTGACCGGATCCGCGGCCATCGGCCTGACGGTCGAAGGCAGCCGATGCGTCGCGGTCAAGCACCTCGTCGGCGGCGAAATCTGCGAAACGCGCGCGCAAGAGAGCATCGTGCTCGCGGCCGGGGCCATCGACACGCCGCGCCTGCTGATGCTGTCGGGCATCGGCGATCCGATCGAACTGCAGCGCCTTGGCATTGCGCTCGTTCGCGCCCTGCCGGGTGTCGGCAGGAATCTTCAGGACCATCCGCTGGCGCAGGCCTGCGTCTTCCGCGCGAAACGACCGATCGGACCGATAGTGGGCAATGGCGGTGGCTCGATGGTCAACTGGAAGTCGCGGCCGGACCTGCCGCAGCCCGACCTGCATGCCTTCCCCGTCCAGGGCAACAGCGCCGAACCGGCGATCCGCGCGCGCTACGATCTATCCGGCGATGTCTTTTCCTTCGGTGCGGGCCTGATGCGCTCGAAGAGCGTCGGGCACTTGAAGTTGCTCGACGGCAAGCCCGGCGGACCGCTCGAAATCCAACCGAACTTTCTGGCGGAACCGGAAGATCTCGACGCCATGGTCACTGCGGTCGAGATGGTGATGGAGATGGCGGCTGCAAAGGCGAACGCCGGTGTCTTCCGCAACTTTGCCGCACCTGACCGCCGACTGACCCGCACCGAGACAATCGCCTTCATCCGCGAGGCGTGCACGACGTTCTTCCACACCTGCGGAACAGCCAAGATGGGCGAGGACGCGATGGCCGTCGTCGACAGCCGTCTCGCCGTGCACGGGCTGGACGGCCTGCACGTTGCCGATGCCTCGGTGATCCCAACGATCCCGACCTGCAACACCCACGCGCCCGCCACGATGATCGGCGAGCGCGCCGCCGATTTCCTGCTCGCGGCGGCAGCTTGAGGATGTCATGACCGACGGACCGCACACGGAGTACCCGCGATGACCCAAGGTCTCATCCTCGCTGCCGACACGCTGCTCACCATGGATGAAGATAACCACGTGTTGCCTGATGGCGCCGTGCTGGTCGAGGATGGTCGTATCGCCGCGGTCAGCGCACTCGCAGCATTGCGCGCTGCGTATCCGGCCGTGGCCGTGAAGAAACTCGACAATGCGGTGCTTTTGCCTGGGCTGGTCAATGCCCATGCGCATTCCGGTTTTTTGCGCGGCACGGCGGAGCACCTGCCGGTTTGGGACTGGCTGACGCTCCATATCAATCCGATGCATCGCGTGCTGCAGCCGCACGAGGCCGAGGCGGCATCGTGGCTCTGCTACGCGGAATCCGTGCTCGGCGGCACGACCACCGTCGTCGACATGTGGCGGTTCATGGAAGGCAGCGCCAGGGCGGCCGAGGCGATCGGCAACCGCCTGGTCGCCGTGCCTTACGTCGGCGAGCATCCCGACTACAACTACTTCGACACACTCGACATGAACGAGGCGATGATCGAGGGCTGGCATCGCAAGGCGGGCGGCCGTATCAATGTGTGGGTCGGGCTGGAGCATCTGTTTTATGCCGACGGGGCCGGCCAGCGCCGGGCGATCGAACTCGCAAGGAAACACGACACCGGCTTCCACACGCATTGCAGCGAGGCCGAGATCGAGATCGCGGAATTTAAGCGGCGCTACGGCAAACGCCCGATGTTCGCGCTGGACGACCTTGGCTTCTTCGAAACGCCGCGCGCCATGATCGCCCACGCCGTCTGGCTCGATCGAGAAGAGATCGAGCTTATTTCCAAGCGCCGCGTTTCGGTGGCCCACAATCCTGTTTCCAACATGAAGCTGGCAAGCGGCATCGCGTTGGTGGCTGAGATGCTGAAGGCCGGCGTGCCTGTCGGGATCGGCACCGACGGCGAGAAGGAGAACAACAATTTCGATATGTTCGAAGAGATGAAGGTGACTTCGCTGCTGGGCAAGCTCAAGGACCTCGACGCCGCCGCCATGGATAGCTGGCAGGTGCTGCGCATGGCCACCATTCTCGGCGCCAGGGCGATCGGTCTCGACCACGAGATCGGCTCGATTGAAGTCGGCAAGCGCGCCGACATCATCGCGGTCCGCACCGATACGCCGCGCATGACGCCGGTCTTCCGCGACGGACCCTATTTCAACTTCCATCACAATCTTGTCCACGCCGTGCGCGGCAGCGACGTGTCTTTGACGATGGTCGATGGCGAGATCCTGGCCGAGGACGGCGCGCTGCGCACCGGCGACCTGCGCGAGATCATCGCCGAAATCCATCGCGTCGCGCCTGGCCTGTTCGCCCGGCGCGCCGCTTTCCTTGCCCAGAATTCCGGCGGCAGCCTGCAATGGACTCAATAAGGCGAGCCCCGGTCATGAAGACGACGGACAGGGCGGCACTGGACGATTGGTACGCGGTGGAGACGGTCGCCGACCTGGATGGCGCGCCGAGCCATACGCGGCTGCTCGGCCAAGACATCGAACTGGTCCGTGACATCACGGGCGAAATCACGGTTCGGGAGGTCCTGGACGACGGCAACCGCGGCCCCGCGCTGCCCGTCCGGCAGCGCTACGGCTGCGTCTGGACGACGCTGGGCCTGCCCGGGAAGGAAATCTTCGAGATCGCCGAGGCATCGGAACCCGACCGCCGCTACGTGCCCTGCGGCTGGGTGACGATGCGGGCGTCGGGTTTGCGTGTCGTGGAGAACTTCCTCGACATGGCGCATTTCCCCTTCGTGCATACCGACATTCTCGGCTCGGAGCCGCACACGGAAGTACCCGCCTATCTGAGCGAGATACGTCGCGAAGTAGACGAGGTCTGGGCGACCAACTGCACGTTTTTCCAGCCGCGCATTGCCGCCACGGAAAGCTCCGGCGCGTTCGTGCATCTGACCTATCGCGTGCCGAGCCCATTCGTGGTGATGCTCTATCGCGTGTGCCCCGTGGCGCCGGACCGGCTCGACGCAATCGCGCTGTTCATCCAGCCCATCGAGGAAGACCGCTGCCGCGCCCAGCCGGTCATGTATCTCGTCGACTCGGCTTCGACGCAGACGGCGTTGCTCAACTTCGAACAGGTCATCTTCCTGCAAGACCGGATCATCGTGGAGAACCAGCGGCCGCTGCGCCTTCCGCTCGAGCCGCGGATGGAAATCCCGACCCGCGCCGACAGCGCCTCCATCGCCTACCGCCGCTGGCTGAAGGAAAAAGGCATCCGTTTCGGCACGACCGCGAGAGCCACATGACCGAGTCGGGTCTCCAGGTGCTTCGCCCGACCTCCGTTGCCGAGGCGCTGTCATTGGCAGGCGAGGGCGCGTCGCAACTGGTCGCCGGGGGCACGGCGCTGCAGCTCGGCTGGGCGAAGGGCCTGCCAAAGCCGCGGCGCCTCATCGACATCGGCCGTATCGCCTGCCTGAAGGGCATCCAACTGGCCGGCGACGGGTTTCGGATCGGCGCACTGACGACCCTGGGTGCCTTGGAGCGTGACCGGGCGATAGGCGAGACTTTGCCTCTGCTCGCAGCCGCAGTCCGCGCCACGGCGGGACCCGCCGTCCGCAATCTCGCAACGCTGGGCGGCAACGTCGCGGGGGGCACGGGTTGCCTTCTGCCGGCCCTGCTCGCGATCGATGCGAAGCTGGAGATCGTCTCACCGGCTGGGCGCGCCGTCGTGCCGCTCGCGCAATGGTTGGCCGACGCACCGTCAGCGGGCCTCATTGAGACGGTCATCGTTCCACCGCAGCCTGCCGCTCGCTGGACCCATCGCAAAGTCGGCCTGCGCGCCGCCTTCACCCCAAGCGTGGCCGGTGTCGCCGGGTTGATCGAAACGGCGGACGATCGTGTCACGATCGCGCGGCTCGCGGCCAGCGGCGGCGGGGAAGCAGCCCGTCTCGGTCACGCCGAAGCGCTGCTCATCGGCCGGCGCCTCCAAGAGATCGATTGGGCCGAGCTGCACGCCGCAATTCTCGAAGAGGCGCCGGCGATCGATGATGCATGGCGGTCCGACCGCTATCGGCGCAGTGTCGTGGCGAATGCGCTGGTCTTCGGGCTCGGCGGAAAGTTGTCCCAAGGAGCACATTCGCCGCGCCGGCGGACCGTGCCGTACGGAAATCCACCTGCCGAAATTCTCGTGTCGCGATCGGAGATCGGCGCACGCTGGCACCAGCGGCCGGACGTTGCACCGAAAATCGCAGGCAGGCTCGAATACCTGACCGACCGTCGCGAGCCCGCCATGCTGGTCGGGCGCATTCGGCGTGCCGGCATTCCCCATGCAAGGATCGTTTCCATCGATACGAGCGCGGCCGAGGCGCTGCCAGGAGTCGCGGCGGTTGTAACGCACCGCGACATTGCCGGCAGCAATGCCTTCGGCATTGTCGTGCAGGATCAGCCGGCACTGTGCTTCGACAAGGTCCGCTATTTCGGCGACGCTGTTGCTGCCGTTGCCGCTGTTGACACACGGACGGCCGAACGCGCGCTTGCTCTCGTCAGCGTCGAATACGAGCCGCTGCCAATTGTGAGCGATCCCCAACAGGCACTCGCCGCTGGGGCCGAGCCGGTCCACGCCTCAGGCAATCTGCAGTGCAGCTTCGAGTTCACGCGTGGCGATGCCGCCGCGGCTTTTGCCAAGGCAGCTCATATCGTCGAGGCTGTCTACGAAACGCCGAGCCAGATGCACGGCTTTATGGAGACGGAGGGCGGCTACGCTTTCGTCGGCACGGATGGTACCCTGAACGTCTTTGCCGGTGGGCAGCATGGCCGCCGCGACCGCATGCAGCTCTCGCGCATCCTCGGTATGCCGCAAGAGCGGATACGGGTGGTCACCAGCCCGACTGGCGGCGCTTTCGGCGGCAAGGACGAGCTGACCGTGCAGCCGGCCCTGGCCCTGCTGGCGCTGAAGACCGGACGCGCCGTGCGGCTGCATCTCGAGCGGGCGGAATCCGTCATCGCGGGTACCAAGCGCAATGCCATGCACATCCATATGCGCACCGCCTGCGACGCCGAGGGTCGTCTGCTCGCCCAACAGGTGGATGTGATCGCGGATGCCGGCGCCTACGCGTCGCTCGGTCCGGGCGTGCTTGAGACGGCGCTCGAACACGCCTGCGGGCCATATGTCGTTCCCAACGTCCTCAGCTCGGGCAGGCTCGCCTATACCAATAACGGCGTCTGCGGCGCGTTTCGTGGCTTCGGTGCCAACCAGATGGCCTTCGCGGTAGAGTGCCAGCTGGACCGGCTGGGCGAAGCCGCCGACATCGACATTATCGAGATACGGCGCCGCAATTTGCGCGAGCCTGGCACGCGAGGCCATCTCGGCCAGCAGGTCGCGCCGTCCGAACGTCTGGCCGAGATGCTGCAAGCCGCCGCTGCTGACCCGATCTGGGCCAAGCCGCGTGGTCCGTCGTTCGACGGCTCTGAGACTATCGGCGTCGGGATGGCGATGAACTATCAAGGCAATGGACTAGGCACGCTGCCGCCGGACCCGGCCGGAGGCGCGTTGCGCTTGGCTCCGGATGGCATGATCGAAGCGCTCTATGGCCTGGACGAGATGGGACAAGGCCTGCTCACCTCGGTGAAGGCCGCGGTCGCCGGAGCGCTCGGCTGCGGCCGCGACGATGTCCGGCCGGTCACCGGTGATACGGCGGCGACGCCCGAATCCGGCTCCTCCACCGCCTCGCGCGGCACTCACGTGGTTTGGCGGGTCGCAGCAGTCGCCGCACCACCTTTTACGCGCGACCTCCTGGCAGCAGCGGGCCAGCTGCTTTGCCGCGAAGCCGGGACGCTGGCGCTGGCACCCGGCGGTATCGTCGAGCGACATTCCAACAGCGGGTCACTGCTCTTGAGTTTCGCCGAACTTGCCGAGGCGTTGCCTCCCGACCGGCTGCCAGCTGCTGCCGTCAGCTTCGAGTTTCCGAAATCGGACTATCTGGAAGGCAATGCACGCCTGATCTTCGCCTTCGGCGCGACACTGGCGCGCGTTGCCGTGAGCCGCATCACTGGGCAGATACGCGTGCTCGAGCTCCATCAGCATACCGCGGCCGGACCGATGCTCGATGCTGCCGCCTATCTTGGCCAGATCGAAGGCGGCGGCGTCCAGGGGCTGGGCTTCACCCTCACTGAGGACGCGGCTATGCGGGATGGCCGGGATCTTGCCGGCAACCTCGATTTCTACATGCTGCCAGGCATTGCCGACACGCCGGAAAGCTTCGCGACCTTCGCGTTGGAGGATCTGGACGAGGACGACCCGTTCGGCCCGCGCGGAGTTGGTGAGCTTGGCATTGGTGCCGTGACGCCAGCCGTCGTCAACGCGATTGCGGACGCCACAGGGGCTTGGCCCGAGCGCCTCCCGGTCGATCCTGAATGGGTACTCGACGCGCTGCAGAGGAGTGCAGCGTGAGTGCCGAGATCGCGATTACCTTTAACCTAAACGGCTGCCGCCAGGCGCTGGCCGTGCCCGCCGAGTTGCGCCTGATCGACCTGCTGCGCGATCATTTCGGCATGACTGCCGCCAAGATGGCTTGCGGCATCGGCCGCTGCGGCGCTTGTTCCGTGCTGATGGACGATCGCGCGGTCAATGGCTGTCTGCTCATGTCGTGGCAACTCGACGGGGCCACCATCATCACGCCGGAGGGTTTCGACGACCTTCCCGAAGCCATTGTCCTGCGCCAGGCTCTGGCGGCCGAAAACGCTTTCCAGTGCGGCTACTGCGCACCCGGCATCACTGTTGCGCTGACCGCTCTGCTGCTGGAGAATCCGGCTCCAGACGAGTCTCAGATCCGCACTGCGCTCGAAGGCAATATCTGCCGCTGTACCGGCTATCATTCCATCATCCGCGGTGCCCTCGCGGCGGTCGAGGCGTTCGCTTGCGGGGTACGGACATGACGGTCATCATTCGAAACGGTGCAGCCAGGCACGCAGGCGTCGAGGCGTTCCTGGCCAAACCCAGAATGCGGCACCTGATCGGCGGCGGCTGGTGCGACGCCAGCGATGGCGCAACCTTGCCCGCGACCGATCCTGCGAATGGCGACACGCTCGCGCTGCTGGCGCAAGGCACAGCCGATGACGCCGGGCGCGCCGTTGCTGCGGCGCGTGCTGCTTTCGAAGGCGAGAGCTGGCGCGACATGACACCGTCGGCACGCGGCAAGCTGCTATGGCGCATCGCCGACCTGATTGAACGCCATGCCGATGAGCTTGCAGAACTCGAGACGCTTGACCAAGGAAAGTCGCTGAAGACCTCGCGCTTCGCCGAGATTCCCGCCTCGGCCGAGCAGTTCCGCTATTTTGCCGGTTTTGCCACGAAAATCCTCGGCACGACCATCCCCACCTCCATCAGCTACCAACCGGTGGGCAGCAAGATTTTCGCCTACACGGTGCGAGAGCCGATCGGTGTCGTGGCTGCCATAACGCCATGGAATTCGCCGCTGCTTATGGCCTCGATGAAGCTCGCCCCGGCGCTTGCCGCCGGCTGTACGATCGTGCTCAAGCCAGCTGAGGAAACGTCGCTCACCGCGCTCAGGCTCGGCGAACTGATGATCGAAGCCGGCTTGCCTGACGGCGTCGTCAATATCGTGACCGGTCTCGGTGAAACCGTGGGCGCAGCATTGGCTGCAGATCCCGATGTCGATAAGGTCGCCTTCACCGGCTCGACGGAAGTCGGAAAGATGATCGTCTCCGCAGCGCGCGGCAATCTGAAGAAGCTGACGCTCGAGCTGGGCGGCAAGTCGCCGGCCATCATCATGCCCGATGCGGACATGGGGCTCGCAATCCCCGGAGTGGCTCGGGGGATCTTCGCCAATGCCGGCCAGGTCTGCGTCGCCGGCTCGCGTGTCTATGCGCATCGCTCGATCTACGACCGTCTGGCGGAGGGGCTGGCGGAAGAGGCGCGAAAGCTGCGTCTCGGACACGGGCTTGGCCCGGATACCGACCTTGGTCCGCTGGTCAACGGAACCCAGGCTGCGCGCGTCGCCTTCTACGTCGGCGATGGTGCTTCCAGCGGCGCCGAGATCATCGCCGGCGGCCGGCGCTTCGACAACTTCTTCGAGCCGACCGTGGTTACCGGCGTGCGCCCGGACATGCGCATGATGCGCGAGGAAATCTTCGGCCCGGTCGTTGCCGTGACACCGTTCGACGATGTCGCGGAGGCGATAAGCCTTGCGAACGACTCGCCCTACGGCCTCGCCGCAAGCGTCTGGACCCGCGACCTATCCACTGCGCATCGCCTTGCCGCACGTATCCGGTCGGGCACCGTCTGGATCAATTGCCATTCCTACTTCTCGCCGGAACTGCCGAAGGGCGGCCACAAGCAATCCGGTTGGGGCTATGAGAACGGCGCACCGGGTCTGGAGAACTATCTCGAGACGAAAACGGTCTGCGCGGTGATTTAGCCGCGCCTTTTCCGCGATGTTCGCGGATCGGAGGCTGACAGCCCTTCCATCGGCGGACAAGGATTGATCGAAAATTGCTCGGATCCTCCTGAGGACCAGTTCCTTGGCGGCCTTGGTCCACATCGACGTTGCACTTGACTCGTCCATATTATCCGTAATAAATCATACATATTGCCATCGAAAAAAGGCGGCAGGTCTGGGAGGACCGATGAAAATCACGGCCATCAAGGCGCGCGTCTGCAATGCGGAAATGCGCAACTGGGTCTTCGTCCGGGTCGAAACCGACGAGCCCGGGCTGTTTGGCTGGGGTGAGGCAACGCTGGAATGGAAGACGCGAGCCGTCGTTGGGGCGCTTCAGGACCTTGAGGCCCTGCTCATCGGGCAGGATCCGCGCAACGTGGAGCAGTGCTACCAGATACTTACGCGCCACGGATTTTGGCGTCTTGGCGTCGAGGGAATGTCTGCCGTCAGCGGCATCGAGATCGCGCTCTGGGACATCCTGGGCAAGTCATTGGGCGTCCCCGTCTGGCGCCTTCTGGGCGGACAGGTTCGCGACTATCTGCGCACCTATACGCATCTCGGCCTCGGAGACATGAAGGCGGTCTATGAGACCGGATCCGCGGACGCGATCGTGGAACGCGGACGCATCGTGACGCAGGCAGGCTACGATGCGGTCAAGGTCGTCTGCATTCCCTACACCCACTACGCATCGCCTGCGAAAGCCGTTGATTCTGTCGCCAACATGGTTGGCTCACTTCGCGAGGCCATAGGTCCGGACATCGACATCATGGTCGATTTCCATGGACGCCCTGCATCCGTTAACGCTGCGATGGACTACCTCAGAGCAATCGAGCCGGCCCGCATCATGTTCGCGGAAGAACCCGTGCCGCCCGAAGATGTTGCCGGACTGGCGCATATCACGGCGCGATCGGCCGTGCCGATCGCTTCCGGCGAGCGGCTGATCGGGCGTCGCGAATTCACGCACTCGATCGCAGCCCGTGCCTTCAACATTGCCCAGCCTGATATTTGCCACACTGGCGGTCTGCTGGAGACAAAGAAGATCGCGGCCATGGCGGAAACGGCAGGCATCGGCCTTGCGCCGCACAACCCGCTCGGTCCGATCGCTGGCGTCGCTGCTCTTCACTTCGGCATATCGACGCCAAACGTCGTCATTCAGGAGGAGATGTCCGGTGCCGTCGCCTGGTACGACGACGTCGTTACCTGGCCAATTCGGCGTAAACCAGGCCGCTGGGACCTGCCCGATCTGCCGGGCCTTGGCGTCACCGTCAATGAGGACGTCATCGCGCGTCACCCCTTCAAGCAGGAAGTGCTGCATGCCCGCAATGCCGTCATGCCGGACGGCACCGTGGTCGACTGGTGAATGCAATGGCAGGCCGGCTGCAAGGAAAGATCGCAATCATCACGGGCGCCGGCCAAGGCATAGGTGCCGCCACCGCCCGGGCTTTTGCAACACATAGGGCAAAGACCGTCATTGCCGAACTGAATGCGGCAAGCGGCAAAGCGGTCGCCGACGAATTGCGTGCCGGAGGCGCCGACGTATTGTTCGTCGAGACGGATGTCACGGACACATCCGCGGTCGCGGACATGGTCGCCGGCACGATCACGGCCTATGGCGGCGTCGACATTCTGGTCAACAATGCCGGTGCCAACGTGTTCTACGAACCATTGCTGATGCCGGATGAGGAATGGGAGCGCTGCCTCAAGCTCGACCTCCAGGCCGCGTGGTTCTGCGCCAAGGCGGTTTTGCCGACGATGCTGGCGAAGGGCTCGGGGTCCATCGTCAACATAGCGAGCTGTCACGCCTTCCAGATCATTCCCCATACGTTCCCGTATCCGGTCGCCAAGCATGCACTTTTGGGCCTGACCCGTTCGCTGGCCATCGAATATGCCGCACGCGGTATCCGGGTGAACGCGATAGCACCCGGCTATATCGAGACGCCGATCGCGGAAGCCTACTGGAACACATTCCCGAACCCCGCCGAGGAGAAGCGGCGAGCCTACGACCTCCATCCGCCCAAGCGAATTGGCCGGCCGGACGAGGTTGCAATGACGGCGGTTTTCCTAGCTTCGGACGAAGCGCCGTTCATAAATGCCGAGACGATCACCATCGATGGTGGGCGCTCGGTTCTCTACCACGACTAGCAACCACCATTGAGCTCAGGGAGGATCTTCATGAAAACCACAACAAAGGCTTTGGCGACATTTGCGGTACTGGCTGCCGGACTGATGAGTGGCACAGCAAGCGCAGACGACATCAAGATCGGCTACATCAACAAGATGGGAGACCACCCATGGTTCGTCGCCGAAGTCGGCGGCGCCAAGAAAGCGGCTGAGGCGGCAGGGGCCGCGTTCGTGTCGCAGGACGTTCAGTTCGACGCCAATTTGACGATCACGACCTTCGATACGATGGTCGGCGATGGCGTGAAAGGCATCGCCATCGTTGTCCCCGACAAGGCACTGGGACCGGTCATCGCGGAGAAAGCAAAGGCCGCAAAAATTCCCTTGGTGGCGGTGGACGACGATATCTACTACCAGGATGGCACCCAGGTCCCCTATGTCGGCATGAATGCTTACAATATCGGTGCGCGGGTGGGCGAAGAGCTTGCCAAGCTCTACAAGGCTGAAGGCTGGGCGGGCAAAGAAGTGCGCATCGCCTCGATCGAGGACCGCAAGGCCGATACCTGCATGCAGCGCAACAAGGGCGCGGAAGAAGCGTTCCTGAAGGCGGTGCCCGATTTCAAGCCGGGCAACATCGTTCGCGTCCCCTACGACAACACGATGGTCAACGCCATCGACGTGATGACCACCACACTGACGGCCAATCCCAGCGTCACGAACTGGATATTCTATTCATGCAACGATGACGGCGTGCTGGGTGGTGCGCGAGCACTGGAGAATGCTGGCTATTCCGCAGACCAGGGCATGGGGATCGGCATCGACGGGAGCCGCGCCTGCGATGCCTTCGGATCCGGAAAGCCCTCGGCGTTCCGTGGTACGATGTGGCTCAATTCGGAAAATCATGGCGCGCTGGCGGTGAAGATTCTCTTGGCCTCCATCAAGGACGGAACCAAGCTTCCCGTTCAATCCTTCACTGACCCGGAATACATCACCGCCGACAATTTTGCGTCGGACTACAAAGCCAAGCTCTGCCACTGAACCAGATATGCGTCATGCGCCGCAGTGCGCATGACCCTCTTTGGGCCGGCAGTTCGTCGACGGGCACACGGGATCGATCCTCGGGAGTGAGCTTTTGACGCAATCGGATTTCTTCTCGCTCGACAGGATATCGAAGCGCTTCGGCGTCGTGCAGGCGCTCGACAATGTCTCGATTGCCTTTCGGCCAGGAGAGGTGCTTGCCCTGGTTGGCGAGAATGGCGCCGGCAAGTCGACAATGATGCGAATTCTCGAGGGCGTGTTCGCACCGGACACCGGCACCGTGCTGCATGGCTCCACGCCGATCGTTTTCAGCGAACCGCGCGACAGCCACAGAGCCGGAATACGCGTCATCCATCAGGAGCCGGAGATCGTTCCGAACCTGACCGTGGCCGAGAACATTTTCGTCGGCGAATTGCCGCGGTTGGCAGGCGTCCTGCTCGACTGGCACAGGCTCGAGGACCAGACCGATAAAGTGCTTGCGACCTTCGGCATGCAGCAGGATATGCTGCCGCGTCAACTCTGCAGCACACTCGGTCCGGCACAGCGCCAGATGATCGAAATCATGCGCGCCATACGTGCCGGCGGCCGGCTGATCGCATTCGATGAGCCGACCTCGTCACTGACCGACGACGAAGCGCGCCGTCTGTTTTCAGTAATTCGCCGGCTGCGCGGCGAGGGCACTTCGATCGTCTACATCTCTCACAGGCTGAACGAGGTCATCGACCTTGCGGATCGCATTGTCGTGTTGCGGGACGGCCGGCTGGTCGATGATTCCCCCGCTGCCGGTGCCAGCGAGCAGACCATAGCCAAGCTCATGGTGGGCCGCGACATAGCCGATCTGTTTACGCGCGAGACGTGGCAATCGGGGCAACCGTTGCTGGAGGTGACGGGCCTGATCACCGACCACGTCACCGATGTGAGCCTCAAGGTCCGCCGCGGCGAGGTGCTCGGCATTGCCGGCCTTATGGGTGCGGGTCGATCCGAACTGGCAAAGGCGATTGTCGGCTATGATCGGCGCCTCGACGGAACCATAACGATGAATGGTGTGCCCGTTGGCCCCAACAGTCCGCATGCAGCGATCGTGGCGGGCATCGGCTTTGCCCCAGAAGACCGCAAGCACGAGGCGCTGCTGTTGTTCCGAAGCATTCTTGATAACGCCTCGCTTTGCGTGCCCGACAGAACGTCGACCTTCGGCTTCTTCAACCGGCGCAAGGCACTGGAGATCGTCTCACCGCTTGCAGCAAAGATGTCGATCAAGGCGCCTAACCTCGACGAACAGGTTTCGAAATTATCGGGTGGCAACCAACAGAAGGTCGTTCTCGCGCGCTGGCTTGCGCGGCAGCCGATGCTTCTCATCCTCGACGAGCCGACCCGCGGCATCGACATCGGCGCCAAGGCGGAAATCTATCGCCTGATCGACGAACTCGCCGCCAGCGGCATCGGCATAATCCTGATTTCCTCGGAAATGCCGGAACTGATCGGGCTGGCCGACAGGGTGCTTGTTATGGCTGGAGGCCGGATCACGGCCGAACTTTCCCGCCCTGACATCGACGAGGCCACGATCCTGAGACATGCCATGCCTCAATCTGCAGCATCGCTTGGAGGACAAATTCAGTGAACAGCCTTGAGCTCAGGACAGCAACAACGCAAACCGGCAAAAGGCGCGCTTCCTTGCGCATCGCAGAGCGCATCGGCATTCACAACATAAGCCTTCTTGTTGCTCTCGCCATTCTCGTGCTCATTTTCGGCACCCTGAGAGGCGACGTGTTCTTCTCCAGCCGAAACCTGCTGAACATCGGTCTAGGCATTACCATCCTGGGCGTTCTGGCGATGAGCCAGACCGTGGTTATTGTCGCCGGAGGGCTCGATATTGCCGTCGGCGCAATTGTCGGTCTGACCACAGTATCGACGGCAATGGCCATCCAGGCCACCGGATCACCCGCCGCGGGCATTCTTGCCGGCCTGGTCCTGGGCGGTCTTGCCGGCCTCGTGAACGGCATCATCATCACCTATGGGCGGGTCAACGCTGTCATCGCGACTCTCGGTACGATGGCGATCTTCCGCGGCATCGCGTTCATCATGTCCGACGGGCAATCGATCGCGATTTTCAGCGAGACTTTCCGCTTCATCGGGATCGGACGAATCCTCGGCCTGCCTCTGCTGATCTGGATTCTCTTGCTGACCGCGATCGTGTTCCATCTCTTCCTTGCCCGCTCGATCGTTGGCCGCAACATCTATGCCCTGGGCGGCAATCCCGTTGTCGCACGCTTCTCCGGCATCAACATCAACCGCTACCGCGTCGGCATCTACATCATGAGTGGAGTGGCGGCCGGCTTGGCCGGGATTCTGTTGGCTGCCCGTACCGGCTCCGGGCAGCCCGTATCCGGATCCCAAGGCCTGGAACTCGAGGCCATCACAGCGGCCGTTCTTGGTGGCTGCGCCTTGCAGGGCGGCAAGGGCACGATCGTCGGCGCACTGCTGGGCGTCGCCATCATTGGCGTCCTCAACAACGGAATGATACTGACGTCCGTGCCAACCTTCTATCAGTTGCTTGCCAAGGGCTCGCTGCTGATACTTGCTGTGGTAATTGCCGAGTACCACTTGAACAGGACATGACGATGGACGCGGCGATCGCTTCGACTGGCCAAGGCAAGCAGGACATTCCTGCCGCAGATGGCACCACGTCATCGCTCAAGGATCGCATCGCACGCGATCTCGGACAGCGCATCCTCGCCGGCTCCTACGCCCAGCACTCCGTCCTGCCGACGGAAGCCGAGCTTTGCGTTATCTACGGGGCGAGCCGCACCGCGCTTCGCGATGCTCTTCTGACGCTTTCGGCGAAAGGATTGATCGAGGCGCGCAAGCGGGCCGGGACGCGTGTGCGCGTGTCGAGCGAATGGAACAGGCTGGATGCACAGGTTTTGGAATGGATGCGCGATATCGAGCCCGATCTCGATTTCGTCCGAGGATTGATCGAGGCGCGGCTGGTCATTGAACCCGCTGCCGCCCAACTTGCGGCCAAGATGGCGACGTCAGGCGATCTCGCGGTCATCGAAGCGGCCTATGAAGCCATGCGCATTGCTCCGCAGGATGATCTCGCTGCGTGTCTCGATGCCGACGTCAGGTTTCATACGGCCATCCTGCGTGCCAGCCGCAACCCGGTGTTCGCCAATCTCGGCAATATGCTTGCGGCCGCCCTCAGCTTCTCCTTCCGCTTGACCACATCGGCCACCGCTAATTACCAGCAGACGCTGAGCGCGCATGGCGACGTGCTGGAGGCAATCAGGATGCGGAGGGCCGACGATGCACACGATCAGATGAAGGCGCTCATCGGGATCGCGTCGAACGACCTTCTTGCAGTGGCTCGCAAAGGCCGCCATCAACAGCCGATCGCCGCTGCCAAGGCCAATACCGTCTGAAGCGGATGGTCGGGACGATCAAGATCAGAAGCGGAGACCTGTCTGCTGAAATCGTCCCATCGCTTGGGGCAGGTCTTGCGAGACTGGACCATGGACGCGTGCCGCTCTTCAGGCCTTGGCCGAACGGCGGGAGCAGCAACCCGTTCGACCTTGCCTGCAACCTGCTTTTGCCATGGTCAAATCGCATCTCGGGCGGCGGGTTCACATTCGACTGCAAATTCCACGAACTGCCTGCCAATGTTGCACGCGAGCCCTTTCCCATTCACGGCAATGGATTTTCGAGCGAGTGGGACGTCGACAGCATAACGCAGGACAACGCAAAGCTGTCGCTCATCAGCAACGGGCCTGGCCCATACCGATATCGCGCCGAGGTGAGCTACGCGCTGGCCGGACAGGGGCTCGAGCTGAAACTTCGCATCGTCAATCGGGCATCGATCAGATTGCCGTTCGGGCTTGGCATCCATCCATGGTTCCCGAGAACAGCGTTGACCACGCTTCACGCCGCGGCATCACAGGTTTGCATCGAACGGCCCAACCACCTCCCTGAACGGTTTGTGGATATCAAAACCCATCCCGATTGGAATTTCGGCGCCCCGGCCGCCTTGCCGAGCGGATGGATAAACAATGTGTTCGCTGGCTGGGATGGTGTCGCCTCCATATCTTGGCCAGAGCACAGTTGCAGCCTGCGGATTGAAGCTTCATCGCCCTTGAATTTGTACCTGGTCTATTCGCCATCGGACGAGAGCGACTTCTTCTGTTTTGAACCGGTCAGTCATGTTGTCGATGCTCATAATCGGGGTTCGATCGACAAATGGAATGGACTGTCGGTGCTTGGGCCCGGCGAGAGCCTGGCAGCACGTTGCAGCTTTGCCGTCAGTTAGGCGGACCTCTGCGGCGCCCTCGAATTGGCGGATGTCGGCCTGCATGTCCGGTGACAACGAAGCCGTCTTTTCGTCCAAACGGAGCTTGAGAAGAGGGAACTCCGGCGACCGGGAACCCGCGAGCCAGTTCGACGTTTGCCGGATGTCGCTGCGCAGCTCGTCTGCTTGACGGGCCACCAAATGTGCCTGGCAGGATTGGATCAATGACGGATGTTGAACCAAAAGAATTCGTGCTCGCGGGCATCGTCATGAAGCGACTGGTCTCCGGCGAACAGACGGGAGGCTTGTTGAGTCTGTTCGAAAACAGAAGCGACGGGCACACCAAAACGCCAATCCATGTTCATGCGAATGACGACGAGACGGTCTACGTCATCGAAGGGCACTTGACCGCAATTGTGGACGGTGTGGTCCGAACGCTCTCGCCCGGCGAGAGCATGTTTTTGAAGCGGGGCATCCCGCACCAGCTTATGAATCCCGGCAATCAGCTCGTTCGCTATATCCTGATAGACACGCCAAGTGTGTTCGAGCAGTTTCTCGCCGAAGGTGGCCATGAACGCAGCAAGGGAGAGGTGGTCGGGCCGCCAACGCCTGCCGATATCGAGCGGCTCAAAGTAGCCGCGCCGAAGTTTGGGGTTACGCTCCTGCAGGACTGGCCGGCAAGAGAGTAGATGACTTCGTGATGGCGGCTTGGATCGCCGCTAAAGCCGGCCCTTGCCCGAGGAACCGGTATTGGCTAGCCGTCGGCAATCCAATCCGAGAGGCTTCGCGAAAAACTTCGCGGCACGATGAGCTCGCACGCGGTCTCGCCGGTGCGCAGGAAGAGCACGGGCACGTGATGGAGGGATGTTTGCACGGCGCGGCCCGGAGCGGCGGTCGGCGCGTGCCAGTTGACGGCAATGCAGCCGGACAGAAGCCTTGCGATACCAGGGCCGGCCATTTTCAAACGAACACGACCTTCCCCGAGGGGCACGGAACAGCCGAGATCGGGGTCGACGACAAGGGCTGGCGCCTCTGTGCCTTCGTCGAGAGCCAGCCAAAGGCGGCGAGGTGCAACGCGGATGGTCAAAAGGCCCTTGTGGCGAACCGTCTCTCCCACCGAAGCGGGAAGTTTCGTGTTGAGCGACGCCGAGACGCTCTTTTCGAATTGTCTCAGTGTCGCGTCCCAGCCCTCGATCTGGATAAGCGGACAATCCGCCACGGACAGACTGAAATCCCGAGAAGAGGTCAAGCTAGCCATGCAGCCGTTCTCCCTGCGGATCGATGAATACCGGCGAGACAACGCGGGCGCGAACCGTTTCGGCCTTCATCGGATAGACCGCCACGACCTCGCTTCCTTCTGCCGCGACATCACCGGCAAGCAGGGCCAATCCGACATAGCGGTCGAGTTCTGGGCTAAAGGTGATCGAGGTCACCCGGCCGCGGCCATGGCCCTCGATCTTGTCGTCCGGCAGGAACAGGATCGCCCCGCCGCGGAGGCGCTTGCCGTCTTCGGCGCATTCCAGTCCGACCAGCCGCTGGCGCTCAGGCGCCTGATAGGCCTGGCGGCGGCGCAGTACATCGCCGACGAAGCCGCTGCGCTTGCCGGCCATGCGGCCGAGGCCGAGATCGTCGAGCGTCGTGCGCCCATCGATCTCCGGTCCGGCGACATGGCCCTTTTCGACCCGCAGCGCGCCGAGCGCCTCGACACCGTAAGGCTTCAGGTCGAAGGGTGTGCCGGCTTCGAGCAAGAGGCTCCAGAGCTGTTCACCGGCAGTGGCGCCGACATAGACTTCGTAAGCGCGCTCGCCGGAATAACTGAGGCGCAGGATGCGGAGCCCACGGCCCTGCCACTCGCTTTCGAGTAGCCCCATATGCGGAAGCGCCGCGTCGGAAACGTCGAGACCAGGAAAAGCAGCACCGAGGATTGCGCGGCTGTTAGGCCCGGCAACCGACATCGCCGCCCATTCATCGCTGACCGAGGTAACGGCCACGCGCAAATCCGGCCAGGCCGTGTCGAGCAGGAATTCGAGACGCGACAGCACATCGGCGGCCTTGGCGGTCGACGTGGTCATGAAGAACCGGTTTTCCGCTAGCCGCGTCGTGGTGCCGTCGTCGAAGACGATGCCGTCGTCGCGCAGCATGACGCCGTAGCGGGCGCGGCCTATCGCCAGTTTGGCAAAGCCGTTGGCATAGACGCGGTCGAGGAAGATTGCCGCATCCGGGCCCTGGACATCGATCTTGCCGAGCGTGGAGATGTCCATCAGCCCCGCGGTCTGACGCACGGTACGCATTTCGGCAACATAGGCTTCGTTCACGTCGCGGCCCGACTGCCGGTAGAAATAGGGCCGCATCCAGAGCCCGACCTCGAGCATCTCGGCGCCATTCGCCATGTGCCAGTCGTGCATCGGCGTGCGGCGGATCGGCTTGAAATGATGGCCGACGGCGCGTCCGGCAAGCGCGCCGATCGCCACCGGCGTATAGGGCGGGCGGAAGGTCGTGGTGCCGGTCTCGGGAATCGTTGCGCCGCGCAGCGCTGCCATGGCGGCAAGTGCGGGAAAATTGCTGGTCTTGCCCTGATCGGTGCCCATGCCGAGCGTGGTGTAGCGCTTCAGATGCTCGACCGATTCATAGCCCTCACGATGGGCGAGCTCGATATCCCCGGTCGTCACGTCCATCTGGAAATCGACGAAGGCCTTTCCGCGTCCAGCGGGCAGGGCTTCGCGAAGCACGGTCGAGGCGGTCTCACCGAGATCGAGTTTCGATGGAGCGGGCACCGGCGCCGACTTGCCGCAGGAGGCTGCCGCTTCGATGCCGGCGCGATGGCCGTGCTCGACGGCAGCGGCGGTCGCATAAGCTCCTATCATTGCGCCGGCGCCGAACCGGCCCGCCGGAAACGCGCCCGGCACGAAGCCGTCAATGTCGTCGCGATACACAGGTTTGACACCGAGGTGTGAGGTGAGATGCACGGTTGGCGACCAGCCGCCGGAGATGCAGACGAGGTCACAGGCGGCCGAGGATTGTCCCTCCGGTCCATTGAGCGTTACGCGCCTGACGGTATGGCCGCCGTGCAGGTCGACGATGCGCGTTGCGGCCCTCACCACCACGCCGAGCCGTGCGGCTTCCGCGGCAAGTGCTGCGGGCGGGACGGCGCGCAGATCGGCAATCGTCACCTCCGCGCCGGCTGCGGCGTAATCGAAGGCGGTGCGCCAGGCACCGTCATTGCTGGTGGCGACGATGATTTTCTTGCCCGGCAGGACGGCGAAACGGTTGAGGTAGGTCCGCGCGGCCGAGGCAAGCATGACGCCGGGCCGGTCGTTGTTCGAGAACACGATCGGCCGCTCGATGGCGCCGGTGGCGAAAACGATGGCGCGGGCGCGCAGCATGGTGACCGTTTGGCGTGTCTCGCCATTCGGCTGCGGATCGGTTGGATCGCGCTGTTCGACCAGTCCAAGCACATTGCCGTCATAGCTGCCGAAAGCGGTCGTCCGCTTCATCAGCGCGACGGTTTCGAAGCCCTCCAACTCGGCCGCGGCCTGCCTCAGCCATGCGGCCGCTGCGCTGTCGGACGGTTCCGCCAGAAGCTGGCCGCCAAGCAGGAAATCCTGCTCGATCAGCGCGACCCGCGCGCCGGCCGCGGCGGCCGCCCGCGCCGCCGACAATCCCGCCGGGCCGCCGCCGACGATGGCGACATCGGCGAAGGCATGATGAACCTCGTAGCGGTCGGGATCGGGGCCGGTGGCGGCTCTGCCCAGGCCGGCCGCCTTGCGGATGAAATGTTCGTAAAACATCCAGGCGCGGCGCGTCGGGCCCATGAAGGTCTTGTAGTAGAAGCCGGCGGACAGAAACGGCGCGAAAAGGCCGTTGACGCTTTGCACGTCGAAGGCAAGCGACGGCCAGCGGTTCTGGCTCTCCACGACCATGCCGTCGGCGAGTTCCAGCGTCGCCGCCGGCAGGTTCGGCTCGCGCCTGCCGGCGCTCCCGAGCGTAACCAGCGCATTCGGCTCTTCGGGCCCGGCGGAAAAAATGCCGCGCGGGCGATGATATTTGAAGCTGCGACCGACCAGGGTGACGCCATTGGCGAGCAGCGCGGAGGCGAGCGTGTCGCCGCGATACCCAATCAGCTTGCGGCCATCGAAGGTGAAATCTACCGGCACCTCGCGACTGATGCGGCCACCCGCTGGCAGGCGTTTGCGGTTCGAACTCATGCCGGTTGTTTCCTGACAGTCGATTTCCTGGCGAAGTCGACGGATGCGATCGCGTGGTTGCGGGTGTCGCGTTCGACCACCAGCCATTGCCGGCAGCCGGTCACGTGCTGCCAGAATTCACGGTGCGGGCCGGCCGGGTTTGTCCTGATATAGACGTAGCGGTACCAGGCCTCCGGATCGGCATCGTCATGGGTTGGACGCGTGACCGAGGCATCGCCGCCATAGCGGAACTCGTCATGGTCGCGCGGGCCGCAGCAGGGGCATTCGATGCGCAGCATTTTGTCCCGCCTCCTATTGCAGCCAGGCGGAAGGGCCGACACCGGCCTCATCGAGCGTGTGGCCGGTGCGGAAACGATCGAGTCCGTAGGCCGCGATCAGGGGATGCGGCTTGCCGGTGGCGATCGTGTGGGCGAAGCACCAGCCGGAAGCCGGCGTCGCCTTGAAGCCGCCATAGCACCAGCCGCCATTGAGATAGAGGCCGTCGATCGGCGTCGGGCAGATGATCGGGCTGGCATCGGGAGTCATGTCCATGACGCCGCCCCAGTGGCGCAGCAGACGGACGCGCGAAATGCACGGCATCAAAGCAATCGCCGCCTCCGCCACCTCGCGCACGACGCCGAGATTGCCGCGCTGGGCGTATGAATTGTAGCCGTCGAGATTGCCGCCGAAGACCAGTCCGCCCTTGTCGGACTGGCTGACGTAGAAATGGTCGGCGCCGTAAGCGACGACGTGATCTACCAGCGGCTTCAGCGGCTCGGTGACAAAGGCTTGCAGGACGTGGCTTTCGATCGGCAGGTCAAGGCCGGCCTTGGCACCGAGCACGGATGTATGACCGGCAACAGCGAGGCCGACCTTGCCGGCGCCGATCCGGCCTTTCGTCGTTTCGACGCCGACGATACTGTCGCGGTCGCGGAGGAAGCCTGTCACTTCGCAGTTCTGGATTATGTCGACGCCATGGCTGTCGGCGGCGCGCGCATAGCCCCAGGCGACGGCGTCGTGGCGCGCCGTGCCCGCCCGGCCCTGGAAGATGGCACCATGGATCGGAAAGCGGGCGGTGTCGGAAAAATCGAGATAGGGCACGAGACGGCGCACCTCGTCGCGGTCGAGGATATCGGCATCAATGCCATTCAGCCGCATGACATTGGCGCGGTGGCTGAAGCCGTCGAGCTGATCGGCCGAATGCGCCGTGACGAGCTGGCCGCGCTGCGAGAACATGACGTTGAAGTTCAGCGCGCGCGACATGCCCTCCCAGAGCTTCATCGAGAATTCGTAGAACTGGGTGTTGCCGTCGAGCAGGTAGTTGGAGCGGATGACGGTGGTGTTGCGGCCGACATTGCCGCCGCCGACATAGCCCTTTTCGAGTACGGCGACGTTACGGATGCCGTGGTTCTCGGCGAGGTAAAAGGCGGTGGCGAGGCCGTGTCCGCCGCCGCCGATGACGATCACATCATAGGACGGTTTTGGCTCCGCCGCACGCCAGGCGCGCTGCCAATTCTTCTGGCCGGCGAGCGCGTTGCGGAAAATCGAGAGTGCCGAGTAGCGCGCCATGCGTGCGGGCCTATCGAACAATCGGGCCGGCCGGCGTGCGGGTGAGCACTTCGGCGCCCGCGTCGGTCAAAAGTACCGTGTTGGAGACGAAGTCATTGCCGCGACCCGTTCCCATCAGCCATGACAGGATGTGGAAGCTCATCCCCGTTTCGATCTCGAGGTCGGAGCCGTGTCGCAAGCCGGTCACCGAATTGCCGCCGGTCCATGACGGCGGCTGGCCGGCGCCGACAAGGTAGCCGCAGTGATGGCGGCGATAGTGGGAAAGGCCGGCCTCGTCGGCGACGGCCTGCCAGGCGGCGTAAACATCACGCGCCTTGGCGCCCGGCCGCAGCGCCTCGACGACCGCGTTGAAGGCCTTGGCGGTCACCTCCGCCATTGCGGCGTCTTCATCGCTGATGTGGCCGATGCGAACGAGCCGGCCGAGCGGGGCATGGTAGCGCGAGATGCACCCGGACAGTTCGACAAAGACCGGCTCGCCCTTGCGGTAGATTCCGTTGCCCCAGGTCGTGTGCTCTTCACCCAGGCGCGCGGCCGGGCGGATGAACGGTCCGAAGCCCGGCGCATGACCGCCGGCGCGGATCATTGCCGAAACACATTGGGCGGCGACCTCCTGTTCGGAAGCGCCATCGGAGATCGCGGCGATCGCGGCACCGGCGGCGGCGTCCGTCACCTTTGCGGCACGCCGCATCAGCGCCTGTTCTTCGGCGCTCTTCACCCGCCGCATCTCGTCGATCAGACCGGAGACATCGCTCCACGTTGCATCGGCTTGCGTCTGGAGCGCCACGGCAAGTCCATGGCTAAGGCCGGCCGTCCAGTATTCGAGGCCGATCCGCTTGCCCGAGAGGCCGAGCTCCGCAAGCACCCGCGCGGCAAGGTCGGCCGCCGTTTCGCTGTCGGAGTGGCCGCGGAATTCCGCTGCCTTCACCTGCTTCTCGATCGTCACCTTCTCCATCGAGCGGGTGACCAGGACGGGGTTTCCCTGGAGTGGAACGATCAGCAGGTGAGGGGCAAAATACCCCCAGTGATCAAGCCCGGTGAGATAGAAGACGTTCTCCGGCGAGGCAAACACCGCCGCGTCGAGCTCCCGCTCGATCAGTGCAGTACGGACCTTTGCCAGGCGGCCGGCGATTTCGGCTTCGGAAAACGGATTGCGGTCCATCGGGCGTCCTCGTGCTTGTTGCCGGCTTGCTGGCGGGCATGGTCTTTTCGGCAGCCGGTTTCCCGGCCGCCATGTCAGTCGATGACGATGAGGTCGCGCGCCACGTCGCAGAGGCGTTCGCCGCCGCGTTCCGTGACGACGAACGACTCCGAGATGGCGATGCCGAAATCGTCGAGCCAGACGCCGGCCATGAAATGGAAGCACATCCCGGACTGCATCTCGGTAGTATCGCCGGGACGAAGGCTTGCGGTGCGTTCACCCCAATCGGGCGGGTATGCGAGCCCGACCGGATAGCCGACCCGGCTTTCCTTCTTCAGCCCGTTCCGTCGCAGGACTGCCTGCCAGGCGGCTTCCACCTGTTCGGCGGTGTAGCCGGGGCGCGCCTTCTCGAGGCCGGCGTCGACACCCTCGACGATTGCCTTGGCCATGTCGAGGATGGCTAGCGGCGGCTTGCCGAAATGTATGGTCCGCGTCAGCGCCGCGTGATAGCGGCGCCTCACGCCGGCAATCTCCAGAATGGCGGGGCCGCTGTCCGGCAGCGGCGCGTCGGACCACGTCAGATGCGGCGTGCTGGTGCCCTCGCCGACGGGCATCAGCGGACAGATCGCGGCATAGTCGCCGCCCGCTCCGGGCACCCCCATGATCTGCGCGTGATAGATTTCCGCAATGACATGGTTCTGAGGCACACCGGGCCGCATTTTCCCGATGGCGCGGTTCATGGCATGCGTGCAGATCGCACCCGCCTCGCGGATCAGCACCAGCTCGGCTTCGGATTTGACCAGCCGCGCCCAGTTAACGAGATCGTGGTTGTTGGCGAAATGCGCGTCGGGCAGCCCCTCGACAAGGTGGGCGTGGCAGCGCGCAGTGTAATAATGCGCGTCCATCTCGACGCCGATACGGGCCTTTCCCCAGCCGCGCGACCGGATCAGTTGGGCGAGTTCGTCATAAGGGTGTTCGACGGGCTGCTGCACCAGCCGTTCCGAGAACGGCACGATGTTTGTCTCGGGCAGGCCGGTGGTCAGGCGTGCGCTCTTGGCATCCTGCGCCCTGCCGAACCAGATCGGCCGGTCCTCCTCCAGATGGACGAGCACGCACTGCGGAACGTAGAACGACCATCCGTCATAGCCGGTCAGCCAGCACATGTTGGCTGGATCCTGACAGACGATGAGATCGAAGCCGGCTTGTTGCATGCGTGTCTTCACGCCGGCGAGGCGCTGCCCATACTCCGCTTGCGTGAATGTCCCGAAGCCCTTCGCGGTCGCCACCGAAATCCTGCCTTCCAGTACGCCGCTTGCCCTTTGATAAAATATGGGCAAGCAGGCCCAAATTGTGCACAACTCGACGTCAATTTGTTGGCTAACTACGAATTATCGCCGAATTTCCATGGTTTCTATATCTCTGCTTGCGAAATGTCTAGGGCAGTTGTATACGTCTGATCAAGCAGGCGCCGACCTCGAAGAAGGCCGCGCCCTGGGAACCATCCACAGTTGTCCAATGGGAGAAAAGCATGTTCAATTCATCGATATCGCGCCGCATGGTCGTGAAAGCGGCTGCCTGCATCGCGCTCGCCGCGACGTCATTGACCTCGCTGTCCGCTCACGCGGAAACCACCCTCGAACGGGCCAAGAAGGACGGCTACATCCGCGTCGGTTTCGCCAACGAGGCGCCGTTCGGTTACGCCACGCCAGACGGCAAGCTGACCGGCGAGGCGCCGGAAGTCGCCAAGGCGGTGCTCGCCAAGATGGGCATACCGCAGGTCGACGGTGTTTTGACCGAATTCGGCTCGCTCATTCCAGGTCTCAAGGCCGGCCGCTTCGATATCATCGCCGCCGGCATGTTCATCACCCCGAAGCGCTGCGCCGAGATCAACTACTCCGAGCCGTCCTACGGCATCGGCGAGGCTATGCTGGTGGCAAAAGGCAATCCGAAAGGCATCAAGGATTTTTCCAGCATCAAGGACAATCCGGATCTCAAGCTTGCCGTGATGGCCGGCGCCGTCGAAGGCGGCTTCGCCAAGGAAGCGGGCGTTGCCGATGGGCAGATCGTCTCCTTGCCCGACCAGTCCAGCCTGGTCGCCGCCGTCCAGTCGGGCCGCGCCGATGCTGCCGCGCTTACCGCCCTTTCGATCGCCGACATGGCCAAGAAGGCCGACGGTGTCGAATCGACCAAGCCCTT
The DNA here is from genome assembly GCF_040318315.1 of Mesorhizobium sp. M1227. NCBI lineage: Bacteria > Pseudomonadati > Pseudomonadota > Alphaproteobacteria > Hyphomicrobiales > Phyllobacteriaceae > Mesorhizobium > Mesorhizobium sp. M1227. The sequence goes on from NZ_JAMYLZ010000004.1 coordinate 177,609, forward strand.
CGGCGAGGTCGCCGGCAAGTCGGTGAAAGGCCATGGCGGCTTCGGCTTCCGCAAGGAAGACACCGACCTGCAGCAGGCTTTCAACGCCGAGCTGAAGAAGTTCATCGGTTCGCCGGAGCATATCGCGCTGGTCGAGCCACTCGGCTTCGGCAAGGATTATCTGCCCAACAAGACCACCGCAGAGCTCTGCGCTGGCAAATAGGTTCCCAACTGCTGGCGGCGCGAAAGCGCCGCCCTTTTTCCCGGGGGAATCGCATGGGAATCCGTACGCTCATTGCCATGCTGGTCATCGCGCTGGTCGTGATCGGCGCGTTGGCAACGCAGGACAGCTATAGAGTGTTCATGCCGGGCCTGCTGCAAGGCGCGGTCCTGACGGTCGAGATCGCCGTCCTCGGCAGCCTGCTGGCAATTATCATGGGCGTGCTTGCAGCACTTGCAAGGATGTACGGCCCGACGCCGCTCAGATGGCTGGCCACGGTTTACGTCGAGATCTTCCGCGGAACGTCGGCGCTGGTGCAATTGTTCTGGCTGTTTTTCGTGCTCCCGCAATTCGGCGTCACGATCAACGCATTCGTTGTGGCGGTGCTGGCGCTCGGCCTCAATGTCGGCGCTTACGGATCGGAGTGCGTGCGCGGCGCGATCCAGTCCGTCGCCCGCGGCCAGTGGGAAGCGTGTACTGCATTGAACATGAGCCGCCCGCAGATGCTGCGCCGGATCATCCTGCCGCAGGCCTTTGTCGCGATGATCCCGCCCTGGGGCAATCTGTTCATCGAGCTTCTGAAATCGACGGCGCTGGTCTCGCTGATCACGCTTTCGGATCTCGCCTTCAAGGCGCAGCAAATGAACCAGAACACGTTCAAGACCATTCCGATCTTCACCCTCGTTCTTTTGATGTACCTGGCAATGTCGCTGGTTGTGACCATCGGCATGCGGCTTCTTGAAAGGCGAGCGTCGCTCGGACTGGCGCGGGGGAAGGCGGCATGATCTGGGATTGGGGATTTGCCCTGGAAATCCTGCCGGTGCTTGCCCGCGCCGCCGTCATTTCCATCGAAGCGACGCTGATCGGCTTTGCGCTTGCCGCCTCGCTCGGCCTGGTGCTGGCCGTTGTCCGCATCGCCGTGCCATGGACCAGCTGGACGATTTCGGTGCTGGTCGAGCTGATCCGCTCGACCCCGCTGCTCATCCAGATATTCTTTCTCTATTTCGTCTTTCCGAAATTCGGTGTCGTGCTCGACGCTTTCACCGCCGGGGTGCTGGCCATCGGCATCCACTACGCCGCCTATTGCTCCGAGGTCTATCGCGCCGGTTTCGACAACATCCATCGCGGCCAGTGGGAAGCTTCGATCGCGCTCAATCTCTCGTCCTGGACGACGTTCCGCGACATCATCATTCCGCAGGCGATCCCGCCGATCGTTCCGGCGCTCGGCAATTATCTGGTGGCCTTGTTCAAGGAAACGCCGTTGCTTTCCGCAATCGCCGTGATGGAACTGATGCAGACCGCCAAGATCATCGGCTCCGAAACGTTCCGCTACACCGAGCCGATCACGCTGGTCGGCCTGTTTTTCCTTGCCATGAGCCTGGTTTCGGCGGCGCTCATCCGCTCTCTCGAAGGGCTGCTCAACCGGAGGACCACCCGATGACTGAACAACCGATGGTCCGCTTCGACAATGTATCGAAACGCTACGGCACGTTAACCGTTCTCGACGGGCTCAATCTCGAAATAGCGCGCGGCGAAAAAGTCTCCGTCATCGGTCCGTCGGGTTCGGGCAAGACGACGGTGCTGCGCATGCTGATGACGCTGGAGACGATCAATGACGGCGTCATCTGGGTCGAAGGCGAGCCGCTGACCCATATGGAGAGGAACGGCAAGCTTGTTCCCGCCGATCTCGCCCACATCCGCAAGATCCGCGCCAAGATCGGCATGGTGTTCCAGTCGTTCAACCTGTTTCCGCATATGACAGCGATGCAGAACTGCATCGAGGCGCCGATAACGGTGCTCGGAATGAAGCGGGCGGACGCCGAGGCAAGAGCGGCCGAACTGCTGGAGCTGGTCGGTCTGGCCCAGAAGAAGGACCACTATCCGTCACAGCTTTCTGGCGGCCAGCAGCAGCGCGTCGCCATCGCCAGGGCGCTGGCAATGCGGCCCAAGATCATGCTGTTCGACGAGGTGACGTCGGCGCTCGACCCGGAGCTTGTCGGCGAAGTGCTGCAGGTGATAAGGCAAATCGGGCGCGAGCATGATCTCACCATGCTGATGGTCACCCATCAGATGGGCTTCGCCAAGGAGTTTTCCGACCGCGTTTGTTTCTTCTATCAAGGCAAGATCTGCGAGCAGGGGCCGCCAAGCGAACTGTTTGGTGCTCCCAAGAACGAGCGGACACGGCAATTCCTGCATGCTGTCCTGGAGGCTGGGTGACGATCGAGACAGAGGCCAAGCCGCCCACGACGGTGACCGCCGCGCCGCCGCGCCCGCTCTCCGCGCGGGAGCGGTTCGAGCGCATCTACCGGATATTGCGCGACCGCATCTGCCTGCTCGATTATGCGCCGGGAAGCCACCTGTCCGAGGAAGAACTTGCCCAGGAATTCCAGATCAGCCGCACGCCGGTCCGGCGCGTGCTGGCGCGCCTTGAATCCGAGGGTCTGGTTCAATCCGTCCACGGCGTCGGCACGATCGTCACCGACGTCGACATCGAGGAATTGCAGCAGGTCTATCATTTGCGCCTGGAGCTGGCGCTCCTCGTCGGCAAGCTTTCGCCGATTCCGCGCACGGCGGACGATCTTGACCGGATACGGGCGCTCATCGCGCGCTGCGATGCCGATATACTCAATCCCGACCAGCGCGCTTTCCTGCGCCTCAACATGGATTTTTTCTACGAGCTCACGGCGATGACCGGCAACCAGCCACTGCGCGAGATCAGCGAGCGCCTGTATTTTCAGGTCGCGCGCGTCGTCCTGAAGCTGATGCCGCAATTGGGCCTCGTCGAGGAATTCACCGCATTCCGCCGCGAAATGGAAGAGGTCCTTGCCGCGGCCGAAATCGGCGACTGGGAGTCCATCGGGCACATAAGGCGGGCGCATATCTCAATGAGCTTCCGCCGCATGATGCGCCATGCAGGCGAGGCGAATCTGGATAGAGCTACATAATCAGCCCCGTAAGATTATGCTGGTGGACTGCCGTCGAACTGGCTTCGTTTGCCAGGGAAAGCAGGCCGCCCGCCCCGATGCCGATAGAATTTGCCAGCACCGGGAATGACCGGAACGGCCCGATCCTACAGGGCCATACCTGCCCTCAGAGAGCGTCCTCATTCGGTATGTTGGCGGGGTTCCAGACGACCTCCCACAGGTGTCCGTTCGGATCGCGGAAGTATCCGGCATATCCGCCAAAGAACGTGTCCCGGGCAGGCTTGATGATCTCGGCTCCGGCGCGAGCGGCCTCATCCATCACTTGATCGACTTCTTCGCGGCGCACAACGTTGTGTCCGACTGTGAACGAGGTCGAGCTGATCGGCGCCTTGGGCAGGCCAGTGTCGTAGGCGAGGTCGTCCTGCGCCCAGATCGCGAGCTTCAACCCGCCGGACAGCGTGAAGAACGCGACGGCGCCATGCTCGAACTCGCGGCCGATGATCCCTTCCGTCGGCAAGCCGAGACCGTCGCGGTAGAACGCCAGAGAACTCTCGAGGTTGGCGACAGCGATAGTCAAAACCGAAATGCGCGGTTTCATGGCGATCTCCTCTGGTTGTCGGAGACACCAGGATAAAGTCGGGCGACAGTGACGAATTGAACAAAACGGCCAATGAAGAGCGCGACGTGGTTTCACCCGTTCTGCAGCAGGTGATGAATCTGTCGCGGGGTGCTTCCCGTCAGGCGTCGGCTCTCGCGGACAAGATGCGCCTGATCGGAATAGCCCGCCTCGGCTGCCAGGATGGCCGTGGCGCTGTTTGATTGGCTCGAAAGCCGCAGAAAGCGCTGGTAGCGGAGGATACGGTCAAGCGTCTTGGGGCCATAGCCGAAGCTCTCGTCGAAGCGCCGGCGCAACGTCCTTTCGCTCATCTCGAGTGCGCGCATCAACCAAGGGACGAGCGGCGCGTCGGGTGGCGGCCCGCGCTCGATCAGGCGATATGCCGCCTGCATGGGAACGTCTGGCGCGCGGGAGGCCGCCTCCTCGGCGACGACCTGTTCGAGCGAACAGGCCAGATCCTCGAGATTGTCGCCTGCGCGCACGCGGCTGGCGAGGCGCCGGGCTCGCGCGCCCCATAAATCGTCGAGCAACAGCCTCTGGCCGACAAGCTCGATTTGTGGCACGCCGAGCCATGCCGCCGCCGTGGCAGGATGAAAGCGCAAGCCGATCACGATCTCGCCTGCCGCCAGGACCTCGGTCTGCGGCTCCTTGTCGGGGCCGGCAATTCGGAAGCTGCCTCCGATCCATTGCAGGTCGATCGTTGCATCGGGCATGACGACGATTGGCGGTGCGCCCGCCGGGTCCATTCGATGCGCCCACACCGAAGCAAAGCTCCCGTGAAGCCGCGCCGACGCTGGACGTTGCTGAAATGAACCCGTTGCCTGCGCTGGGACGGGATCGCTCATCTCGCTCCTCTTCGGATTACCGGCGGTGAACCTACGACGCAGTGGCTGCGCCCGCCGTCGCTCGAGACAACAATCTGCACGACCGACAACGTCTGCCAATCGAAAACGGTTGCAAGAATCGGTTGTTTCTTCCGGCCGGAAGGAAGAGGGTAGGTGAATAATCATGTCAGATGCATCGCCTCGGCGGCGCCGTGTGAAGCCATACGTCGATGGCCGTTTTGTTCAATCCGGCAGGCGAGATGCGTGCTTATCTTTCGCCGTCGTACATCACACGAGAGGTATGCATCATGAGCAACAACAACGATCAACGGATCGACTACGTCGAATTCAACGTGAAAGACATTCAGCGGTCACGCGACTTCTACGGAAAGGCCTTCGGCTGGACCTTCACTGACTACGGCACGCAATATTGCGAGTTCAACGACGGGCGCTTGTCAGGTGGCTTCGCCGCTGGCCCAGCGAGGTCCGGAGGAGGCCCGCTCGTCATTCTCTATGCCGATGATTTGCCGGCAACGGTCAAGCGGGTCGAGGAAGCGGGAGGCACGATCGTCAGGCCGATTTATGGGTTCCCCGGCGGCCGGCGCTTTCATTTCGCGGATCCGGATGGTTACGAGCTAGCGGTTTACACCGAGGACGGCAGCAAGGAATGATCGCGTTCCTCCACCACCTTGGATTGGTTTTGCTCGGCGGCGTCTTTATCTGGGCGGGCGCCGAGCATTTCCTCAGGTTCCGGGCAGTTACAGCGTCCCTGGCCGAGCGGGGCTTTCCTGCTCCCAGGCCTCTTCTCGCGGCCGGATCGGTGCTGGAGATCGCAGGCGGCTTTTGCCTAGCAGCGGGCCTTGGTGGACCCTTTCCCGCCGCGACCTTGGCCGTATTCACCATTGCGGCGTCGTTCATGGCGCTCAACTTCTGGCGCTACAGCGGCGATGAACGCGAAGCGCTTCGTACCGGCTTCACCATCAATGTCGCCGTCTTGGGCGGGTTGATTGTCGCCGCGACCACTAGCCTGTGATCATCGTTTCGAGGCGGCGGGCCACTGGACCACGACAGAGCCATTCCACGACGCTGCGCTGCTTGGGCATTTCGTTGATGGCTTCCGCAAGGCCGATCTTCCGGCGTGACCTCCTAAACGGCCAGCTTTGAACGCGGCGCTCTGTACAAAGCCTGCGTCAGGATCGCGACGATGAATCCCATCCCCTGCGATCCTCCTCTAAGGTCCGGCGCCTTGGCTGTCACGGGTCGCCTTAGGCGCTCACGAATGCCCATGGGGCAATGTGGATGAAGGCAGCGCACCTTGTAAGCATGCAAGTTCACATTTTAGCGGCGTGAGCAGGCGGCCTGTGAAAATCCATGTTCTGATGTCGTTGCCTCCTCGGCACCGTTCCTGCGACCTATTCCTCAAAGCGACCCGTGGCGTCACGATCGCGCTCGTACCGTCTGGTGAGCGGAAACGGCGGCAACCAGGACTCGCGTCGGATGATCCAGCTTTCGTAGGTTGGCATCAGCTGGTCAGGCGCATCCAGGGACCCCAGGTTTACTTCGATTTCGTCTGCGGTGCGTCCGAAAACGGAGGAGCCGCAGCGGGGACAGAAAAACCGCCCGGCGTAGTCGCGTGTTTCGCCGTCGATCGTCACCGCATCCTCAGGAAAAATCGCGGAAGCGTGAAAAAGGGCGCCATGATGCTTGCGGCAGTCGAGACAGTGACAAAGGCCGACCCGGTATGGGCGCCCTGACGCGACAATTCGGACGTTGCCGCACAGGCAACCGCCGGTGAATCGGTCCATGCTGCGTCTCCTCCAATATCAAGCGGCCGGAATGGTTACAACGACCGGCACTGTTGTTGCAATCGCCGCGCCGCGGGCGGGGACACGTCGTTCTTCCGTGGCGATGACATTGCAGCCGCCTCTCTATGTCTTGCGCGAGCTTGCCGCCGAAAATAGGCTTTGGTTTGTCATATGGAACGAAACGGCGCGTTCCATTGAGCCGCCAACTCGGCGGCCGAGGCGATCTTGACGCCGCAGTCGGCGAGTATGCGTGCGACGGTCGCTACCAGTTCGGCGTTGGACGAGGCTATGCTGCCGTCCGGAAGGAAAAGATTGTTTTCGAAGCCGACCCGGACATGGCCGCCAAGCAACGCGGCGGCGGTCACGCACGCCGCTTCGTTGCGGCCGAAGGCGCAGACGCTCCAATGGTCGAAGCGCGGCATGTTCGCCGCGAGGAATGGCAGGAGATCGGCAGGAACGGACGCCTGTCCCGGCGTGTATCGGCCCAGCACGTAGAGAACCGGTATGCTTGCCCAGGGGATCAGTCCGCGCTGCTGCATGTCCGAAAGCCTGACGGCCTCCTCGGGCGAATAGAGGATGATCTGCGGCGCAACCCCCTCGGTGTGCAGCCAGGCCATGAAGCGCACACAGGCGAGTTCCGATCCGGCATCAGGAACGATTTCGCGAAGCGCCAGCGAGACAGCTTGCGGCTTCACATCTTGTACGACGGCCATCTGTTGGGCCGGCGAATAGATACCGAGCGCTTCGGAGGTGATCTGAATTATCAAGCGGTCGCCGGCAGCACCGCGGATGGCGGCGATCGTCTGGCGGTAGGCGTCGGGGTCGAGCAGATGATTGCCGCTTCTGTCGCGGACATGGACGTGGATCATAGCCGCACCGGCATCGGCGCATTCCGCGGCCGTCCTCGCAAGTTCGGCTGGTGTCAGTGGAATCGCCGGATGGTCGGCCTTGCTGCGACGTCCCCCATTCGGGGCGACGGCTATGGCGATGCGGTCGAGACCAGTGGCCGGCTTCATGGGGACGTTCTGTGAGCGACAAGATTCATATGAATCAATCTTTGATCACACTGAAACAGACGTTGCAATCGCTGGGCTGGCGAGCTAGCAATATCCATGGACCAGGGAGAGCTTGCTGGACAGATCGTCACTGCCTTCGACGGCATGTCGGCGCAGCTTCGGTCCGCTGCGCGCTATGTCCTTGACAAGCCGTATGATGTCGCGCTGTTGTCCATGCGCGAGCAGGCCCGGCACGCAGGAGTGCAGCCGGCGACGATGACGCGGCTGGCCCAGCATCTCGGCCTTGATGGCTACGAGGCGGTACGCGATATCTACGCCGCCGCGATCCGGGACGGCGAAATCGGTTTCGCCGGCAAGGCGGGCCTTCAGGTGGCCAGCCAAAAGCTCAAGGGCGACCACGCGCTGGCGGCCGATATTCTGGATTCGATTTCCAGCCAGCTTGCCCATCTCGCCGAAAGCAGGTCGATCCACCGTCTGGTCGAGACGGCCAGGGCGCTGAGTGCGGCAAGGCGCGTCTATTGCCTCGGCCTGCGCTCGAGCCATGCGGTGGCCTGGCATCTGCATTACATCCTGTCGCTGATCGGCGAGAAGTCGGTGCTGTTGCACGGCATCGGCGGAACCGATGGCGACGCTCTGGCCCATGCGACCAAGGACGACGTGCTGATCGCCGCCAGCGTCCTGCCCTACACGCGCTTCACCATCGAGCTTGTCGAGTATGCTGCCGGCCGCGGCGTACCGGTCATTGCGATCACCGACAGCGGGGTAGCCCCCTTGGCGCTGCTTGCCGATCACCTGGTCGTCGTGCCGACCGGCAGCCCGTCCTTTTTCCACACCATGACGCCAGCTTTCATCGTTGCTGAGATCCTCGGTGCTCTTGTCGCAGGACAGGCAGGCGAGGGCGCCGTTGAATCGCTGCGACGCTTCGATGAGCAGGGCGCCGCCCTCAAGACCCACCTGAACCAGCGTGCGCCGAAGAAAATGCCCCTGAGGGACCGTCGATGACACACATTCTTCATCGAACCATCCACTCGACGCTGCCGGTCGCCGTTCGCGGCCAAGGCATCGAACTGTTCGACGCAGAGGGCAAGTCCTACATCGACGCATCGGGCGGCGCGGCCGTGTCCTGTCTCGGCCACGGCCATCCCGACGTGATTGCCGCGCTGCACGCCCAGCTTGACCGCATCGCCTACGCCCATACCAGCTTCTTCACCACCGAGGTGGCGGAGCGCTTGGCGGACCGGCTGGTCGAGGACGCGCCGAAAGGGTTGGACCACGTCTATCTGGTCAGCGGCGGCTCGGAGGCGGTCGAGGCCGCGCTCAAGATGGCCAGGCAATATTTTGTCGAGAAAGGCGAGCCGCAACGGCGCCATCTCATCGCACGCCGGCAGAGCTATCACGGCAATACGCTCGGCGCTCTCGCCACCGGCGGCAACGAATGGCGGCGCGCCCAGTTCAGGCCGTTGCTGATCGAGACCCACCATATCGACCCCTGTTACGCCTATCGCTATCAAAAGCATGGCGAAAGCGACGAAGCCTATGCGGCGCGCGCCGCCCAGCAGCTCGAAGACAAGATCCTCGAACTCGGCCCGGACGAGGTCATCGCCTTTGTCGCCGAGCCGGTGGTGGGTGCCACGCTCGGCGCGGTGCCGCCGGTCGCGGACTACTTCAAGCACATTCGCGCGATTTGCGACCGCTACGGCGTGCTGCTCATTCTCGACGAGGTGATGTGCGGCATGGGCCGTACCGGCACGCTGCATGCGTGCGAGCAGGACGGCATCGCTCCCGACCTGCTGACCATCGCCAAGGGACTCGGCGGTGGCTACCAGCCGATTGGCGCGGTGCTGCTCGGCCGGCATATATTCGATGCCTTTGCCCAAGGCTCGGGCTTCTTCCAGCATGGACATACCTATATGGGCCATCCAATGGCAGCGGCGGCCGGCCTTGCCGTGCAGGAGGTCATCCGGCGTGACGGTTTGCTCGACAACGTCAGCGCAATGGGCGCGCAGCTGGACGAACGCCTGCACCAACGCTTCGATAACCACCATCACGTCGGCGACATTCGCGGGCGGGGTCTATTCAGGGGAATCGAGCTGGTGGTTGATCGCGCCAGCAAGGAACCATTCGACCAGAGGCTTGAACTCAACGCCCGCATCAAGCGCGAAGCAATGGCCCGCGGCCTGATGATTTATCCGATGGCCGGGACGATTGATGGTGTGCGGGGCGTTCATGTGCTTGTGGCGCCGCCATTCATCATTTCCAAACAGGATATCGATCGGATCGTCGAACGGCTCGGTGAGGCGATCGACGCTGCGATCGCTTCAGCGGCCTGAGCCGCACGACGCGGACCGCCTCAACCAGTTCCAACGCGTCATCGGCGACGGGCCGGGACACCCACCAGAGAGGTAGCAACCATGTACAGTTCAATGAAAACCCTGATCGGCGCGGCGGCCTGCATGCTGCTGGCGCTGCCATCCGTCGGAGCCGAGCAGCGCTTCGTCACGGTCGGCACCGGCGGGGTCACCGGCGTCTACTACGCCGTCGGCGGCGCCATTTGCCGACTGATGAACAAGGACCGGCAGAAAACCGGCATCCGATGCTCGACGGAGTCGACCGGCGGTTCGGTCTTCAACGTCAACTCCATCCAGACGGGCGACCTCGATTTCGGCTTGACCCAATCGGACGTCCAGTACCAGGCCTATGAGGGGACCGGAAATTTCGACGGCAAGCCGTTCAAGGATCTGCGGGCCGTGTTCTCTGTCCATCCCGAGCCGTTTACCGTGCTGGCGCGGCCAGACGCCGGCGTCACCAAATTCGAGGACTTCAAAGGCAAACGCTTCAACGTCGGCAATCCCGGGTCAGGCACCCGCTCGTCCATGGAGGAGTTGCTCAAGCAGATGGGCTGGACGCTCGGCGATTTCTCGCTTGCCGCGGAGCTGAAGGCGGACGAGCAGGGCAGCGCGCTGTGCGACAACAAGATCGACGGTTTCTTCTATGGCGTTGGTCATCCTTCCGCGGCGATCCAGGATCCGACCACGGCCTGTGGTGCCAAACTCATCGCGCTGACCGGTCCGGCAGTGGACGCGCTGCTGGCAGCTCATCCGTACTATTCAGTCGCCACCATCAAGGGCGGCATGTACGCCAACAATCCGGACGACGTGACGACATTCGGCGTCCGCGCGACCGTGGTGACGAATGCCAGCACGCCCGATGAGGTGGTCTACGAACTGGTGAAGTCGGTCTTCGAAAATTTCGACGACTTCAAGAAACTGCATCCGGCTTTCGCCAATCTCGATCCCAAGGAGATGATCAAGACCGGTCTGTCGGCGCCAATGCATCCGGGCGCGGAGCGCTATTACAAGGAGAAGGGGTGGCTCTAGGCCTTCAATGCGAGGCGCCACAGGCGCCTCGCATTGCAAATAATTGTGGGGAACGATGACAGATCAAAGCCAGCGGGCGGCAGGGCCTGACCAACCCGTTATCGACGTTGACAAGCTTAGCGAGATCGTCGCCGAGGCCGACACCGGTGGGCGCAAGCCGACCGGCCGCACCGCGAAGCTGATCCTCGGCGTATCGCTGGCATGGTCGCTGTTCCAGCTCTGGTATGCCTCGTCCCTTCCGTTCATGCTCAATTTTGGTGTCGTCAGCGACGGCATCGCCCGCTCTATCCATCTGGCCTTCGCCCTGTTTCTGGCGATGCTGACGTTTCCGGCCTTCAAGACCTCGTCGCGCAGCCGGGTGCCGCTGCCCGACTGGGTGCTAGGCATCGCCGGGGCGGCGTCCGCCCTCTATCTGTTGGTCTTTTACAGCGATATCGCCCATCGGCCGGGTCTTCCTACTACGGCTGACCTGGTCGTCTCGATCGCCGGCGTCCTCATCCTGCTCGAGGCCGCCCGTCGCGCCGTCGGGCCTGCCATCACCGTCATCGCGGCGAGCATGCTGATCTATATCTTTGCCGGGCCTCACCTACCTGGCCTGCTCGGCCATAAGGGCGCGACGTTATCGCGCGCAGCCTCGCAGATGTGGCTGACGTCGGAGGGGGTCTTCGGTGTTGCCCTCGGTGTGTCCACCAACGTCGTCTTCATGTTCGTTCTGTTCGGAACATTGCTGGAGCGCGCCGGCGCCGGCGGCTTTTTCATTCAGCTTGCCTTCTCGCTGCTCGGCAGATACCGCGGCGGTCCGGCCAAGGCCGGTGTCGTGGCTTCCGGCCTGACCGGCATGATTTCCGGGTCGTCGATCGCCAATGTCGTGACCACCGGAACCTTCACCATCCCGCTGATGCGCCGGGTCGGATATTCTGCGGTGAAGGCGGGCGCCATCGAATGCGCGGCCGGCGTCAATGGTCAGCTGATGCCTCCGGTGATGGGCGCCGCCGCGTTCTTGATCGCGGAATATGTCGGCATCTCCTATGCCGAGGTGGTCAAGCACGCCTTCTATCCGGCGCTGCTGACCTACGGCTCCTTGTTCTACATCGTCGATATCGAGGCGATGAAGACGGGGATGAAGGGCCTGCCGTCACGCAGCACGCACTCCGCATTTCAGGGCGCGCTGCGCGGGCTGATGGGCGTATGCGGTTTCATCGTCCTCGCAGGGCTTGTCTATTACGGCATTGGCTGGACGAAGATCGTTTTCGGCGCGGCCGCGACCTGGATGATCACTGCCGCGCTGATCGCCGTCTACATCGGCCTTGTCGCCTACCGGGCGCGTTATCCCGACCTGCCGCTGGAGGATCTGGAGGGCGAGATCGTCAGGATTCCCCACTTCGGCGAGACGGCACGCACCGGCCTGCATTTTCTGCTGCCTGTGATCCTGCTGATCTGGTGCCTGATGGTGGAGGAGTTGTCGCCCGGCCTGTCGGCATTCTGGGGCGCTGTCGCCCTTATGGCGCTGATCGTCACGCAGCGGCCGCTCACCGCCTTTTTCCGCAAGGACCGCGCGCTGGCGCAGCATTGGCTTCACGGTTTCGACGATCTGGTCGGTGGGCTGTCCGCCGCCGCACGCAACATGACGACGGTCGGCATTGCCACTGCGACGGCCGGCATCATCGTCGGCACGGTTCTGCTCACGGGCATCGGGCTGGTAATGACCGAGCTGGTCGAATTCATCTCGGGCGGCAGCTTCATCGTCATGCTTTTGTTCACCGCGGTGATCTGCATCATTCTCGGCATGGGCATGCCGACCACTGCGAGCTATGTCGTCGTCGCCACCTTGATGGCGCCGGTCATCGTCGATTTGGCGGCGCAGAACGATCTTGCCGTGCCGCTGGTCGCCGTCCACATGTTCGTTTTCTATTTCGGGCTGATGGCGGACGTGACGCCGCCAGTGGGTCTGGCAGCTTATGCTGCTGCTGCAATTTCCGGCGCCGATCCGGTGAAGACCGGCATTCAGGGCTTCAAGTACGAGATCCGTACCGGCCTGCTGCCGTTCATCTTCATCTTCAACACCGGACTGCTGATGGTCGATCTCGAAGGTCCGTTCGATTTCGTCGCGATGGTGGCGACATCGACGCTGGCCATGGTCTCGTTTGTAGCAGCGACGCAGAATTGGATGCTCGTGCGCAACCGCTGGTACGAGACGATTGCGTTGCTTGTGGCCTGTTTCATCTTATTCAGGCCGGGATTGTTGCTCGATCAGGTGAGTGAACCGTATCGGGCAGTACCCGCCACCGAACTCAGCCGTATCGTCGACGAGACGGCCGAGGCAGGCGCGGTTCGCTTGCGCCTGACGACACTGAACCTCAACGGCGATGAGATATCGAAGCTGGTTCGGCTGCAGCTCGGGCCTGCAAATTCATCGGCCGAACGCCTGAAGGCGGCGGGCCTGGACGTCAGTGCGCTTGGCGATAGCGTGACGGTCGGCGTCGTGCGACTGGGCAGCCAGGCAGCCAAATTCGGCCTGCAGCCCGGCGACGAAATCAACCAGGTGCTAGTCCCTGCGGAACGGCCATCGCGCTATTGGTTTACCATCCCGGCCCTGTTGTTGCTCGGTCTCGTCTTCTGGGTTCAGAAGCGGCGAAGGAGGACAATCGGTCTGTAAGCGTCTTGTGAGCGGAAGAGTGTTGGCCAGCATGTCAGTAACAAGAGAACCAAACGGCGCGGCGGAACCGGCTAACGTGGAAATGCGCATGACGACGCGCGACCGCCCCTTCGAACCGGTCGACTACGGGCTTTACGCGCTGACGGTCATTGCCTGGAGCGCATCGTGGTTCGCGATCGAACTTCAGGTCGGCAGCGGCGTGTCGAACGAGGTCAATCTGGTCTGGCGCTTCGCCATCGCCACGCTGCTGATGTTTGCCTGGGCGGGCTTTTCCGGTCGGCGGCTCCGCTTTCCGATCACCGATCATTTGCGCTTTGCTGTGCTCGGCATCCTCATCTTCTCGTCGAACTTCCTGTTTTTCTATTACGGCGCCGGCTATCTCGTCAGCGGCTTGCTCTCGGTCGTCTTCTCGCTCGCCTCGGTCATCAACATGCTGCTCGCTGCCTTGGTCGTCGGCGAGCGCCCGGCGCCGCGCATTCTCGCCGGCGGCACCATCGGCTTCGCCGGAATAGCGCTGATGTTCTTTCCCGAAATCGCCGCCAACGGGCTTTCCGGCGGCACGCTGGTGGGTCTTCTTCTGTGCCTCTGCGGCACGCTGAGCTTCTGCGCCGGCAATCTCGTCTCCGTCGCCAACCAGCGCCGCGGCCTGCCGCTCGTTTCAACGAGCGCCTGGGGCATGCTTTATGGCACTTTGTGGTCGGCGTTGCTGGCCTTCCTGCTTGGTGAGCCGTTCGTGTTCGCGACGACCGCCTCTTATATCGGCTCGCTGGTCTTCCTCGCCGTCATATCGACGGTCATGGCTTTCGCCGCCTACCTGACGCTGCTCGGACGCATTGGCGGCGCCCGCGCCGGCTATGCGACCGTCATATTTCCCGTCTTTGCGCTTTTGATCTCCACGGCGCTGGAAGGCTATGCCTGGACCGCTTACGCGGTCGCCGGGCTCGCCCTCGTCGCCGCCGGGAACGTCCTGGTCATTCGCGGGGGACGGCGCTGACGCATGGAATGCTTGCGCAATGCCGCCGCGTTCCGGTTGTGCGGGCCACGGTTCCATCGAGCTTGACTCTCCGCGTCCTCTGTCTAAGCTGCGGTCAATGGGTCAGACCAATGTACCAGGGTTGGCCCGGGAGGGAACTAAACGCACATGCCGATCCAGGCCGTTGAACCACGCCGGCTTTACCGACAGGTCGCCGATCAGCTCAGGCAGCTGATCGATGCCGGCGAGTTTTCCGTGGGCGACCGCCTGCCGACCGAGCGGGATCTGGCCGACCAGCTCGGAATTTCCCGCCCGACAGTCCGTGAAGCGCTGATAGCGCTGGAGGTCGAAGGCCGCATACGCATCCGCGTCGGCTCGGGTATCTACGTCACCGATCCGCCGAGCGCCCCCGCCTCCGAACCCGAAGTCGAGGAAGGCCCGTTCGAGCTGTTGCGCGCGCGCGAATTCGTCGAAGGCGCGATCGCCGCCGAAGCGGCCCTCCATGTCCGGCCTGCAGATATCGAACGGCTCGACGACGTGCTGCGCCGGATGGAGGCCATGCGTCACCCCAACAAGATGACCATTGCGCTCGACCGGGAATTCCACACCGCTGTCGCCGGCATTCTCGAGAACGCGGTGCTGGTGCGCTTCATCGGCGAGCTTTTCGACCAGCGCATGAACCCGTACTTCGAACGCCTGTCGATCTATTTCGAGACCAGCGATTCCTGGCAGGTCGCGGCAAAGGAACATCGTGCCGTGCGTGATGCAATTGCCGCGCGCGACCCCGAGCGGGCCAAGGCCGCCATGCAGCAGCATCTGCGCCAGTCGCAAATCAGATTCTCACGCAATTTCGATGAGAGAGCCGCAGCCAAGGAGGTTGCGGAATAGCAGTTGGCCGGGGGGAGATCCGGCCGTCAAGTTCAACCAGGGAGGAATTAGATGCTGAGAAAATACGCAGTTCTGCTCGGTGCGATCGCCGCAATTGCCATACCCATGGCGTCGGCCTCGGCGGAAACGGTCCTGAAATGGGCACATGTCTACGAGACGACGGAGCCCTTCCACACCGAATCCGTGTGGGCGGCCGACGAAATCAAGAAGCGCACCCAGGGCCGCTACGCCATCGACGTCTATCCGGCCTCGCAGCTTGGCAAGGAAGCGGACATCAACCAGGGCCTGATGCTCGGCACCGTCGACATCATCATTTCCGGATCGAGCTTCGCGGCGCGCGAATATCCACCGATCGGCGTCACCTATTTCCCATACACTTTCCGCGATGCCGACCATTTGCTGAAATACACCAAGAGCGACGTCTACAAGGCCCTGACCAAGGGCTATGAGGACAAGACCGGCAATCACATCGCCGCCACCACCTATTACGGGACGCGGCAGACCACCTCGAATCGGCCGATCGCCAAGTGCTCCGACATGCAGGGCCTGAAGATGCGGGTTCCCGACGTGCCGGCCTATCTGGCCATGCCGCGTGCCTGCGGCGCCAACACGGCGCCGATTGCCTTCGCCGAGGTGTATCTGGCCCTGCAGAACGGCACGGTCGAGGCCCAGGAGAATCCGCTGACCACCATCGAGGCGAAGAAATTCTACGAGGTGCAGAAGAACATCGTGCTCACTGGCCATATCGTCGATCATCTAAACACCATCATATCGGCGTCGCGCTGGGCCTCGCTTTCCGATGAGGACAAGAAGATCTTCACCGAGGTGATGCAGGAGGCTGCCGCCCGCGCCACGGCAAAGATCGTCGCCCGCGAAAAGGAACTGGTGCAGGTATTCAAGGACCGCGGCATCAGCGTAACCGATGTCGACCGTGCCGACTTCGAGAAGAATGTGCTGGAGAAGGTCACCTTCGAGGAGTTCGGCTACAACAAGGCCGATTGGGAAGCGATCCGCGCCATTAAGTAGGGCACCGGGAAATCAGATGCTTGATCAAGAGGATAGAGCGGCAATCGGATTTGCTGCTTTAACCTGCTCTTCGGTCCGGCTCCAAATTGCGCCGGACGGCCTTTTCAATCCTTGACGACCCACCAGCTTCGGGAGCCCGCGCCGATGGCCGAGGAACACCACATCGAGATCACCGTCGAAGAGATCGCGCACGCCTTCGAGGAGGTGCCGGTACACGTCGACCTGTCGGACCACGGCGTCGAGGACTGGATCACGCTTGCCGTTTTCTGGGGCATGGTCGTGTGTGTCTTCCTGCAGTTCTTCACCCGCTATGCGCTGAACAACAGCCTTGCCTGGACCGAGGAGATCGCCATCAACGCGCTCGTCGTCGTCGTTTTTCTGGGCGCCGCCATGTGCGTGCGCCTTTCGCGCCATATCCATGTCGACGTGCTTTACCACTATCTGCCGGAGCGCGTCGGCCGCTGGCTGGCGCTCGCCGTCGATGTTATCCGCATTGCATTCTTCGGCTACGGATCCTGGTTGATGTGGCGCTACGTCACGATCGTGGCGCATGAGCGCATGGTCACCGTCAACCTGCCGCGGCGCTGGTTCTTCTACGCCGTACTGGCCGGGTTCGTGCTGATGCTTCTGCGCTCGATCCAGGTCTTCATCGGCAATTACAGGCGCGGCTATTCGGTGCTCGAGCGTCCTGGCGCGTTCGAGACGGCGGGGGTCTGAGCGATGCTGCTTCTGGTCGGGGGCTTTCTTGTCCTGATGCTCATCGGCGTGCCGGTCGCCGTTTCGATGGCGGCCGCCTCGATCCTTTACCTCGTCATCTACGGCGTCGCGCCCGATATCATCGCGGCCCAGCGCATGATCGCCGGGGTGGAGAGCTTTCCGCTGCTCGCCGTTCCGTTCTTCATCCTGGCGGGCAACCTCATGAACATCGCCGGCGTCACCGGGCGCATCTATTCCTTCGCCCTTGCCCTGGTCGGCTGGATGAAAGGCGGCCTGGCGCAGGTCAACATCATCGGATCGGTGATCTTTTCCGGCATGTCGGGCACCGCGCTCGCCGACGCCGCCGGCATCGGCACTATCGAGATCAAGGCGATGAAGGACCACGGCTATCCTATCGACGCCGCGGTCGGGGTTACCGCCGCTTCCGCCACGCTCGGGCCGATCTTTCCGCCCTCGCTGCCCTTCGTCATCTACGGCATGATGGCCAATGTCTCGATTGGCGCGCTGTTCATGGCCGGCATCCTGCCCGGCGTGGTCATGACCGTGCTGATGATGATCACGGTCGCTATCTTCGCCTATAGGCGCGGCTGGGGCTCCGACACATCCTTCGAGCTTCGGCGGCTGGCCGAAGCGGCGGGCGAGGTGCTGGTGGTGGCTGCCTTTCCGATTGGCTGCTATGTGCTGGTGCAGCTTGGCCTGTCGATCAATATCGCGGTCGGCATAGCGCTGCTGGTGCTGATCGTGGCGGACTGGTATTTCGATTTCTCCGCGGTCATGGCGCTGATGACGCCGGTTATCCTGATCGGCGGCATGACGATGGGCTGGTTCACGCCGACCGAGGCGGCGATGGCGGCTGTGATCTGGTCGCTTTTCCTCGGGTTGGTGCGCTACCGCACGATGACGCTGCGTTTGCTTGCCAAGGCCAGCTTTGACACGATCGAGACGACCGCTTCGGTGCTCTTCATCGTCACCGCCGCATCGATCTTCGCCTGGCTGCTCACCGTCAGCCAGGCAGCACAGCTGTTCTCGAACTTCATTTTCGCGCTCACCGAAAACAAGTGGGTCTTCCTGATCCTGGTCAACATCCTGATGCTGGTGGTCGGCTGCTTCCTCGATACGATCGCCGCGATCACGATTCTGGTGCCGATCCTGCTGCCGGTCGCCGCCGTCTACGGCATCAACCCTGTGCATTTCGGGCTGATCATGACGCTCAACCTGATGATCGGGCTTTTGCACCCGCCGCTCGGCATGGTGCTCTTTGTGTTGTCGCGCGTCGCCAAGCTCTCGGTTGAGCGCACCACCATGGCGATCCTGCCGTGGCTGGTGCCGCTTGTCGTGGCGCTGCTTCTGATCACCTTCATACCCGCCATCACGCTTTGGCTGCCGACCGAGATGGGCTTGATCCGGTGAGTGGTCAGGTGATTGCCGCGACGCTGTTCGGCCCGCAGGACCTGCGCGTCGTGGAGCGTCCGCTTGAACCGCTGGCACCAGGCATGGTGCGGGTGCGCTTTGGGGCAGGGGGCATCTGCGGCTCCGACCTGCATTATTTCCGCCATGCCCGTACCGGCGACTTCGTCGTCACTTCGCCGCTTGTCCTCGGCCACGAAATCTCAGGCGAAATCGTCGAGATCAACGGCGCCGCGCCCGGCCTCGGCATCGGCGACCATGTCGCGGTCAATCCGTCGCGCTGGTGCGGGCGTTGCGCGCGATGCCTGGAAGGCCGCGCCAATCTCTGCGAGAACATCTATTTCATGGGCTCGGCATCGAAGACGCCGCATATGCAGGGCGGATTCGCCAGCCTGTTCGACGCCACGCCCGCGCAATGTTTCAAGGTTCCATCTGACGTGGCCTACCAGGCGGCCGCACTTGCCGAGCCGTTGGCGGTGAGCCTGCACGCCGTCGCGCGGGTGGGCGACGTCAGGGGCCGCAACGTCGTCCTGTTCGGTGCCGGCCCCATCGGTCTCTTGACCATGCTCGCGGCCAGGCTTGCCGGCTGCGCTGAACTGACCGTCGTCGATATCGCCGCCGCGCCGCTCGCCTTCGCCCGCCGGCTTGGCGCCGACAGGACGATCGACCTTTCCGGCGGCGACGCCGAACTCCAGGCGCTTGCTGCCGGGGATTCGCTTGATGTCGCGTTCGAGATTTCAGGCACTGCCGCCGGCCTTGCCGCGGCGATCGCCAGTGTCCGGCGCGGCGGCACGGTGGTCCAGGTCGGCAATCTTCCCGGTGGCCAGATCCCGCTGCCTGCCAATGCAGTGATGGCCAAGGAGATCGACCTCAAAGGCACATTCCGCTTCGGCACGGAGTTCGGCCGGGCGGTCGATCTCATCGTGTCGGGGGAGGTGGACGTCCTGAAGCTGATGACAGCGGAGCGCACGCTTTCTTGCGCCCCAGACGCGTTCCGACTTGCCGCCGACCGTTCACAGAGTGTCAAGGTCGTGCTGACCGCGGACTGAATCGTGGTTTTGCCAGATCGTTAGCAGCCATAACTCATTGCGAACGGACGAAACTCAGAACGGGCTCGACGTATATGCTCCCACCCAGGTCTCCGGTTAAACTCGGGAGCAATACCCGGCAGCTTGCTGTCAAAATTGTTGGCAGCAAATCCGCTCGCGCTTAAAGCCCTTCGTCACGAGATTTCGTTCAGTTCGGCCATTCCTCGTCCTGCCAATCGCGCGCTGCGTGGATCACCCGCAAAATTGAAATGCTTTCTCGGGCGCCCTTGGCGGTCACGGCATAAGCGATGATGTAGGGCAGGCGGCTCAAAGGCTTTTCATAGGTGCCGGATACACGGCCGGGTCGCCCGGTTGCCATTTCCCCAAGCGCGGCCCCTGCGTCCAGAATCCGGTCTGCTACCAGGCGCGCAGCGCGCGGATTATCCTGCGAGATATAGGCGATCTGTTCCTTGATGTCGTCCAGCTCACCGCGAGACCACTGAACGGCTCGCGTCACACCTTGCGGCCCGTGCCGGCATCAATCGCGGCATAAATTTCTGCCATAGCCTTATCATGAGACACGATGCGCCCAGCTTCGACATCAGCAAGGCCGGGCTTGATACCTTCAATGATTTCAAGCTCGCGATCGACATACGCTGCGACGGCTTCACCTGCGAGGAACGACTTGCTACGCCGGGTGTCGGTTGCGATCCGGTCGAGCTTTCCTTTACATCGGGACTGACGCGAATTGTCATAGTGGTGCTAGCGGCCATAGCGGTGTCCTGTGTTGATCTGTGTACACCTTAGCACAGAGCGCCGCTGATCCATTATCCCCTGACCGCCGAGCCGACGATCGAATCCACAAAGAAGCGCTGCAGCAAGACGAAGAGCACCAGTGGCGGGAGCACGGCAAGCGTCGCGCCAGCCATCACCAGTCCCGTGTTTAGAGCGCCTCTGTTGTAGCTGAGCAGGCGACTAAGGCTGATGACGATCGGATATTCGTGTGCCTTGCCCTGTAGAACGGTCAGCGGCCAGAGATAGCTATTCCAGTGATAGACGAAGGCAAACAGCGCCAGTGCCGCGATTGCCGGCGCCAGACTGAATCGAGGATGCGCAAAGTCCCTGTTTCTTGCGAGGCAATCGGCGCTTCACTGTGCAGGTACAAATAGAATGTGCGATCGTGCTGGCTTCCCAGCATCAGGATAGAGCATACGCCTGTAACCTTCATAGCCCGATGCCGCGCTTCTTTCCCAGGTTCCAATCCACGCCCCCCATATCCGAGCACACGACCCCGATGACTTGATTACCCAATCGCTTTTCGAGCGACGGCGACCAGGGCACGAGCTTGAATTCAAGTCCATTGTCGATCATCGCGAGCCGGCCTGAAGCCAGCGAGAAACGCCGCCGGTAAATCCCAGCCACATGATCGCCGTTGGCAGCCTTCGTGAACGAGAGGCCCGTCTGGGCGGCGAGGCGGGCACCGAGCGATTCCACCTCATGATCGTGTAAAGTATCGATCAGATTGCGCACAAGAATGACGCGCTGTCCCTCGCGCCTGGCCAGATCGCGGCTGACAAGGTGGTCGACCCGATCTTGCAGTGCCTGTCTTACGTCCCTACCAAAGCCGCCGTCACCGAATTCGGCAGGCTCGCGTGCAACGAGTTGGCGATCGAGCCAAGTCGCGCCGGAAGCATGGACCTGCTGTTCGATTGACAGGTCGGAGCGGACCGCGAGGGTGACCCGGCCACCGCCATTTGCACTCGCATCGCGGCACAACTCCACGACCGAGCCCGGGTCGGAGTCTCCGGCCGCATCAGGGTCATGGAAGCGAATGTGGTGCGTGCGTCCATCAATGCCATCGACGATGGCATAGGCCGCGCCGCGCCGTTCGTCATAAAGGCCGCGTTCGAGCAGTCGGCCGATCACGGGCGCATCAATCTTTTCGGCGGCTAGCACATAGTCGGCCGTCCCTTTTTCTAGCCCATGCACAGTGAGGCTGCGGTGCATGCGCTTGATGATGTCGCCGCGTTCACCGAGGGCGCGCAAAGTGGGCTCGGCCTCTTCGACCACTATCCACTGGCCGGGACGGATCTCGTTCGCGAGGCCCAGGCTTTCCAGTTGCCGCAGCCGGCCGACTTTGAGCCCCAGGAACTCGTCGGGCCGGCGATCAGGGTGTGGCGCGAGATCAATGATACCATGACGGTCGGCGTCACGAACAAGCTGGCGATCGAGCTGCGTCCAGCGCTCAGTGTCGACCTGGTGCTCGATGGCCCGGCGGATGTCGAGGTCCGTGCGGAGCCCAAGCGTCTGGGTGAGAATGTCGCTCGCGCGATCGCGCATGCCCTGGCGGATGTAGTCCCGCGAGATGACAAGGCTCTCGCCATCGTCGGCAACGCCGCGAACGAGGATGTGAACGTGCGGATGTTCGGTGTTCCAGTGATCGACGGCTATCCAGTCGAGCCTCGTGCCGAGGTCGCGCGCCATGTCGGCCATCAGGTCACAAGCGAAGTTCTTGAGGTCGCCGAGCTCCATTGCATCGTCCGGCGAAACGATGAAACGGAAGTGATGCCGATCATCCTTGCAGCGGTCGCAGAAGGCGTCATGGTCTGCATCTTTAGTGTCGGGACCGAACATCCTCGCCTTCTCACCATCACGTGTAACACCTTCGCGGCGAAGATATTTGAGATGGGTAGCGAGTGGCCCAGACCCTCTGAACTGCCGTACCACACGGGTCTTGACGACGGCGCCGCGTGACCGGTCAGAGATGAGGCGACTGGCGCGGATGCTCGCTGACCTGCCGCGGCCAAACGTTGAAGCTCGCGGGGAGGTGATCCGACCCTCGCGTGTAAGGTGACCGCCGGCGCGCTGTGTGGCCGCAAGAGCCTGGAAGATGAAGGGTCGTGCGCGCTGGCCGGCGCGGGAGCGGATGCGACCAGGGCGGACGCGAAAGCTATGGTCACGCTTCATGCTAGACGGCCACGAGGTGCGGTTTCCATTGAAACACTGAAAAATTGGGAATAGCGCACATCGCTGATTGTGCCAGCACATTGCGAAATGAGACGAAAATTGTAAGGAAAACAATCGGCCGAACCGAGCCGCACCTCGCGGCCCTTTATCCTGCCAATCTCTCTGTTCTCATCCACAGCCAACCCTTCCGCCGGAATTTCCGCGACGGAACAGGCCGGAATGCAATTGAGGAGGAACGTGGCGATCATTGCGATATGGCTAAAGAGGGCTGAGCGAATAGGCCGGAACCAGCGTGGTTCGATTGGAAATCGGTTTCACCCGGCTGTGGCTCGATCGCGGTCAGGTCCGCAACAGGATTGCCCATTGGCGACCGCATTGCAGACGAATGAATCGCCGCAAAGATCGTCTCGGCATAACCATTGCCATCCGATGCAGCGGCGTTCCGAATGTCATGGGGATGCGGAAAGATCGTTGCACGGAGTGAGCTGGCTCTGCCCCTTCCGTGCCGCGCGCGCCGCGGAGTGAGAACTGCACCATCGAGCAGCGGCGCAAGTTTCCTGACGTAGTCGACCGTCTCGCGTGGCAGCGGACGGCCGGTTAAGAGATGTTCCGTGTACCGACCAGGACCGGCATTGTAAGCGGCAAGAAAGCCGCTGCGCCCGAAGCTGTCGAGCATTTCGCGAAGATATGCTGCACCTGCAAGAATGTTGTCACGCGGTTGATACGGATCGTCACCGAGACGGTATTTGATGCGCAGTTCTTGCCACGTCGCCGGCATGATCTGCATCAAGCCCATTGCGCCCTTGCTTGAAAGCGCACGAACATCGCCGACGCTCTCAACATGCATGACGCCGCGCAGCAACTGCTCTGGAATGGCGAAGCGTTTTGACGCTTCCCGGATATGCCGCGACCACGGGCCAGCCGACAAGATCGTCGACTCGGAGTGCGCCGGCCGTTCACCAGCAGAGGAAGCCGCTGCACCAGTTTCGGGCGCCACGAAGCCGAGCATCACACATGCGGCAAACGTCGTCATGCCTCTGTGGGCTGCGTCCCGCAGACCGCAGAACCGATGCGCCGCCAGCCTGCGACGGTGTTCGCTTCCGTTAAGGGCAGGGGCTCGCCAATCGAACCGGCTTTGCCAAAATTGTGATGAAATCGGCGTCCGCAGCCACAAGCAAGTGTCCGGCCCCCTCTGGGCTGCCTCGCGGGCGGTCGGGTCGAAGGGTTTGACCGGCGCGCAATGGATCAAAAGGGTTGGCGAGAAAGATTCGTCGAAGGGCTCCAGAAGCATCTGTTCAGCCTCGCCCGTCGCGCTTCGATGATCGGTTCCAGTGCAGGCTCCAGACGCTGTTCTCTGCATCGGACCGAAACAGCTTGGCGCGGATCGGCTGCGTAAAGGACGGGTCGTCAATTGAGACGGAGAGGTAATCCCCAGCCTTGTCTCCGGCGCGGTCCCAAGCCGCACCGACCGCCATCCCTTCGCAATAGATCAGATGGTCGGGCGCGTTTTCGGTTTTGGATTTCTCGGCAGGCAGGATGGCAATCTTCGCCTCGATTGTTAGCGTGGAGAGATTGCCGAAGAAGCCGTCATCATTGCGCGTGAAGGTTCCGATCTGGGTCATTGCAGTGCTCCTTTCTGAGTGTTAGTGCGCGTCGAGCCGAGCCCTCACGGCTCGCTAGCGAGGGGATCGTTGGTGATATCCAGTACCGGAGTGGTGCGCTCCGTGGTCCAGACTGGAACCGCGCGGCCAACTATCGATGAGAGCGGGAGCGGGCCGAAATAGCGGCTGTCAAAACTGTCGGCTGCACCCGGGTTCATAAGGAAGACGTCGGCCTCGGCAACGTCGCGGCAGCCCTGCCAGATGGGCAGGGATCGACCACGACTGTCACGCTCGCGCGCATGTCCATACGTCTTGCCGTTGACAATGATCATTGTGCCTTGGCGACAGACGGTTGCGCCCCCGAGTGCCAAAACATGCTTGAGGAGCGGCACATTTTTCGGCAGATAGCCGCGTCTTGCCATGAAGGCCGCCAATGGCTCGGGCGGCATGATGACGGCGATATTGGCAATACCGATTTTGTCGGCCGGCTGGACGCGATAGAGCCCGACGGGGATGCTCGCCGATGCGTTCCAGATGGACAGCGGCGGATGGCTAATCCATGCCGGCGCCGCGGCGAGCACTGCGCCGCCAACCATGGTGGCGATGATCTTTGTGCGTTTGCTCATGACTCGATCCCGGGGCGCAGCAGGAAAGCTTTACGACGCTTGCCGGTGTATGGACTCGGCTGCTCGCGTGCGGCTATCCGGCTGTGGACGTGCCGCCGTTGACGCGGCGACATGAAGGTCAGGATTTGCTGCTGTTTCGCCGCTACCAAGCGGCGCGGTTGCAATCTCCTGGCTTGCGCGTGGATGGTTTGCGACGCAGCCCAGACCAGGATGGCAGCGTTCCAAATCGTTCCCATGCCGTGCACACTTGCCGCCTCAACGCAGGTCGATTCTTCGCCCGCATGAGGGTGGATCGGTGTCAGGCGGCGGGATTTCACCAATAAGACGAGCTGCCGCGCCACGACGTCCCGCGTGCCGCGTGGAGGGAAGCCGGTTGAGGGGACATAAGACAGCGCAAATTGCTGCTGAACGGTCTCGCGATACTGCATTTTCGGTGCGCCACGCCTTCGTCCTGCGGCCAAACGCTGGCTCCGGCAAGGCTGGAAGGTCGAACTGTTTGATGGGATGTAGATACCCGCATGACCCGGAGCACGCGCGGCGAGGCCTGTTCCGTCCAGATGATATTGTCAGCTTTCGGAAGTCCGGCACCGGCAGTTTTGAAATCGCGCGCCCCAACGGGCGGCGAGATCGGGCTGACCGGCAGGTTCTCCAGAACCAGCGAGTTGCGATGCAAGCTGGCTGCACTCTGCCACGAATTCGTCATTCCGGATCAGATACTCGGCAGCGAATTCCGTAGCCTGGTAGCTGCACATGTGTGCATACGCCGCCGGATCGGTCCAATCGCCTTGCACTGTTCCTGTCCTCTCCGCGTACCCGGATGTGAGGCGTCGGCGTCAACATTCCCGGCGGATAAGGAAGTTGAATAGTTGGAGAGTCGGCAAACCATTATGCCGACTCAGCAAAGTGGAGCGACGGCCGCGTCAGTGCGGAGCGCCGCCAGCGAGAAGATATCGGTAGCCGCTGGTCGTCATCCATCGCGCGCGGGCAAGATGGGTTTCCCAGGACCGGTACGCTCGTTCCGGCTCCTGCTCCGGGTCTATATGCAAGACGATCCTGGCCACCTCTCGCCAATCGGCATCTTCCGCCGCCGCGTCAAGCAGGCGAATGTAGGTGAGCAGACGCTCCTCGTCATAGCCGGTCAGGACCGAGGCATCCGGCGCAATGTCGGCGACGTCAGGATCGAGCAGCGGTTTAAGCATGGTATTTGACCATATTTCGATCGCGATCTCGAAGGAGCCGTCCTTTAGATCGAGCACCAATCATAGCGAATAGGAACGATCATTCCTAGAACGATAGTTCCCTTTCTGGTCCCTAATCCGCCATGAATCTCAAGGAGATCATGGCGGCCAACATGCGTCGCCTGCGCCATGACCAGAACGTGACGCAGGAGGAACTGGCCGCCCGCTCTGGACTGAGCATGCGTTACGTCGGATCGATCGAGCGCGCTCGGGTCTCGGCCAGCATCAGTGTTCTTGGGAGGATCGCAACTGCGCTGAATGTGGACCCATGCGAGTTGATCAGAAAATCGGCACCGTGAGTTGACGCGGGAAACACCTCGAATTTTCGATGATCGGCGAGGCGACATGCAGGAATGAAGTCTCCAGTCGCGAACACGACAGGTAGTCGCCCCAAAGTCCGACGGAGCTCGTTGGGCAGCGACTGCGCTCATCTTGCCGTGAAAAGGAGGACGGCCCCGCCCTGTTCGTCCGGGCGGAGCCTTGGTCGGGGCCTTACTCCGCGTTGCGGCGGCCGTTGGGGCGGGACCAGATAAGGCTGTAGTCTTCGCCTTGCTCATCGTTGAAGAGGTTGGCGTAGATCGGAGCAGTGAAGCTCGGATCGTCCACCTTCAGGCCGAGAAAGTCGCGGCCCTCATTGGAGCGCTTGGACCAAGCGGCGCCGATCTCGACCCGCCCGACGAAGACACGGTGACTGGGGGCGTTGTCGCCAGAGCGGTTGGCCTCGGGGACGATGCGGACGTTCTTGGCCTGGAGCGAGAGGGTGACGATTTCGCCGGTGAACTCGTTGTTGCCGGTCCTCTTAAAGCTTCCGATTATCGCCATGAGTTTTCTCCTTGAACTCTGTTTCGAGCCCGCACCATTGCGGCCTCGATAGCGATCGGCGGGCCGGAGGCGATCGACGCCGCATCGCTTGCGACCGCAGCGCCAGCGGAGGATGGCAGCCAAGTGACTTTGTTGTTTCGCGAGGAATGACGGCGCAGCCGGCAGGGGAAGAAAGTCGATCGGCGCCATTGCGGCTTAGGCGATCGAGGCGCAGCCGACCTTCGGCCAGATCAGCCCATTAAAGAGGCCGTTTGGAGCGGCCCACCAGATAGAGACATCAACGGAGAACCTGGCGATACCGTCGCTGGCGAAATCCCGGCTACGACGATCACCGGCGTCGATGCTCCTCTGTACAGGCATCGCGAAGCCGCAAGCTGTTGTCGGAAACGCGCATAAGACACGCACGTGACGGTTCAAGTCACGGCTGACGTGCACCACCGGATATGCGCTATCTTTGGAGCGAGACGGCACGCCGTTGTGGATTCGAACTGTGCGTCGCGCGATGCCGTGTCAGCGACGATCCTAACAATGCGATGGCCGAAAAAAGCATCCTGCCCACGCCGGTTGTTCGGTGAGTTCGCCTAGATCCAGGCCCTGTTCGGTTGAACGGGCGTCGTTATTCGCAGCTGTGATGCCAGCTGCGACGCAGCTGAACGTTGACGGCAAGCGTGACGGCGTCGCGCGCCTTTGCTAGGGCGCGGACTTGAGTATCGCAAAAAGACGGGCGGCGCAGGAAGCCGGAGATCCGGCATCCCGGGCCAAGCACTCCAGCGAGCTGCAAATACAGTACCCGCTGCCCGATCGCGGCCGTATCGTACAATCGAAAAAAGGGTAGCGGCGGGCAGCGCTTACGCGCCGCCTCCCTTGGGGCGGAAGTCGAGGACTGGGATGCCGAGCTTCTTTGCCTTGTCTGCAAGATTGTCCTGAATTCCGGTCCCGGGAAAGACGATGACGCCTATCGGCAGCGCCTCCAGCATTGCATCATTGCGCTTGAACGGGGCGGCTTTGGCATGCTTTGTCCATTCAGGGGCAAAGCCGATTTGGGGTACCTTGCGATGGTCTGCCCAACAGGCGGCGATCTTTTCGCCACCCTTCGGCGATTTCCCGTGCATCAATACCATGTCGGGATGCCTGGCGTGGACCTGGTCGAGCTTGGCCCAGATCAGCTGGTGGTCATTGAAGTCGAGCCCAGCGGTGAAGGCGATTTTCGGGCCAGGTGGCAGAAGGACTTCCTGCGAGGCGCGTTTCTTGGCGCTGAGAAAATCGCGGCTGTCGATCAGCGCAGAGGTCATGTTGCGATGGTTGACCATCGATCCGCTGCGCGGTCGCCAACTCGATCCGGTGTGGCGCTCGTAGTGCTCCGCGGCCTGATCACGCATCAGTTCGAAGGCGCTTTGGCGTTCGATCAGCGTCTGCCCTTCGGCCGTCAGGCGTTCCAGCTCGACGGATTTCACTTCGCTGCCGTCCTGCTCACGCTGGCTGCGGCGTTGCGCCTGCTCGTTGTGATCGAGTTCGCGCTCGATCCGATCTGCGGCGCGGTGAAAGATGTTGACGGTCGACCACAGAAGATCGTCGAGATCGGGCTCGAGGCGAGTGTCTTGCAGTGCCACGATGAGGGCGTCGAAGATGTCGGCCATCGCGCCGGCGACGCAGTGGCCCTCTGGAAGCGGTCGAGGATCAGGCTCATCCACGAAGGGACGGTAGCCATAGAGCTGGAGTTCGGTGAGGACGTGGTCGATGGGTGAAGACGAGTGCTGTGGTTCGTAGTCGTCATGCTCGCTCATTGGATGCTCCGCCGGTTGGACCGCGACCCTCGCGGCCTTCATGGCGACGGAAGCCGGCGGACGGGACGGACCTGCACCCGCAGCGAAGCGAAGGGCCGGAGTGTCAGCGGAGGAGGGTGGAGGCCGGCTATTTTGCTTCGCGATGGAAAGCGCTCCCTTGGGGAGCGCGCCGGAAAATAGTCGGCCGGAGACATTGCGGGGCCGAGTCGTTTGCTGGCCGATCGCCCTCTCGAAGGCCCGCAGGCGCGGTTCTCTCCGACTTCAGGAGCATCCAAGTGATGATGGCGACAGCGGACAGGCTGTTCGTTCCGAGTTATCCCGCCACTGCCATGAAACGGGCGATGTCCTGCGGGGCGAGCTGAACACGGACTGCTGCTCGAACGGCATCCAAGCCTAGCGTACAGAGATCTTCGTTGAGGTCCCCAAGTGCCGGCGAGAGCACGACCGGCTCGATCCCGGCAGCATTCGCTCTTTCGATCAAGGTGTCACGCGCGCCGTTACCGGCTGGATCGGCGTCGCGCACGATGTAGAGCCGTCTCAGTGTGAGGGGGAACAGCATGGCAGCAAGATGGGCGGCCGAGAGTGCCGCTGCCATGGCCATATCGGGCAGGATGCACCGAAGCGACAAGACGGTCTCGATGCCTTCGCCGCCCGCCATGACGTCGCCCGGTAGGCCAAAGCGAACCGCGTGACCGAGAAGATCGCCCATCGCGCGCCTCGGCGTACTGACCGGTGCCTTGCCCCTGCCGGAAGGATCAAGCCATGTGCGATGTACGCCAGTCAAATGGCCGTCGAGATCGGTAACGGAAGCGATCATCGCCGGCCAGGTCTCAGTCGGCGCTTGTTCGTCGGGCCGGTAGTAGCAGCGCGGGTGAAAACGCAGGCTTCCGGTCCCGTGCAAAGCGGCAATACTGCGGTTGTGCAGATACGCCTCTACGACCGTACCCGCAATCGGCTGCGACATCGCAAACAGCCGACGCGCTTTCTCCGACATTTCCGACGGCGCGGCCAGCAACTTCGACCGCATTGATGTCTGCTCTGGTCCGGGATGCGGTAGGCCGAGAAACGTTATTGCCTCATGGGCAACGTCCCTGAAGTCGCTCAAACCGCGGCTTTCGCGGATGATATCGAGAAGATCGCCATGCTCCCCGGTCGCCGCGTCAGTCCATTTGCCGGCTGCGCCCTTTCCGCTCTGCGAGCCGACGAGCCGCACGAACATAGAGCGACCCGGCGTGTTTCGGACATCGCCAACAAGCCAGTAGCGTCCCTCGCGATGTCCGTTCGAAAGATAGTGGCGACAAACCGCTTCGGCCTGTCGGCCCAGGCGGTGGGCCAGTTCGGACGCGTCGCGTCGGGGCATCATGCATCCTCCCGCGAGTCGATGCGCTGATAGCGCTCCAGCACCTTGCCCAGAATTGCGGGTTCGGGCGCCTGTGGCTCAGTGGGACTGGCCGACCCTGCGCGAATCTCGACGGCAAGGCGCTCGATGCAACCACTGGTCGTCTTGCGCACGAGGAGGTGCGAGTGGGTCGTCACTTCGGCTACGAGGTCAGGTAGGTCCTCGATCCAGATGTCAGCCTTGACGCGGACCTGGGACATGGAGAACTCCACGTTCTTGAAGGCAATGTCTCGCGAGGACAGAAGGGTAATTTTCTGAGGGGTAGTCGCCATCGGGATGTACTCCGAGACGGGCAGTCGAGAGCCTCTCTCTCGACCTTCAAACTCGTCATGGAGATCCCGGCACTCCTCGTCCTCTTGTGCTTGGCAGCCAACCGAGGTTGTTGCGGGGTAGCAACTCAGTGACGGCGTTCCTGTTTACAAACGCGGCTGCAACATACAAACGTGCAGCAGTAGCGATTAAGGACCACAGCGCGGCGATGAACGACGAGCGGGCCGGTCGCCCCATTGGAAGTATCTGCGTTCTTCATCACGCCTTCGGCGCTGTGGCGTGCGACACCGAGGGCATGCGGCTGAGTTCGAGAGCGAACAGAGCGCTTTTTGCGACGGGAAATCGATTTGGACGTGGTTGGTCATCACGGGCGGCTTGCCGCTAATCGTCGCCAGCAATGACGCTGCCAGCCAAGAAGCGAAGGAGGTACTCCGCTGCCCTGCTCGCCTGAACGCGGCGCGGCGCGCGCGGGCGTTGCGACGCAATAGGCCCTGCCGGCCGTATCGATACTGAAACGATGGTCGGATCCCTTTAGGAGTGTGTCTGGCCGGACTGGAAGCAGAGGCCAGCCATAGACTTGTTGCGCAACCACTCCGATTGACAGGTCGAAGGCGCCTCTTCGCCGCAGCACCTCCGGCGGGCGGTTTTCGCAGCCGGTTTTTTGGAGAAGAGTTCTCCTGCAGGACCGTGTCCAGAACGGCGAGACAGGACGGAGTGCTCAACGAGGTCGGCGAACAGCTCAGACCTAAGAACTGCTGAGGACTTCTTATGAAAATCCCCGACCAATTCGACGAGACCACACCACTGCGCGTCGAAATCGCTGCGCGAATTGCCTTTCCCGACGGCTCGATGAGCGCAGCAGGCCTACGCAAGGAACGTGACGCCGGTCGACTTGAAACGGAGCTAATCGCCGGAAAGGAATACGTCAGCTTGATGGCAATCGCGAGGATGAGGGAACTATGCCGCGGACTTCGAAAGGGCCACGCCTGGTATGGCGTGACGAAAGCTGGAAAAAAGATGGAACGCGCCGAAACAAAGCTGGATGGTTTATCCGCGATGGAACCAGCTTCATCAGCGCTGGCGGCGGCGAAAAAGGCCGTCCAGGAACTGAAGCTGAAAAGGCGCTCGCCGCCTACATTGGAAGCAAATACCACCGAGCGCGGGGAGCCGAGGACGTCTTAATTGCCGATGTGGTCAACCTCTACCTTAAAGAGGTTGCACCGAAGCACGCGACACCAGAAGAGACGGCGGCTCGGCTGGATAAGGTCCTTGATTACTTCGGGGAAAAAACTCTCGCCGCCATCAATGGCAAACTCTGCCGCGAGTACATTGCGTCGCGCCCCACCGAAGCCGCGGCGCGCCGCCAACTCGAGGATCTTCGTGCCGCCATCAACTACTACCGCAAGGAGGGTTATACAACCGCCGCACCGGTCATCACCCTGCCAGACAAGGCCGCCGCCCGCGAACGCTGGTTGACCCGCAGTGAGGCGGCCGCACTGATCTGGGCAGCTTGGCGAATGAAGCAGACATGGAAGGGCCAAGCGAGTGGCCGGCGCACTGGGCGACATCTCGCGCGCTTCATCCTCGTCGCACTTTATACAGGAACGCGCTCGGCCGCAATCTGCGGTGCCGCCATGCGCCCAACGAAAGGGCGCGGTCATGTGGACCTAGACCGCGGTATCTTCTATCGCGGTGCCACCGGCGCAAGGAAGACCAAGAAGCGCCAACCCCCTGTACCGTTGCCCGAGCGACTGCTGGCGCACCTCCGGCGCTGGGCGCGCACTGATCTTCACCTCGAGACCAAATCGCGCGGCAAAAGTGCGAACATCGGTCGCAAGATATCGCAGGATTTTGTCGTGGAATGGAATGGAAAGCCGGTGCAGTCGATAGACAAGAGCTTCAAGACGGCGCGCGAAATCGCCGGCCTAGGGCCCGACGTTACTCCGCACGTGTTCCGCCACACCGCGGCGACTTGGATGATGCAGGCCGGCACCGATCTGTGGCAGGCTGCGGGCTTTCTTGGCATTACAGTGGATGTCCTGATCGAAACTTACGGCCATCATCATCCTAATTTCTTGGCAGACGCCGCCGAGAAGATCACGAAGAAGCCGGTTTTCTCCAAGTCGCCGCAAACCGTTCCGAGTATAACTCAAATCACAAGACACGAACGCGGTGTGCTCATCCCACAGGTTTCCCACAGAAACGGCGAAAGGAAACGCGACCAGTCGTGAGCGAACGTGGCGAAGGAGCCCAGGAACAATAACGACTTGCTGGTAAATCCACATCGTTCGGGACGATGGGATCGCACGTTCAAAACTGCCATCCGCACCCCGCTCAAAGGTCTACTCCGGCTCCCCAGGGCGCGTGCTCGCAGCCGTGCCTTGGATCGGTTTGCCGGGTCCCGAAAGCGACATTGAATCTGGGAGGATTAGAGGCAAAGATCGTGATGCCTGGCTTGACGGAGGCTTGTCTTCGAGGCCAATGAATACGCGCCTGGCCAAATCTCAAAACAGCAGCAAACGGCGCACTAGCCGCAAGCCCGGCGCACCGCTTCTGAGTGAAACTGTCAATCGGCAAGACCTTGGCGATGCCAACCATGTCGTTGTCCATCATCATTGCCGGGATCGGTTGCTCCGGGCCGCAAGACCACCAAAAAATGGCATGGTCTCGTAGGCGGGACGTATCGGCGTTTCTGGCGCGGACCTCAACCAGGAGGTCGCAATCTTTTACCATCACAAAAGCCCCATCTGAGTCGGTCAGTGGTCTATCTCTGGCCTGCTACCCCGCGACGATCAAGACTGTGCTTTCCGGCGACCAATGCAGCACGACATCCTGACCTTCCGCCAGCCTGCCAGCGCCGGTGTTCTGCACAATCACCTTGAGCGTCTGGCCAGCACGCTCGACAAAGTAGGTGCTGCTATTTCCGGCGAAGATGCGCTTCGATACCTGGCCTCGCAGCAGATTCGCGTTGGCCGCATCCGGAGCCTCGGCATCGGTGAAGATGCGGATGCGTTCGGGCCGCACGGCGCAGCTTGCCTTGGCCCCAGCGGCAAGCTTGGCACCCGCGCCGGCGGCAATCGCTGTGCCGTCCGGCAGTCGGATGCCGTTGCCCGTGCTGTCGCCGCGAAGGATGTTGGCGTCGCCCAGGAAAGTGGCGGCAAACTCGCTCTTCGGCCGATCGTAGATCTCCTCGGGCGAGCCTTCCTGCACCAGCTTGCCATCGCGCAGAATGCCGATGCGGTCGCTCATCGTCAGCGCTTCTTCCTGGTCGTGGGTGACGAAGATGGTGGTGATGCCGATCTCGCGCTGGATGCGCTTGAGCTCGATCTGCATGTCGACCCGCAGCGCCTTGTCCAACGCTCCGAGCGGCTCGTCGAGCAACAACACGCGCGGCCGGATGACGATCGCGCGAGCGAGCGCAACCCGTTGGCGCTGGCCGCCGGACAGCTGATGCGGCCGGCGGCCGCCGAGCCTGCCGAGTTGCACAAGGTCGAGTGCGCGCTGTACCTCGCTGGCAATCACCGCCTTGGGCTCGCCGCGCACCGACAGGCCAAAGGCGACATTGCCAGCAACGCTCATATTGGGAAACAGGGCGTAGTTCTGGAACACCATGCCGATGCGCCGCTTCTCCACCGGCACCCGCTCGACACTTTCGCCGCCTATGGAGATGCGGCCAGAGTCGGGAAAGTCGAAGCCGGCGATCTGGCGCAGCAGCGTGGTCTTGCCGCTGCCGGAGGGACCGAGCAGGGCGTAGAAGCCGCCGTCGGCGAAATCGATAGACACATCGTCCAGCGCCTTGTGGGCACCGAAAGCGCGCGACACGTTCGCTACTTGGACGCCAGCCATTATTTCTCTCCGCCGAATTTGAAGAAGCGCGCTGTCAGCAGCATCAGCGCCATCGACACGACAATGATGATCGTCGAGACCGCATTGATCTCGGGCGTGAAACCCTTGCGGATCGCGGCGTAGATTTCGACCGGCAGCGTCGTCTGGCCCGGCGTCGACAAGAAGTAGGATACGACGAACTGGTCGAAGGACACGGCGAAGGCGAACAGCCCCCCGGCAATGACGCCCGGCATGATCCAGGGCAGCGTGACGCGGTTCGTCAACTGCCATTGATTGGCGCCGAGCGAGCGCGCCGCCTCTTCCAGCTCGTGCGCGAAGGTCTGCAGTCGGGCCGACACGACGACAATGACGTAGGGAAGCGCAAGCGCGACATGGCCAAGCAGGATGGCGAACAGGCCGCGCCCAATGCCGACGCCGAAGAAGAAGATCAACATCGCTGTGCCGGTTATCAGCCACGGAATGGCGATTGGCGGAAACAGCAGCGCCTGGAGGAATTTCTTGCCGCGAAACTCATAGCGGTAGAGCGCAAGTGACGCCGCCGAGCCAAGCACGACGCAGATGATGGTAGTGATGACTGCGATTTCGACACTGTTCCAGGTGGCTGAGATAAGCTGGTCGTTCTGCCACAGCGAGACATACCATTCCGCCGTCCATTCGAACGGCAGCTGGTAGAAGGGCGAAACGTTGAAAGACATTAGCGCCATGATGATGATTGGCACATAGAGGAAGGCGAGCAATAGCCAGATGTAAAGGCGGCCGAGCCATTCGAGAACGCGTGTCGTCGCCATCACGTAGCCCTCCGCAGCACCGGCGAGGCAACCGCCAGGATGACCAGCACGACGGCCAACAGGATAAAGGAGAGCGCAGCACCCAGCGGCCAGTTGAACACGGCGACGAACTGGTCCTCGATGACAGTGCCGTAAAAGGTGCCGGTACGGCCGCCGAGGATGCGCGGTTCCATGAACGAACCAACAACCGGGACGAAGACGAGCGCTGCGCCCGCCACCAGCCCCGGCATCGACAGCGGAATGATGACTCGATTCAGCACCTGCAGCCGCGAGGCGCCGAGCGAGCGCCCGGCTTCGATTAGCGAGTCATCGATGGCCTGCAGGGTCAGATAGCAGGTCAGCACCATGTAAGGCACGTAGGAGTGCACCAGCCCGATGATTACGGCCGGATAGGAATACATTAGGTCGATGTTGATCTTGAACGGCAGGACGGCGTTGAGCGCAGTGTCGAGAATGCCGCCTTCACGCAACACCATCGCCCAGGAGAAGATACGCACCAGCCCGTTCGACCAGAACGGCAGGATGACGAGCAGGAAAATCGCCTCTCGGGTGCGGCCTTTCAGCACCTTGGCCAGCACATAAGCGGCGGGATAACCGATGACGATGCACCACAGCGTCACCTCGAGGCCGAGGCGCAGCGAGGCCAAAAGCAATGTCAGATAAAGGCTTTGTGAAAAGAAGGCGGCATAGTTTTCGAGCGTGAACGCCCACGGCTTTCCCGACAGCGGCAGGTCGGTCATGAAGGAGAAGAAGACCATGGCTGAGAGCGGCAGGAAGATCGCAACCGTCAGCCAGAGATAGGCAGGCGCCAGCAGTGGCAAGGCCGATCTCAATCCGCTGCGCGACGCGGCCGCAACCTGTGCTGCCATGACATCCACCTCCCAGGATGGGGAAGCATCAGCCGACATGGATGGTCGGCTGATCCCGGCTTCTGCTGTTACTTCACGTCGACCTTGAGCTGCTGCCAGAGCGACAGATAGGTTTCGCGCTGGGCGTCTGTGATCGGCGCCTGGAACTGAATGCGCTTGGCGACTGCCGGGTCACCCATCACCTTGCGGTTGAACGCATCCCCGGGAAGTGCTTCTACAGCCTTGGTGTTGGCGGATACCGGGGCTCCGACCTTGGTGACCCATTCGACATAGAACTTCGGGTCGATCATGTAGTTGATGAAGGCCTCGGCGCCGGCGACATTCTTGGAACCGACCGGAATTGAGAAGGCGTCGAGCCAGGCGACAGCGCCCTCCTGCGGGATCACGAGCGAGACCGGCAGCTTGAAATGGGTCTTGGCGCGATCGGCCGAGCCGCTCCAATAGGTGCCGATGTCGATCTGGTTAGAGGCAGCCATCTGGTTCCAGTCGTTCTCCGAGCTCCAGAACGTCTTGATCTGCGGCATCAGCGAGGTGAGCTTCGCCTTGACCGCCTCGATATCCTTGATGTCGTTGATGTTCTGGCCGGTGGCAATGGCGCCGAACTGAACCGCCTCGACGGCATCATCACGGATGGTGACGCGGCCCTTGTGAGCGGGATCCCACATTTCGGCGATGCTCGTCGGCGGCTTATCGAAGGATTTTTCATTGATGGCGAGCGCCGTCAGCCCCCAGACCCACGGCACGCCATAGACCTTGCCGTCATGGACGAGCATCGGCGATCCGGCCTTGTCCTTGCTGATGTCGGGAAAGTTCGGCAGCTTGGACGTGTCGATCGGCTGGATCAGCTTTTCCGCCATCGCCTGGTCGTTGAAAGCGGCGTTGATCATGACCACGTCGTAAAGGCCGGGATTGGTCCTGAGCTTGGTCAGCATCTCCTGTTCGGAATTGAAAAAATCGTTGACGACCTTGTGGCCGGTCGCCTTCTCGAAGGCTTCGATGGCCCACGGCTCGTCGGCGCCGTAGCCCTTCCAGTTGAGTACGTGCACCTCGTCGGCCTTGGCGGCAAATGCGAGTGCGGAGGTGAAGACGGCGGTCGCCGTCAGCAGGGCAGTCAAGTCGGGCATGCGCATGTTCGTTCCTCTCTGTGTTTGCCCGCTTCCCGGGCTTTGTCAGGCTGTCGGGCGTTTGGCCTCTTGCTTCCGGCCATGGAGGCCGATCGGCGGACCGCCGGCATGGCTTAGGAATGTCTGGATTTCGTGGTCGGTCGGCGCTGATGAACCACCGTGGCGGGTGACGGAAATGGCCGCCGCCGCATTGGCGTAGCGCGCTGCTTCAAAAGGCGGCGCGCCGCGCGCCAGCGCACTGACGAAAGCGCCGATATGGGTGTCGCCGGCGCCATTGGTGTCGATGGCGTCGACCTCGAAGCCGGCACTCGTTTGCGCCGAGCCATCGGCCAGCCGTATGTGGCAGCCTTTCGGTCCGGCGCGAATAACGACGCCGACGGCCTTCGGGGAGTGGTCGCTAAGAAGCCGTGACGCGAGTGCCTCGACGTCGCCCGGACCGGCAATCGCGGCCGCTTCCATCCTGTTGCAGCTCAACCAGGTGGTGCGGGCGAGTATCCGAGGCAGGATAGGGCGGGGAATGTCGACGACGACAGGTGTCGGGTCGAGGACAAGCGGTGTGTCGGCCGGAAGTGCCTCGATCCAGTCGACAAGCGCGTCTCGGCTTCCCGGATAGCTAAGCGTATAGCCGGAGGTGAACACCCAATCCCCCGGGGCGACCGAGACGGGCGCCATCATGTCAAGGCTGAGCAAGCTCTCCGCACCAGGCCACGAGACGAAGGTGCGCTCGGCATCGCTGCTGATCATGGCGACGCAATTGCCGCTGTCCATGACGGGCGATGGCGTCGTCAGCGTCTCGATCCCCTCATTGGCTAAGGCCGTGCGCAGGAAGTCGCCATTGGGTCCGCTGCCGAGCTGGCCGCCGAACACCACCTTCATGCCGGTGCGGCTGGCCGCGACCATCATGTTGAAGCCGCCGCCGGCGACTTGCGTGTAGCTCGACGCCGTCTTCTCCGTACCCGGCGCCGGCAAGGCGTCGATGCGGTAGACATAGTCGACCACCGCGCTGCCGACATGGACGAGACGCCCACTCATGCCGCCGCATCCTTGCCGGGACCCGTCCTGTCGGCACGGCGCTTGGATATACGGGCCGCAACAAGGTCGGCGGTGAGCGCGCCAACCGCCGCAATGTCGATGCCCTTGAGGTCTGCAATGCGGTTCTGAGGCAGTCGGGAAAAGCCGGTGCAGGCGCCGGCCATGCCGGTCGCGATGGCGCCGATCGTATCGGTGTCGCCACCGAGATTGGCGCTGATGACCGCCGCTTGCCAGGGATCACCGCCGGCGACTTCCAGCACGGCGAATGCAGCCGGAACGGACTCCTGACTGGCGACGCCGGTGCCGACCAGATCGGTGATCAGCCGGATCGCGTCCTTCGTCGCCTTGCCGCGCACAAGCTCCTGCGCCCACCCAATGCGCGCAGCAATGTCACCGCCGGTCACCCAATGGCCGAGCGTTGCTCCGCACCTCGCCGCGGCGATGGCGCTGTCGGAAGCGGCGCGCCAGTCGCCGCCTGCGACGCCGCGGCTGACGGCCGCCGCAACGGCGGCTGCGGCCGCAATGGCAACCGAGGTGTTGTGCGTGGCCCGGCAGGTCTCGGCAACTTTGGCGACCAGCGCGTCCAGCGGCTCTGGCGGCATCATGATGCCGACCGGCGCAATGCGCATGGCCGCACCATTTGTGTCGCCGCTGCGCCCCGCTTCCTCGGCCGGCACGCCATTGTTGATGGCGTCGATGGCGCGTTTGGTCGATGGTCCCAGCAGATCGTAGCTGCCGCGCGCTTTGACGTCGCGCTCCCAGTCGAGCAGCGCGTTGACCCACCGCGCATGATCGAAGCGGTTACCGGATTCAACCAGGATACGGCCAAGCAGAAGCGCCTGTTCGGTGTCGTCGGTGATCGTTCCAGCGGGAAGCCCCTTCGACACCGGATGGTCGGCGAAAGGAGCAATGAAGCCCTCTACATGGGCGTAGAGTTCGGCAATCCGGGCCGGCGACAAAAGCTGCGTCGGCATGCCCAGCGCATCCCCCAGTGCCCCGCCGACAAGCGCCCCCATGGCCCGATCAGTCATATTCCCGGTGTTGTCGTCCGGCATCACTCAGAACCTCATATGCAGCGCAAAATGCGCCGGGTTGAGCAGGCTGGTCACATATTCGATCGGCCGGTCATCGGCGGCGCGGGTCAACCGGCGACCGCGAAGAAACGGCGTGCCTTGCGGGCAACCGAGGATT
This sequence comes from Mesorhizobium sp. M1227, assembly GCF_040318315.1. Classification (NCBI taxonomy): domain Bacteria; kingdom Pseudomonadati; phylum Pseudomonadota; class Alphaproteobacteria; order Hyphomicrobiales; family Phyllobacteriaceae; genus Mesorhizobium; species Mesorhizobium sp. M1227. The sequence goes on from NZ_JAMYLZ010000004.1 coordinate 216,622, forward strand.
GCAGAGTCCTCGGCGTTGAGCATTTCGATGCCGACCCATTCCTCGCCATGGTCGGGAATGAGGCCCGCGCCGCGCAGCGTCTGGTGCAGCGAGCCTTCGCGCAGGCCGCGCAACGGCACGTCCTCCAGTTCCGGCGACAATGGCAGGCGGCTGCGCTCGATGGAGATGGCGTGGCCGTCGCTGGCATTGGTGCGCACCCGGTCGACAGCGATGAAAAACGGGTTTTCTATACCAAGCAGTGCGGCAAGACCGGGGTCCTCGATCACCTCGAGCCGCAGCGTCCGCGTCTCGGCGTTGGCGCCGGCGTTGGCGAGCGCCCGCGACCAACCGATGGAGTCATCAACGGGCTTGCCATCGAAGGTGACGAAAGAGCCGATGCCGACTTTGGTCGTGATCAGCCCGCGGTTGGACAGTTCCTCGAGGCCTTTGCGGACGGTGTTGCGGCTGACGGAGAAACGCTGGACGAGCTTGTTCTCGCTTTGCAGCCGGTCGCCGAAGCCGAGAACACCGGAGCGGATTTCATGTTCGAGAACGGTGGCGATCTGTTCGGGCTTGCCCGTGCCGGGAGACAGTTGAACCGAGCGCCGCTTCATATGGGTACCTGTTCAGTGAGCCTGTATAATCCTGTTCATATCACGGCAGGCTTGTCAACGAGTGCCGGATGGAGCTGCCATCGGGCTTGATTAGGCGTCGCGACGAGCATAGTTGACGGTTCCGTCGCCGTGGGACGTGGCGTCCAGCGCCAGCTCCGCATCATCGGCAACATAGCGGGCATTGCGGTAGTCGCGAATGAAGCTGATCCGACCTTCACACCACTCGAGCCACATAAAGTGGTTGGGTTTCGCGTCGGCTCGGTCTCGAACACCGCGATCACCTCCCGGCCCTCGTGCCAAGCCGGCTTGAGCCACACGCCCTCGCTCTTAACCTGGTGAAGAACCTGCTGACGTCTGCTGAGCCTGAGCGAAGCGGATGCAAGGACGGATGAAGCTTCACTGTTTTTCGAAGCCGATAATCCCTTGAATGACAGGGATGGCCTGCATCGCTTGAGCACATCGGCGGTGACGATGAAATGGCCGTAAGACGGACAATGTTCATTCATTGTCGGAGGCAGTTCGTGATCCCGAGTCCGATTCAACAGGACGGCATAAGGAGCGTCAGCCTAGCGCCGCCGCAGCCGAGACGCGGGATCGACCGCTCCCCTCGAGGGGCATCGTTTAGCAGGAGCTCGCGACCAAGGTGAATTCCAGGATCGCAGTCGGATGGGGGGAAAGGATGCCACACAACGCACTAGATACGGCGCACGACGGCCGCCTCGCCATCGTTGATCTCGCGGTCGCCGCCTGGCGAGGCCGTCAAACTACTCCTGTCGAGTGAGGTGAATTACGAGGGGAAATTACCAGCCCGGACCCGCGAGAGGCAGGCGTTTCTTTCGAGAGTTGGAAAATTTTACAAGTTTCGTCGGTCTGCTGCATTCTTCTTAAAAATGGCCAAGACAAGCCGCTTGCCTTCGCGCACACTGTCTTCGAGCGGCTTCGCTTTCGCCAGATGCGCCGCAATCGCGCTAGCCAGCATGCAACCCGTCCCGCGCATTGATGCGACAAGACGAGGTGCGTCGAAGCGGATTGGTTCTTGATCAGAACGCAACAGAATGTCGGTTGATCGAGGTCCTGATGCGTGGCCCCCTTTGATCAGCAGGCCCGGCACGCCGGCTGCCAGCAATTTCCGTCCCAGTCTCACCGCGTCGCTCTCGTCGGCTGGCGGTTCCGCACCAACAAGGAGCGCCAGTTCGAGGAGATTGGGGGTCACAAGGCAGCAAAGCGGCATCAGGTCGCGCCTCATGGCAGCGATGGCACCTGCTTCCAGAAGCCCTCGGCCGGAGCTCGAGGCCAGCACCGGATCGAGCACTGCCGGCACCTGCGGATTTTCGCGCAGCACGCCGGCAGTGGCAACGACGATCTCAGCCGTTGCGAGCATGCCGATCTTAATTGCCGCCACCTTGTTGGCCTGTAGCGCGGCGCACATCTGATCGGCCACAAGATCGGGCTGCGAAGGATGGATTTCCATTACGGCTTCGTGCGTCTGCACCGTCAGCGCTGTGACAGCCAGGCAGGTGCGCACGCCAATGGAAGAGATCGTCTCGATATCACGTGCAATTCCAGCCCCACCGCTGGGGTCTGATCCGCCGACCACGAGCACATGCGGTTCTCGCCTCAGCGCCATGGCTTTGTCTTTTCGATCCATTCTCGCGTGCGCGCTTCGGGATCGGCATTCAACGTGATGTCGGTGACCACCGCCGCGCTGTCCGCACCAGCCTCGAAGACGCCGTCGAGCCGGTCGGGGTTGAGGCCGCCGATGGAGACCAATGGGATCGGCGCCACCCGATGCTTCCACTCGCTGATCCGCTCGAGCCCTTGCGGCGCCCATTTCATCTGCTTCAGGATGGTGGGATAGATGGGGCCGAGCGCGATATAGTCGGGCTCGGCAGCGATGGCCGTTTCCAGTTCGAGATGATCGTGCGTGCTGAGCCCGAGCTTCAATCCGGCGTACTTAATCGCCAGCAGGTCGGCCGCAGCCAAATCCTCTTGGCCGAGATGGACGAAGTCGCAGCCTTCCTCAATGGCGAGCCGCCAATAATCGTTGACGATCAGTTGGCAACCATGGACCACGCAGACGCCGTTCGCGCGGCGGATTTCCGTCCGCAGCGTGGCCTCGTCCCTATCCTTGATGCGCAACTGAACCAGCTTGACGCCAAGTGGCACCAGCCGTTCGATCCAGGCGGCGCTGTCGACGATCAGGTAGAAGGGATCGAGCTTCATGAGAAAACCGCCCTGCCGAATGTTGGTGTCGATGGCACCGCGACGTCGCGGGGTTCGAGCATCCCCGAGCTGAAAGCTTCTCGACCGGCGTCGACCGCCTTGCCGAACGCACGCGCCATGCCGACCGGATCGGCCGCCTTGGCGACCGCTGTGTTCAGGAGCACGGCATCAAAGCCGAACTCCATGACTGTTGCCGCGTGCGATGGCCGTCCGAGACCAGCATCCACGATCAGCGGGACATCAGGGAAATGTCCGCGCATCGAGCGCAGCGCCATGATGTTGACCGGCCCGAGGGCGGAACCGATCGGTGCGCACCAGGGCATCAAGACCTTGCAGCCCGCCGCAAGCAGCCGCTCGGCGACGACAAGGTCGTCGGTAGTATACGGGAACACCGCAAAACCGTCCTCGCACAGGATGCGGGCGGCTTCGAGCAGACCGAACACGTCCGGCTGCAGCGTGTCGTGATTGCCGATCACTTCGAGCTTGATCCAGGGCGTGCCGAAGACTTCGCGCGCCATTTGTGCGGTCGTGACCGCTTCCTTGACGGAGTGGCAGCCAGCAGTGTTGGGCAGGATTCTGACACCAAGCGACCGGATCAACGACCAGAATTTTTCGCCAGCCCTGCCGCCTGCCATTTCACGGCGCAACGAGACGGTCACCACCGAGGTGCCCGATGCCCTGACTGCATCGGCAAGGATGGCCGGCGAAGGATATTGAGCGGTGCCGAGAAGCAGGCGGGAGGGAAGCGTCGTCCCGAGAAGATCGAACATGCTAGCCTCCCTGCATGGGCGAGAGGATTTCGATCCGGTCGCCGTCGTTCAATTGGAATTCCGCCCGGCTGGCTTTGTGCACGAGGTCGTTGTTGACGGCGGTCGCGAGCCAATCGCCCTCATAGTCAAGCGCGGCAAGCAGCTCGGCCAGCGTGGTGGCGGCAACCTCATGCACTTTGCCGTTGACCATCAGTTTCATGAGCAAGCTCCACGGGTTTGTCGTGATTGAAGACAATTTCGCCCGCCAGGCGCGCCATGGCGGGGGCGAGAAGAAAGCCATGGCGATAGAGCCCGTTGATCGCGACGGTGTCTCCGCTCATTTCGACGCGCGGCAGATTGTCGGGAAAGGCTGGACGGACGCCGACACCGGTTTCAACGATCCCGGCCTCGCCAAAGGCCGGATGGAGGGCATAGGCGGTACCCAGAAGCTCCATCATGGAGCGCGCCGTGACCGGTCCGTCGGACCGGCTTTCAATCATCGTCGCACCGATCATGAACTGAGCGTCGGCACGCGGTACCGCATAGAGCGGAAAGCGCGGATGCAGCAACCGGACCGGGCGCGACAGCGAGAAGTCTGGCGTGTTTAGGATCAGCATTTCGCCGCGAACGCCGCGAAGCCTGTCATCGGCGGCTGCCATTCCCGTGCAATCGATCTGACGATCGAAACCGGAAACATGCCGGGCGTCGGTGCCGAAGTGGAATTTGACACCCATGGCTGCGAGCTTGTCATGAAGTGCTGCCATCGCCTGGCGCGGATCGAGATGGCCCTCATCGGGAAAGAGCAATCCGCGGCGAAAGCGGCCGGCTAAGTCGGGTTCCAGGAGCGCAATTTCGTCTTCGTCGACACGCCGATGGCCCGACGTGCGGCTGGCGAGGCGGTCGAGCTCGCCGGCATCACGCGGGGCGGCCACGACAAGTGTTCCGCCCCGTGTCATCTGACCCGGCAGCACCGCATCCCACCAGTCGGCAGCGTCACGTCCAAGGTCCAGCACCGGCTGCTCGGCGCTTTCACGCTCGCACCATGGCGCCAGCATGCCGCCGGCGAACCACGACGCATTGCCTCCAAGGCCATGCCGGATCTCGGCGACCGTGACCGTCGCGCCGCGGGCGGCGAGTTCGAAGGCGGCGGTGAGGCCGGCGACGCCGGCCCCCTTTATCAGCACCTTCATGATGGCTTACCTGGCTGAGGCGTGAGCGGTGCGCCGGTCTCGTCCGCTGGCACGTAGAGATCGCCGCCCTCGCGGTATTTCGCCGCCATCGCCGCCATGCCCTCTTTCTGTGCCTCGGCGCGGATGTCGTGAGAGATACGCATCGAGCAGAATTTCGGTCCGCACATCGAGCAGAAATGCGCCAGCTTGTGCGCCTCCTTGGGCAAGGTCTGGTCGTGGAAGGACCGTGCGGTTTCGGGGTCGAGCGACAGGTTGAACTGGTCCTCCCAGCGGAACTCGAAGCGCGCGCGGGATAGGGCGTCATCCCTGACTTTCGCCGCCGGGTGGCCCTTCGCCAGGTCGGCCGCGTGCGCTGCGATCTTGTAGGTGATCACGCCGGTCTTGACGTCATCGCGGTCGGGAAGGCCGAGATGCTCCTTGGGCGTGACGTAGCAGAGCATGGCCGTTCCGAACCAGCCGATCATCGCCGCGCCGATGCCGGAAGTGATGTGGTCGTAGCCCGGCGCGATGTCGGTCGTCAGCGGTCCAAGCGTATAGAACGGCGCCTCGCCACAGACGGCGAGCTGCTTGTCCATGTTCGCCTTGATCTTGTGCATCGGCACGTGGCCGGGCCCCTCGATCATCACCTGGCAATCTTTCGCCCAGGCGATCTGCGTCAGCTCGCCGAGCGTTTCCAGCTCGGCGAATTGCGCCGCGTCGTTGGCATCGGCAATCGAGCCGGGGCGAAGGCCGTCGCCGAGCGAGAAGGAGACGTCATAGGCGCGGCAGATGTCGCAGATCTCGGCGAAGTGCTCATAGAGGAAGCTTTCCCGGTGATGGTGCAGGCACCATTTGGCCATCATGGAGCCGCCGCGCGAGACGATACCCGTGACCCGGTCAACGGTCAGCGGGATGTAGTGCAGCCGCACGCCGGCATGGATGGTGAAATAGTCGACGCCCTGTTCGGCCTGTTCGATCAGCGTGTCGCGGTAAACCTCCCAGGTAAGATCCTCGGCAATGCCGCCGACTTTCTCGAGCGCCTGGTAGAGCGGCACCGTGCCGATCGGCACCGGCGAGTTGCGGACGATCCATTCGCGGATGTTGTGGATGTTGCGGCCGGTCGACAGATCCATCACCGTGTCGGCGCCCCAGCGGATCGCCCACACCATCTTTTCGACCTCTTCAGCCATCGACGATGTGACGGCGGAGTTACCGATATTGGCGTTGATCTTGACCAGGAAATTGCGGCCGATGATCATCGGTTCGCTCTCGGGATGATTGATGTTGGCGGGAATGATCGCGCGTCCGCGCGCCACCTCGTGGCGGACGAATTCAGGCGTGACGAAGTCGGGGATCGCCGCGCCGAAGGCCTCGCCGTCGCGCTCAAGCTTGCCGTGCAGGATCTCGCGACCAAGGTTCTCGCGGATGGCGACGAACTCCATTTCGGGCGTGATGATGCCAGCGCGCGCATAGGCAAGCTGTGTCACCGCCTTGCCGGTCTGGGCCCGGAGTGGCCGGTTGCGGACTGGAAATTCCGGTGTTAGGCGCTCGCCCGCCGCAAACCCATTGTCTTCTGGCCGGACGTGGCGGCCGTCATAGGCTTCGACATCGCCGCGCGCGGTGACCCATTCATGGCGAAGCCGTGCAAGGCCGTTTTCGATGCTGGTTTCGACAGTCGGGTCGGTATAGGGGCCGGACGGATCGTAAGCGGTCACCGGCGGCTCGCCTGCCGTCGGATGGACGGAGATTTCGCGCATCGGCACCCTGAGCTGCGGGTGGATGGTACCGGATTTGTGGATTTTGCGTGAGGCAGGCAGCGGTCCCGTCGAGACGGCGGGGGTGAGGGCATTCATCTTGAGGCTCCTTTGCTCGTTGCATTGGAGACCCAGTTCTGTGCCGGAAGGATGAAAAGACGCTTCTAGCGACCTGCCGAAACAGGACCTCGGGCGTAAACTCCCGCAAAGCGCTTGCACCGTCCCTACGCCAGTATGAACTGGATCAGGTTCAACGGGTCACTGCGCCGCGAAAGCCAGCAGTATCTCAGCCCCTTGCCGGGACTCCCCTGGTGAATGCGTGAGGTTGGACGGGACCGCTCCGGTTTGTCAAGCGCGTTCTGGCCGCGGCTGATCGGCGGCCGGTCAGACCGTGCGGAAAAAATCGTGCATGTCTCGGCGACAAGTCAAGCGTCGGAGATGAAGGCAGGGACAAGGGAATCGCAAACCGTCGGACTAAAAATCGATCCTGATGATCACACCTTCAATGGGCACCAAAGGTTTGCGCGTAGATCGCCTCGATTCTTCCTGCCTCGTCACTGGTCAGCGCGGCGAATTCCTTCTCGCGCGCGCGGTTCGATAGATGGCCATCATTCTGGTGAAGAAAACGGAAGAGCAGATCGGTCAACCGCTCGGGCATGTCGATAAAGGCGTCCACCTGCTGCCGGAACTGATCGTAGCGCTGCAGAAATGCGGTTTCCTCGGGAAGGTCCCGTTCGATCGTCCGCTGAACGCAAGCATAGAGGAATTCGGCGTGCGGGGTTGCATCGAAGAACCGGTAGAAATCACCGGTGTCATTCAGCACCCGGACGTTGAATTGCGGCGTCGGTTCCCATTCCACCAACGGCAGAAGGCGCTGCGAATAGCTCTCGAGCACGCCCCTGTACTCGTTGATCTGGTCCAGGATCGCGGCCGAGACGGGAAAGACCACTCCCGGCGGATTGAAGCCGCGCATGGCAAGGACGTGGTGGATTAGGTAGCGGTGAATGCGGCCGTTTCCGTCCTCGAACGGGTGAATATAGACAAAGCCGAAGGCGAGGATTGCGGCGGCTACGACTGCATCAAGCTTTTGCGCGGGGCCCTGATCGAACGCCGCCATTCCATCGATTAGCCGCGGCAGGTCCTCGGGCCGAGCGCTGATGTGATCGGGCAAGGGCGTACCGTTGTCTCGATCATGCTCACCGACGAAACCTCCTTCTTTTCGGAAGCCAAGTCTTACGAAACGAGCGTCACCAAGTACAATTCTTTGCAGACGCAGCAGCTCATCGCGATCGATCGGCCAGCGGCCGGCTTCGCCGATGGCGCGGCCCCAGCGCTGGATGCGATCTTGCGGCGGGTGCTCGCCCTCGATCGCATAGCTTGATCGCGAGTCTTTGAGCAAAAGAAAGGCGGCGGTCCGAGCAAGGAGGTCGCGCGGCACGTCCGCTACGATTGCCTCCGCGCGCCGCGGTAGTTCAAGGCCGATGAATTTTTCGAGAATCTTGGTGCGGAACACCAGAGGGCAGAACTCACGCGTGCCGGGGAGATTGTCCCTTACGCGATAGCGCGAAGCGGTCTTGTCGGGTCCGGGCCACTGCAGCTCGGGATCGACAACCGGAATGTATCGTCCGGCCTCCGCGTCCGGCAGATCGATACGCGCGTCCCTCAGCCATTCATATAAAAACCAGATGCGGCGGGCATAACTGCCGGTCGGGCTTTCACGGACCAGCGCCTCGATCGGCGCGGGACCGGTCACTTGGAACAGCCGCTTGAGGACGGCAAGGTCCAGTCCCTCGTACTTGAGCGCAAAGGTCAGGTGGCCTTCGAGGGTAGGATTTGGGGCATGGCGGGGGGTCATGATCCGCCAGCCATCCCGTTCGGTAATGCGATGATGCTCGCCAGTGGCGAACAACCTACGGGGCAAGGGCGCGGCGAGCCTGTAGGCTCCGATCAGGGCGCTGTACCCGGCCGGGGTCGCCGTTTCAGGAAGGCGGATTTCCTGAAAAACGGTAACAGGACCTGAAAATTGGTGCTGTTGCACCGCAGGCATGAAACGCGAATCCTTCCATTGAATTTTGGTTTAGTCGGCAAAACCTATGAAAAATGATCCTATCCCATGAAAATTGATGCCACAAGACAAATTTTCCGAAAACCGATTCTAAAACAGTGCTGAGGTCGATCAAGCAAGAACTCCGCCACCGGCTCAAGGAAGCGACTTCAGACCAAAAAGGTGAGTCCAGGAACCGCCATTCGCCCGTCTTAGTCACGAGGCCGGCACGGATGGCCCGCCTTACGTCGAGCCGGATTGCTCGAGCGCGCCGTTCGGGGCTCACTCATAGAGCGCTCTGGTGCGCGATCGATAGCCGCGATCACGCTTGCGACTGATCTTGGTGACGTGGCGGCGTCGGAGTAGAAAAGTGATGCAGGATCTCGGTGGCGTCGTGTGTGTGTGACCTGAAGTGAGTTCTCTGCGGTATGAGGGGCGGCACGCAGCGCGCGTCTTCTCGGCAGACAGATCGACGAAGCGGCACCGAAGGGAAGTTCCTGGCATTCATTCTCGCCATCGCTGCCCCAATTTGCCGATCGGACTGCCGATCGATCTCGCCCAATACTTTGCGCGCGCAAGGGCCGAAGCTGAACTGGGCGGCACCTGCTCATTCGGGAGCTGACTCATGCTTGGCGCGCTAGCCCGAGAGAGCTGTGCCTGATCGAATGCGTGAAAACGTAGCTCGGAGTGGAGAGGCTGACGCGGTCATCTGTCACCCGCCTTCGGGCTGTAACGGAAAGCGAGACATCTCTCCAATGCTCGTTCCCCACGTCGAGGGGCCCAGCGGCTTGGCTACGGGGGGGACTGTCAGCTAGTGGCCGCTGGGCCTTGACGACCAGCGACCGTAAGAGGAGGCCCTGTGCTGGCTGACGAAAACTTGCGAGCAAAGCCACGGAAAAGCATCATTCGAACGAACTCTTTCGTCGAGACGAGGAGGGCAGTGAGGCGGTAGCCGCCGCTTTGAAGTTCTCCGGCAGCTGCTACGCTGGTCATTCCGAGGGTCGCAGTTGCGCTTGCGCCGTCATATCAGATAAGTCTAATAAAATAGGCGCCTGGCCATCGAACGCGCCGCGGCGCCCTTGGGTCGGCGCTATTCATCGGGTGGGCATGTCGGGCACGCAAGGGAGGACGAAATGAGACTGGTTCAGTCATTTGCATTTGCTGCTGTGCTGCTTGTTTCGTCTGCATTGTCTGCGGCCGCCCACTCGGCTCGTGAGGACATCGAAGCGGCGTTGGTAAAATTCATGGACGCCTTCAACAGCGGAAACGCAGCAGCGGTAGGTCAAATGTATACCGACGATGCCGCCCTGCTGCCACCCGACGGCAAACGCGTCGATGACCGCAAGGGCGTGGAAGAATTCTGGCAGGGCGCAATCAAGGCCGGGATGAAGAATCTCACCCTGAAGGCGCTGGAAGTGGAAGAGAGCGGGAATCTCGCCTACGAAGTTGGCGCATTTACGCTCGGTGTGCCGAGCAAAGGCGGTGCCCCTTCCACCGTTGCGGGCAAGTACATTGTCGTTTGGAAAAAAGGGGACGACGGGACGTGGCGCCTGCATCGGGACATCTGGAACTTTGGTGCGGCCCAATAGATTCCGCGACCCGTGAGGCCGGCGCGGCTTGCAACAGTTCCAACGAAAGTCCATGGCAATAGTTGATGTGACTGAATTGATTAACAAAATTGAACAGACTTGATGGGTCTGCTCATCGAGTCGGCTCTGGATCTATCGCGCTACCGATCAGGGAGGCGGTAAGATTCGAGCTCAGCAGAACGTCAATTCCGGCTGACCACCACTTGCCGGGACTAGAGCGTTCTCCGGCTCGGCGCGCCGCCGAGGGCTCTTGTTCATTTGGTCGTGGGCAATCCGCGGTTCTCCAAGAACCCGTCCATCTCGTCAAATGCATCTGAGCCGAGACAACTAATTATCATTGGGCAAAGTAGCGGCTCAACGGCTCCAGAAGAAAGCAGCCCCCCGATGCTCGTTCAACATTCGAGCCCGCATCGGGCAAGTCTTTCCACGTCCGGGTACGCCATGCTGCTTCGACCGCCCCTTTCTTCTTGCGGATTTAGGAATTCGAGCTTTTCGGTTGTTCCGATCATCCATTTGGGAAACGACCGATGCCGGCAAGCAAGGTTTTATGGGGCCAGATACTCACCGCCTTTCTGATCGTCGTCGCGACGACATGGGGAGCAACACAGTGGACGGCAGGGCGGCTCGGCTTTCAAAGCCAACTCGGTCCGCCGTGGTTCGAATTGGCTGGACAGCCCGTTTATCCGCCGCCAGCCTTTTTCTGGTGGTGGTTTTTCTACGACGCCTACGCGCCGAAGGTCTTCCTGGAGGGCGCGGCGATTGCGGCGAGCGGAAGCCTCATGGCTATCGTCGCAGCGATCGGGATGTCGCTGTGGCGGGGGCGCGAGGCAAAGGACACCACGACTTACGGCTCGGCGCGCTGGGCGACGCGAGACGAAATCAAGGCCGCTGGGATGATCGGTCAGGATGGGGTGATCCTGGGTATGTTGGGCCGACACTATCTGCGCCACGACGGTCCGGAACACGTGCTATGTTTCGCACCGACCCGAAGCGGCAAAGGCGTCGGCCTGGTGGTGCCGTCACTACTGACCTGGCCGGGTTCGGCAATCGTCCACGACATCAAAGGCGAAAACTGGGAACTGACGGCCGGATGGCGGGCCCGTTTCGGCCAGGTGCTTCTGTTCGACCCGACCAATGCTGGATCAGCAGCCTACAATCCTCTGCTGGAGGTGCGACGGGGCGAGTGGGAAGTTCGAGATGTGCAGAACGTGGCGGATGTCCTGGTCGACCCAGAAGGCACATTGGAACGCCGCAACCACTGGGAGAAGACCAGCCATGCGTTGCTGGTCGGCGCAATACTGCACGTGCTCTATGCGGAGAAAGACAAGACCCTCGCAAGCGTGGCGAACTTCCTTTCCGATCCAGAGCGGCCAATCGAGGCAACGCTGCGCGCCATGATGCTGACGCGGCATTTGGGTGATGCAGGCCCGCATCCCGTCGTTGCGTCGGCTGCTCGGGAACTGCTTAACAAGTCCGAGAACGAGCGTTCCGGCGTGCTCTCGACGGCCATGAGTTTTCTGGGCCTCTACCGCGATCCAGTTGTGGCCAAGGTGACGTCATGCTGTGACTGGCGGATCGCAGACCTTGTCGAGGAGGCACGGCCGACGACGCTTTATCTGGTCGTGCCGCCATCGGACATCAGTCGCACAAAGCCGCTGATCCGACTCGTGCTTAACCAGATCGGCCGCAGGCTCGCCGAAGATCTTCACGCGAAGGATCACCGGCAGCGTCTTTTGATGCTGCTGGACGAGTTTCCCGCGCTTGGCAGGCTCGATTTCTTCGAAAGCGCGCTGGCCTTCATGGCCGGGTATGGCATCAAGTCGTTCCTGATTGCACAATCGCTCAATCAGATCGAGAAGGCCTACGGACCGAACAATTCCATCCTCGACAATTGTCATGTGCGGGTGAGCTTCGCCACGAATGACGAGAGGACGGCCAAGCGCGTCTCAGACTCTCTGGGGACCGCGACCGAGTTGCGCGCCATGAAGAACTATGCGGGGCACAGATTGTCGCCCTGGCTCGGGCATCTGATGGTGTCGCGGCAGGAAACGGCGCGTGCACTGATGACGCCGGGCGAGATCATGCAGCTGCCGCCGACCGAGGCGATCATTATGATCTCGGGCCAGTTCCCAGTCCGTGCGAAGAAGGCACGCTACTTTGCCGACCCGCGTCTTGCCGAGCGCGTCTTGCCGCCACCAAGGACCGGAGGGACAACGCAGAACGCTCGCCCTGACGACTGGACCGACACGACACTTCTTGCTGAGCCGGAAGGCAAATCTCGCAAGCTGAGGCTTGCCAGGGATCAGCAGGACGAGGATCCGGCCAATGGCGGCATTCGCCGCCAGCCCGAGCTTCCCGAACACGAAGACATCGCGCCGGAACGAACGGCACGCTGCGACGATGAGTTCGACCTCGACAGGGACGAGCCCGATGATGACGCCGTTCGTCGCCGCAGTGTCGATCAAGCCATGAGACGCGCAGCTCGTCAGGCCGCCCTTGACCCCAATGATGGCATTGAGCTTTGAGCGCATGAAGAACGCCAAGAAAAGACGTCTGTCTGCCTATCTCGACCCTGACATAATGAGGGCACTGGCGGATTACGCTGGGCGGCGCGAGGTCTCGCTGTCACTGGTCGCCGAGGCTGCGCTCGCGTCGTTCCTGTCGCCGGACGCCGAAGAACGAAAGCAAGCGGCGATCACTCGCCGCCTCGACCAGATCGATCGACGCGTGCAGCGGGTCGAGCGTGACGTCGGAATTGCTATTGAGACGCTAGCATTGTTCGTCCGGTTTTGGCTCAACTCGACTCCAGCCTTGCCGGAATCGGCGCAAGCGGAGGCGCGCGCCAAGGGCTTGCAGCGCTACGACAATTTCGTCGATGCGCTCGGTCGCCGGCTCAGCAAAGGACCAAGGCTCAGGCAGGAAATAGCCGACGATGTCCCGCCAGTGCCGCCAGCGAGCCGATAAGGTGCGTGACGCCAGATTGAAGCGTCTCTCGGGACCGTGATCTTTCCGACGGGTTGGTATCTGCTCGCGCACCGTTCCTAAACGTGCCCACAAAGTTCGGGTGGTGAGCGAGCGGACGTCGTATGTCTGCTTTGCTTCATTCGAGACAACATTAGTCTAATCAGATCAAAACGACTATCGAATCGATTGCGCAAACGTTTCGATGGCACTAGGGTTATTGTATCCGCCAGGACAGAGCGGGTTTAAAGCGCAACATCAGGGAGGAGCGCTTGCGAGTAGCACTCCGTTTGAGCCGCAATGGCAACGATGGTTGAGGTAGCCCTTCGTGCCGGGGTGTCGGTCTCAACGGTGTCACATGTGATCAACCGCACGCGCTTTGTCTCGCCTGCGAAATCGAGAGCCATTAACGAAGCGATTGCTTTGCTTGGATATCAGCCCAATGGGCTGGCGCGTTCCCTCAAGGTCGCTTCAACCAACAGCGTCGGCTTGGCGATTTCGGCGATCTCGAACCCGTATTTCACTGACATCATCTGTGCCGTGGAAGCGGAATGCGCGCGTCTTGGCCTCATGGTTTTCCTTTCCGACACGCAGGACGATCCTGATCGGGAGCTTGCGGTCGTTCGCGCCTTCCATCAACGACGTGTTGACGGCGTTATTTTGGCGCCCTCGGGTGCCCCAGAGCGAGCCACCAATTACCTTGCCGAGAAAATGGTTCCCTGCGTTCTGATCGACCGGTTTGCCGACGAACGATTTGACCAGATCGGCGTTGAGAACCAATCTGCGATGCGCGCTCTTATCGATCACGTCGCATCCTTCGGCCATCAGCGGATTGGGTTCATTGCAGGGCAGCCGGGCCTTGCTACGACTCGCGAACGTATCGATGCGTTCAAGTCAGCTTTGATGGCTAACGGACTTGCCTACGTGTCGGAATATCTGCAGCCAGGGAACGTCGACACGGCGAGCGCTACGGCATCGACCCGCGCGATGTTGTCGTTGCCTTCGCCGCCTACGGCCTTGGTCACCGGCAACAATATGGCGACGATCGGAGCGGTCCGAGCGGTTCGCGAAAAAGGTCTCGAAATACCTCGGGATCTTTCACTTGTCGGCTTTGACGACTTCGAATGGGCCGATTGTTTTGAGCCGCAACTGACCCTTATTGCGCAGCCTTGCGCCGAAATCGGGCGGCAGGCCGCATCGCTGCTTAGCGCCCGAATTGCATCAACGGATACAGAGCCCCGCTCGGTGCGGCTTCAGGCGACGCTGCATACCCGTCAATCCTGCGGGAGGCCGGCATGAGCGCGCCGCTTCTATCGGTGACAGGGGCCGTGAAACGCTTCGGCGGCGTTCAGGCACTACGCGGTGTCGATTTCGATCTCAAGCCAGGCGAGATCCACGCCCTGCTGGGCGAGAACGGCGCCGGCAAATCGACATTGATGAATCTGCTGTCGGGAGTTTACGCACCCGACGAAGGTACAATCCAGATTGACGGCAAGCCGGTGCGGTTCAACAACCCGCGCGAGGCGCAGACGGCCGGAATTGCGACCATTTTTCAGGAGCTTGATCTCGTTCCAACGCTCGATGTGGCGTCAAACCTCTTCCTTGGCCGCGAATTGATGCGCTCGGGCGGACTGCTCGATGTGGCGGGGATGCGCCGCGAAGCTCGCAAGCGTCTGGAAGCTATCGAACTGGCTATCGATCCCGCTGGGCTAGTCGGCGACCTCTCGATAGGGCAACGCCAGGTCGTTGCGATCGTCAAAGCGTTGTCCTATGCGACGCGGGTCTTGATCATGGACGAGCCGACGGCGGCCTTAACGGTGGGCGAGGTCGAGAGGCTGTTCGACATCATGCGCAAGCTCGCCGCCAGTGGCGTCGGCATCGTCTATATCTCCCACCGTCTGGAGGAAGTGCCGCAGATCGCGGACCGGGTGACGGTGATGCGGGACGGACGTGTAGCCGGCATCACCGATCCGCACACACCGCAGGCCGAACTGGTGCGGCTGCTCGTCGGGCGCCCACTGGACGAACTCTATCCCCAGCGCACCACGGCCGTCGGCCGGGCTCTGCTCAGCCTGCGCAATGCCAGCTTCCGGCTAGCGCGCGAAAGCGCCGGCTGGCAGGCCCCGACAGGGCTTTCACTCGAGGTGCATGAAGGCGAGATCGTCGGGCTGGCCGGCATCATGGGGGCAGGGCGCACCGAGCTCTTGAGCGCGCTTTACGGCACCGGCCTTTCCGGCCAATGGGAGGGCGGCGTGGTCATTTCCGGCCGTCCGATCAAGCTTGATTCGATCAGAGCCGCGCGCCTTGCCGGCATCGCCTTCGTCACCGACGACCGCCGTGGCAGTGGCCTAATGCTGAGGATGGCGGTTGGCCTCAACCTCGTCATGTCGGTGATCCGGCGAATATCGCCGGGCGGACTGATGTCGCCGGGCCGCCAGGCCGAGGCGGTGAAACAATCGTTCGGCCAGTTCGACATTCGGCCGAAGAATCCCGACATCGCGGTCGGCGCGCTGTCCGGCGGCAACCAGCAGAAGGTGGTGCTGGCCAAGGAGATACGTGGCAATCCCCGGCTCTTGCTGCTCGACGAGCCGACGCGCGGCGTCGATGTCGGCGCCAAGGGCGAGATCTATCAGCGGCTGCGGCAGTTGGCTGCACAAGGCCTGGGCATCCTAGTTGCCTCCAGCGAAATGCCGGAGCTGATTGGCCTGTGCGACCGCATCGTGGTGCTGCGCCAGGGGCGCAATGTAGCGGAATTCACCGGTGGCGTTGACGAGCACACCGTGATGGCAGCGGCAAATGGCAGGGAGGCGTGATGTCCGAACAGAAGATTTCGGTTGCGAGCGGTCCGGTGCTAGCCGCACCGGCCGCAAAGCATCGCGATCCACTCGCGCTGATCGTGCGCTTCCAAAGCTTGATCGGCCTGGTGCTGGTGGCGATCGGCGGCGTCATCTTCTCGCCCAGGCGCCATGGCGAGATACTGTTCCTTGCGCCCGACAACATGGCCAACATCGTGCGCGCCGTGTCGGAGACCGGCATTATCGCCATCGGCATGACCTTCGTCATTATCACCGCCGGCATCGACCTTTCGGTGGGGGCAGTGCTTGGTCTCTCCAGCGTCGTCACCGCGACGATGATGATCTCCGGCGGCTTCGGGCTTATCCCGACCATTCTCGCGGTGCTGGTAATGGGCACCGTCTTCGGCGTGATCCAGGGCACCATTTCCAGCCGCTTTCGGCTTGAGCCGTTCATCGTCACGCTCGCCGGCCTGCAGGCGGCGCGGGGTCTCGCGCTGGTCGTTTCCGGCAACCAGTACATTAATATTTCCTATGGCGAGGGGCCCGGCCTGGCGCCACCTGTCTTCGCGGTACTGGGCGAGCGCCTGTTCAACAACACAGTGCCGGTGGCGACCATCGTCTTCATCGTCTTCGCCGCTATTGCTACCCTGGTACTGAATACCACGCGCTTCGGCCGCTATGTCTTTGCCGTCGGCGGCAACGAGCGAGCGGCGCGCATTTCGGGCGTTCCTGTCTCTATGGTCAAGATCTCGGTCTATGCCATTACCGGATTTGCCGCCGCCCTTGCCGGCGTCGTGCATGCGGGTCAGTTCAACTTCGGCAGCGCCAATGACGGTATGGGCTATGAGCTCACGGCCATCGCGGCCGTGGTCATCGGCGGCACCAGCCTGTTCGGCGGCGCCGGCTCGATGGTCGGCACCGTTGCCGGCACCATCATGCTCGGCGCGCTCGCCAACATCCTTCAGCTCAACAACGTTACCCCCGCCATGCAGCTGCTCGCGACCGCCGCGATCATCGTTGTGGCGGCAGTGCTTCAATCCCTCGTTCGCCGCCGCGAGGGTTTGGGACGATAGGAGGCCGGCGGCAGCATTTGGAAGACCATGAAACCAAGGTCTGGCCATAGGCCCGACGAGGAGGAGAGCAAGCATGACAACGATGGAAAAAGGATCGAGGCGCGCCCTGCAGGTCGCCTTTCTGGCAGGCTCTTGCCTGTGCATGGCGGGTGCTGCCCAAGCGGCCGACCCGATGGTCAAGGCCTGCGCCAAGGACGGCCAGTTCATCATCGGCTTTTCGCAGGCGAACAATGCCGAGCCCTACCGCCAGCATGTCAATGACGAGCTGACCGCGGCGGTCAAGGATGTGCCGCAGTTCACGCTGCAGATCGCCGACGGCGCCGGCAACGTCAACACGCAGACCTCGCAGGTGGACAACTTCATAACCCAGAAAGTTGATCTGCTGTTGATCTCGCCCTTCGAGGCAGCACCCATAACCCCGGCGGTGAAGCGCGCGATGGATGCCGGCATTCCCGTCATCGAACTAGACCGCAAAACGGTAGGCGACCCCGGCAAGGACTACACCGCCTTCATCGGCGGCGACAATTACAAGATCGCGCTCGAAGCGGGCAAATACACCGCAAAGACCCTGCTCCCGGAAGGCGGCGAGGCGGCGGTGCTTGAAGGGCTGCCGAGTTCGACGCCAGCGGTGGAGCGGCTCAACGGCTTCAAGGACGGTGTGAAGGAGAATGCCAAAATCCAAGTGGTGGCCGAGCAGGCCGCCGACTGGGTGCCCGACAAAGCTCAGACCGCCTTTTCCGCCATGCTGCAAGCGCACCCGGACATCAAGGTGCTCTATGCCTCGAACGACATGATGGCGGCGGGTGCGCTGCTCGCAGCCAAGGGCGCGGGCAAGCAGGTCAAGATCATCGGCACTGATGGCCTGCCGGGTCCGGCCGGCGGCATCGAGGCCGTGGCCAAGGGCGACTGGGCGGCAACCTTCACCTACCCGACCGGCGCCAAGGAAGCGATCGAGATGTCGAAAAAGATCCTGCTTGAGTGTGCTTCGTCGGTGGAGCCGACGGTGACGGTGGACACGACCGCGATCACGCCGGAAAATGCCAAGCAGATGACGGGAAACTGAGGGCAGGGCCGACAGCAGAGTTGATACGACAAGGCCCGGGAGTGGGCCTTGTTGTTTTTGTGAGCGAGCCGGCGTGGTCGTCGTCGGTCAAAACTCCGGCTAGAAAAATCCCGGCGGTCGAAGGACGGCACGCAGTTGAGCGCGTAGGCGGCATCAGCCCGTCTCGCTGCGATTTCAGCTGGATCTTGCAAGCAGCCTTGCCACGGGCTCGTTTCCATTTGGTTGGCGCCAGGCACTCGCGGAAAGCGCGAAAAGCGCCTCTATTCGGGAATAAAGCGGTCACGCCGATGACCGCCATCGTCACCGCCGCCGCCCTCTCGAGAAAGACTTCGGCGCTCATGAGGATACCTCGGTCCGCAATCCGGTCGTCATCACCAAAACGGCGGCACGCGCCGTGCTGCTGGCCTACGGGGGTTTTGTCCGGCTGTTGGGCGCGACAGGCGGGTCGAGCTGATAGCGGAGCTCAACAAGGACGATATCGCTGCGGTCGAAGCCTCCGCATGGAGCCGAGTCTCGACCATCTCACGACGAGCTCTCTGAGCCAAAACCAAAGTCGCACAGGTCTTCCGATATTCCTATCTCTGGCATTGGCACACCGGGAAGGCGCGGAGAAGGCGACAAGGACCGGCCCGCTTGGTGCTGGCGCTGGTCGGCCCCCACAAAGCACGTGGACAATACCAGTCTAGCCCTTCGTCGGCGCCAGATGTTGCTTGCTACCTCGCGGCTAGCCTACCGCAGGTCCAGCTGCAACAGGCCGCTATAATCCTCCGTCGCCAGGAAGAAGCCCTCGTCGATCGCCTTGGCTCTGAAAGCGGGATCGTCGCCGAGGTTGCGAAATTCCGGCTTCAATGTGCCTGATGCATCGAAGTAGCGATCTCGAAAGGTCGCCCGGTCAAGCCCGGCATAGTCTTTACCCTGACCTGCGACCGTGCAGGATTTCAGTTCGGTTTGGTCGGCAGCGTCCGCCGGGAAACTCTTCCTTGCAAAATCCATGGGACCGATGCCTGGAGCAATGCTGCGGGGGAATTGCGTGACGCACCGCTTCGTCGCGTCACCCGCAGCGATCGTCAGATCGAAATAGGGAGGCCTCAGCCCCTTGGTCGCGAGGTAGGCAAAGGCACGAATGCGATTGGCTGCCTTCAACGTATCAAGGTCGGTCGTCTCCAGAATGCCGCCATCGATGGTGAGCTTTCCCGACCCGCCAAGTGCGGCAATTTGCTTCTGCAGCCAGTCTGCGTCACGATCGATCCAGGTCAGGAAATCGAGTGGCATCGCTTGCGGCTCCTTCATCTGCGGGTTCATGGATTGAGCGAGGGCCGCCGCAGTGATGAGCATCGCCAGCCCGGCCAGCGCTGCCGTAGAGAGAGGGAAGTTACGCATGTCATGCCTCCGTCCTTCTGCGTTGCCGCGAATCAGTTGTAGTGGTTGCGCGGCTTGATACCGAGCATGTCGCGCAATTGGTTCTCCGTTATGTCGTCAGGCCGCGGCGTTCCGCCGACACCGACGGTCCGCGCTTCCTCGTCCATGGAGGTATGTGGCTTTCCATCAAGCCCGTTGTAGGTGGCTGGACCCATGCCGGAAATCTGTCCCGCCTGGATGTGGGAGGCGTGGATTTGCTCATGGGCGAGCACGATGCCGGGATCGGCCGGGTTTGTCGCGACCGTGCCGGTCGATTTGTCGAACTCGCTCGACGTGCGGATACGGGCTGCCGCCGGATCGTAAGAGATGACCGCTCCTCCCGGTGTCGTCGTCGGATCCTTCGTGTGATCGGCGAGATCGGTTCCGGTGCGGCCGGCCACGTTCTGGATCGTCACCGTTTCTGGGCTGTCGACAATCCTCTTGGTGAGTTCGCGCCCTGTATCCATCCCGGTACCGGGTACGAAGAAGTCCTTGACGTCGAGCCAGGCGCCGTGGAGCCAGCTTTGCGAAACCTCGCCGGTCTTGCTGTCGACTCGGGCAGTCGGGTCTGTGCGTTGGATATCCTCCTCAACTTGCCGCCGATAGGCGGCATCGCCGGCCACGATCTCCTTGAGACCTGTCGGGTCGATATAGGCCATCGGATTATTGTTGGCATATGCGAAGAGATTGCATGATGTGGGGTTGCCGGTGCAGCGCTCAGGATCGCCGACATACAGCGGGTCGGGTGAGACGAAGCGGCCAAGGGCCGGATCGTAGTAGCGGGCACCGAAGTAGTAGAGCCCGGTATCGTCGTCGAGATATTTGCCGGTGAACCGATGGTGGGTTTTTTCGCGCGGCAACTCGCCCGAAATATCCGTCAAGTGATCGGCCCAGGCAGGAGCCAGTACTTCCGGCTTGTGCTCGGTTCCGTATGCGCGATAGAGCATTTGCTCGACCGGGGCGCCGCCCGAGGCGATCACATAGTCGCTGCTCTCGATATGATCCTTGAGGTAATAGAACCATTTACCGGTGCCGTGCTCGAGCCGCACCAACTTGGTCGAGGCAATGTTGACATAGCTCTCTTCGCCCTTTGGGCCGACCTCGAATGTCTCCACTGGATAGAGATAAAGCTGGTCTGGCTTCGATCCGTCCGGAGTAACGATCTTCTTGTATAGGCGTCGACCGGTCTGGTCGTAGCCGTAGAAGACGTCGTTGGTCACGGTTTGCGCTCGGATGAGCCGGCCGTTGATGTCAAAGACAGTGCCGGTAAGGTTCGGCGACGTCGCCAGCTGGCCGAAGCCATCGAAACCATATGGCTTGGACGCGCTGCCGGCCGGAATGAGGCCGGTCGCGCTGGCTGCCGCCGGGACAATCCGTGCTCCGGGATCGAGCTCGTCATTGCGGGCGAAGGTGCCGGCAGGCGAATAGCCGAATTCGGCATGTTTGCCATAGCGATCGATACTCACGAGCTCGTTCTTGAAGTCATAGTGAAAGGTGCCGGAACGGTCGACATGGGTCGCGTCGCCGGCGCCACTGCCCAGCGCATCGACGATCTGTGTGATGGAGCCGTTCGAGTTGAAAGCCATGGTCAAGTCCTGCAGCGGAACGCCTCCCGCTTGCGAGACGATATGCGTCAGGAACAGCGTCGTCGGATCGTAGGTCATCTGCGTGAAGGCGCCGAGCCGGTAGTTGACGCGCTCGACCCGTCCTTCCGGATTGTACGTGATGTTCTCGATCACTTTCTGCGGGCCGGCGAAGTCCGGATGGGATACCGTCACGGAGCGGAGATTCTTGTCCGGTCCGAGCGCGAATTTCGACGTCAGGCCGCGTGGGCCGATCGATGAATCGATCCGGCCATCAAGCGTGTGATGGAAGCGATCGGCATACTTTGCGTGGTTGATCTCCACCTCGTTGGCGGTCATGCGGCCGTTCGCGTTGTAGGCGTAGCGTTCGGCCGCATCGAACAGGCCGTTGGGATCGTGGATGATGACCTCGGTTATTTTATCGAGCGGCAACGCGATCGGCACTTCGAACCCGGCCGCAGAGGCTATCTCGACGCCCCGGTCGTAGCGGTATTCGAGATGGAGGACACCGTCGTCAACCTCTGTGAGCTTGCGGTTAAGGAAGTCGTAGGTGGACGTCTGCACGGAAGCTTCGCCGTTCACGCCGACGCGCGCGATCGCTGATTGCCGCCCGCGCGCGTCGTAGAAGGCGTACCGGTCGCCCATTCCGGGGATCGACTGGAATTCGATGTCGCCGACCGAATTGTAGATCAACCGTCGAGGCGCAGTTTCGCCCGGCAGCCAAATCTCGCTCAAATAGCCGAAGGAATCGCGCACGAAGCGGGAAATTTGCATCACGCCGTCGCCATTGGCGGCGATGAAGCCGGTCACCCCGTTCTCGTTGCTGAGCGAATATTCCTCGCTCCGCACCGTACCATCGAACTGATCGGCATAGGTCGTTATTGTGTGCGTGCCCCAAGGCCCGAAGGTCATCTCGGAAACCTTGCCCGACGGGTAAGACTCACGCACCATGCGGCCCGTTGCGTCGTAGGTATATGTGTTGCCGATTTCGTGATCCGGACGCGGAACGTCGCCCAGCTCGAAGACCTTCTGCAGGTTCAGATCGTCGATACCGCCGAAGCTCCTGACGACGAATGGGGTCCAGCGGAAGACCAGTTTCTCGTTGCGATTGTAGAGCGCGAAGTTGCGGACCCGCACGCCCCCCTCGGCAACGCTTTCCAGGTCGGCGATCTGGTTGCCGCGGGCGTTGTAGGCGGCGAGCTCGGCAATGAATTCGCTTTCGCTTTCCGGAGTTTGGGCAGCGCTTGCGTAACGGCGCTTCGATGTCAAGATCAGTGAGGGCAGGCCGCTCTCGCCGATCTTGTAGCTGTAGAATTTCTCCGCACCGTCGGCTGCCACCTCATGGATCCTACGGCCGAGCGCGTCATAGTCGTTGGTGACGACCATGCCGAGGGGAGTCGTCATCGTTCGCACAGCTCCGGCCCGTGGCCCGTCGTAGGTCATTGACGTGATCTGGTTGAGCTCAGGCGCACCACCCGCCATCTTGGTGTGGCTCATCGGCGAGGTGCCGGTCTGTTCGTAGAGAACGGCCTCTGTCTGCCCAAGGTCGTCCGACAGCGCGGTGGTGTTGCCAAAGACGTCATAGCCCATTCTCTTGGTGAGGGTGCGGGTGGCGTTGCGGAACTGCTCGAGCGACGCCGGCAAGTTGCTGAGGCCGGAAAAGACTTCGAGTGTCCGGGTGCCCATGCGACCGCCCGCGTCGGCTAGATAGGTGAAGCTTTCACGGCTGAGCAGTCGCGTTCCGGTTAGGATACGGCGCTCGGATGCGGCGTTGACAATGCTGAGCGCGGCGAGATCGGCACGCGACTGCGCATACCCGGTCTGGGTGGTGCGGCTAAAGCCCTGAATGGTCAAATCCGCGGGTCCCGGGATATCGCGAACCTGCACAGTTTCCGAGGCGGGCATATTGAATTCGTCGAAATCGGCATACGTCTGGACCTTCACCGGGTCCTTACATTCGGGATCGGCCGGGTCCTGCTGTTCGGCGTCGCCGGCGGAACCGGTCAGCGTCTCCTTGACCTTTCTGAGATAGGACGAGCCGTCGCCACGCGAAAACGTCTCCCACACCGACGACTCACACTTCAACATCATCCCGGTCGTCGGCAGCTTCTGGGTGCGCGTGGCGGTCGACAGCGAGTGCAGCGCCGCCGCCGACGGATCGAGCGTCTCGGTCGTCTCCGCGCTCGCGACGAGCGTCGCCTCGGGCTTCACTTCATAGGTCTTGCGGATCTTCAGTTTGCCGGCGAGGTTCAGGTCAGCCGCCGTTTCCGCGAAGGTGTAATACTGTTCGCGATCGAGGCTTGAGCGCTGCGTGACCCGCTGGCCGGCCGCGTTCTCGTCGCCGTACGCGATCCTCTCGACGTCCGAGAAGCCGATAAAACGGCGATTGATCACATCGTAAAATGGATTGTGGTAGAAATATTCGTCCGTCTGCACTTGGGCGCGAACCTGGCCGGGTATGCCCTGCGACGTGACGAGTTGCTTGGCAACGACAACGGGAAAATGCAGGTTGCGCGTCGGCTGGCCGTTGGCGCGGTCGCGCAGCATCTCGTCGATCGAAGTCGCATAGCGAATGTCGTGCCGGCGGCCGGAATCGAAGTCGACGACCGTGAGCAGGTTGGCCTTGACCAACTGCACCGTGTCGGTGCGGTTGAAGTCAATCACGACGACGGGCTTCACCTCGTCGCCGGACGGCTTCTGGAACACGATGATTTCGCTCTGGCCGTCGCCGTCGATGTCTGCGACGCGCGAAGCGAAGGTCTGCGTCGACGCGCCCAGTTGAACCCGCAGATTGAGCGCGATGCTGAGCGGATCCTTCAGGTAGGTCCCGTCGCCGAAGCCGAGCCAGACGCGCATCTGGTCAGTGCGCTCGCCCATCGACGCGAAATCGATGATGCCGTCGCCGTTGGCGTCGATGTACCACATTGTGGCGAGGTTATCGCCGGGCTGCATGCCGCCAATCTTCGAGAAGCTGCCGTGACCGCAGACCGGATCGTTGATCGCGGCGTCGCCAAACAGCAGCGCATTCGGGTCCTTCGAGAACATGTCGCCCTGGTTCTCATAGAGGCAGAAGCCCTGGTCAGCCGGGCGGATGACGACGAGATCGGGCAGCCGGTCGCCATTGATGTCGACCATCCGCACATTGTTGCGGCCGAGTATCTGGCCGTCCTGACTGTTGAATGGGAACGCTTTGGTAAGCGCTCCGAAATTGACGTTGTAACCCCCATCGGCCTGCCGCCGGGTGAGATTGAGAAATATCCGCCATTCCGTGCGGCCATCAGCATTGAGGCGCGTCGTGACGATGTCGGACAGGCTGTCCATATTAACGTCGGCGAAGCGGCCGTTGCCGCCCGCGAATGTCGTTGGCGAGACGCCGGGCAGCGGGATCGAGCGGCCGAGATAAGGGAAGGTCCCGTCGGCTTTGCCGTCATAGACGTGCATCAGCCCGTCTTCGATTTCGACGATATCGACGAAGCTGTCGCCCAGGATGTCGGCAAAAGCGAAGCGATTGTCGGTGAGCCGGGGGGCGATCTGGCGCATTAGTCCAGCCTCGGTCGGACGCGACAGCACGAGTTGGCTGGTGTCGCCGAAGGCGCTGTTCAGGTCGCCGCTTCCGAGATGCACCGTCGCGCCGTCATCCTTGGTCTGCACGATGTCGACCAGTGCATCCATGTTGAGGTCGGCCAATTCGAAATTCTGCGGCGGGATGTCGCCGGCGAACGCCATTTTCGGCGCTTCGAACACGACGGGGCGCGACGCCAGTTCGGCGCTTGTCCACGACGAATAGCCGAAATGGATGTCCGGGAACTTCAGCGTCGATTGCGCCAGCGCCTCGCCGCCGGTGTCACCATACCGGTAGAGCACGCGCAGCTGGTCGAGCACATTGACCGACTGCGCGTCGATGAGCGGCGTGAGGTCGGCCTGAGCCTTCGCCAGGCAGTCCGGATGCGCCCGGACGACGAACTTCGACGTGTCACTGGTATCACGGCCGACATATCCCATGCACCATTGGGCGTAGACGGTGTCTTTGAACTTGGCCGTCACCTTGCCGTAGAGCCGGGCGTTCTCCTGTTTGCTGCCATTGGTGTGGCTTACGAGCGTCGATTGCGTCTCGATCAGCTCGAACTGATAGCTGCTCTGACCGCCGGCGAAGCTGGCGTTTGTCAGGTAGCTGCGTCCACCGAAACGCTGGTACTCGTAGCGGATGGCTTCGCGGTTGGCATTGAGCTGCAGCACCAGGGGCCATTTCGTGACATAGGGCGCGGCTACATCGAAATTGCCCTCTGCCACGGAGGAATCGCCGCTGAAGATCAGCCGTGTTCCGTTGGCGTTGATCACCTCGAAACCGGAGGAGATGGTGTCGGTGTGTAGGCCGCCCGTCAGGTCGAGCGAAAGGACGTCGAACGCGCCAGTGTGGTAGAGGATCTTGACGAAATCCTCGGCATATTCGGGCTTGTACTCCCAGACGCCGTTCTGGTTGCCGAGGAAGATGAGCCGCGCGCCCATATACGACAGGCGGGAGAAGAAATCGCCGCCTGGCTTGGTGCCGGGCACGGCCGTGCCGAGATCGTCATTGACGGCGATCGCCTGGGTATTGAACTGCCAGCCGATACCGAGCCCGTTGCCGGTATCGCCCGCGAACTGGCTGTAGGTGAGGCTCAGTTGCGGCCCGAACTGGCCGCGCGTCGGCAGGGTGGGTAGCGGCACGGTGAAGTTCGCCGATCCCGTATTGTTGTTCAGCGTGAAGCTGCCTTCCTCCTGCGTGACAGTGCCGCCCGCAGCGGGCAACTGCACAATCGACGTCGCAGATTTGTCTTCGGCGCGGGCCGGTGAGCCGAGTACTGCGGCGCCAGCGGCCAGGGCTGCGAGGGCGGTAAGGGTCTTTATGAACATGGGACTACCTCTCCGGATGCAGGCACTACTGATGAATTTGCGGACCCACGATGATGAGCTGTAAGCAGTTCGGGCGCGGACAGATGACCGAGGGCTGGACGGCGATCGCGTCGTGCAAGTGAATGTTTCCATCGAAGATGCGCCACGGCTCGCGGTTGCAGGCTTCGGCGACTTGAGGGAGGAGCGGCTGCGGGAAGGAGCAGACCGGATTGTTGCCCAGATAGGTCTTTCCGATCACCGGATGGACGCTAGCGAAGTTCTCGATCCGATTGCCTCTCAGATCGACGACTGACAGCGCCGGAAGCGAGCCAAGCGGCAGCGCATCGAAGACCCGGTTGTTGCGCAGATCGATATCCGACAATGCCGGCATGTTCGATAGATTGCCGACATTGGTGATCTGGTTGTCGTTCAGGTAGATGTATTTGAGCCCGCTCGATCCGAAGCGCGGGATCGCGGATAGCCGGTTGGTGGCGAGGTTCAGTTTCTGAAGTCCTGTCAGCGAAGCGATCGGCGACGCGTCGGTGATCACATTGTCGAAGAGGTTAAGTTCGCCCAGCGCCCGGAAATGGACCACCGGGTTGACGGCGATGATCGATTTCTTGTTCAGAGTCAGGCTGGTCAGTGACTGCGCCCAGTTCTGCGCTGCACTGCAATCTGCGCTGTCGACGTGGTCGGCCTGCATGCGGCTGTCGAGCGCCGCCATGAAGCCGCGGGCGTCGCCGAGCGCAATAGAATCGAACCGGTAGACGATGCAGTATTCAGCGAAGCTGGCGTATTGCAGTGGCAGATTGCGCATGCCGGCATCCTCGAGCAGCGGCAGGTCTGCCAACGGCGTCACGGATTGTACGTGTGTGTTCGAGAAATAGAGCTTTGTCAGCTTGTTGAGCATTCCGATGCCGATCAGGTTCGACAGGGGATTGCCGTCGATGTTCAGTTGTTCGAGGCGGCGCAGCTGGAGGATGCCCTGGATCGAGGGGATCTGGTTGTTGCGGATCCAAAGCTTCGTCAGCCCCGGTACCGCCGACAGCGCCGAGACGTCGGACAACTGGTTGTCGGACAGGTCGATGGAGGTCAGATTTCCCATCACCGGGAAGAGCGAGACGCTGGTCAACCCGCGGTTCTTCGCATCGGCGAACTGGCGCGAACTGAGATCGTCATAGGCTCTGCCGCAAACAGTCTTGCCCGAGATCGATAGCAGCGCGTTCACTTCCGCGGTTTGCGCGGGCGTTAGAAAGTCGGTCTGGTTCCGCATCAGGCATGCCGACAGGAAGTCGCTCGCCTGCACGGGATTGTCGGAAAGATCGAGACTGATCAGGCCCGACAGCGCTGCCAGCGGTCTGACATTGGCGATCGAATTCTTCGACAGGTTGAGTGTGCCGAGATTGGTCAGGCCGGCAAGCGGCGAGACGTCCGTGATGGCATTGTTGGACAGGTTGAGCGAGGTGAGTTGCGGTAAGGTGGCGAGCGGACGCAGATCGCTGACGATCTTCGACGACAAATCGAGTGCGGTGGTCGCCAGCAGCTTGTTGCCGACCACCAAGCACGTCCCGCCACCCTCCAGTTCGACCATGGCTCGTATGGTTTGCCCAAGCGGGGTCGCCGCGTCGCGGTGCAGCACGCACAGGTCAACGAAGCTCTGCCCGCCATTCGCCACGATTGGATTGCCGCTGAGATTGATGGCCAGCGTCGAGGGGAAGCTGCCGAGATTGGCGAAGGTTTCGATCTTGTTGTTGGCGAGGTTGAGACTGGTCAGGCCGCCGAGCGCGCTGAGCGGATCGAGCATGTCGCCCGTGAGGCCATTGTTGGCGATGGACAGGATCGAGAGCGCCTGCAGGAATTGCAGCGGCTCAAGGCTGGCGATCTTGTTGTCGTCGAGTGTGAGGTTCGTCAGCAACGCCAGCGCCGACAGCGCGCGGATGTCGGTGATGTCGTTGTCGGAGACGTCGGCCCGCGTCAGCGCGATCAGTGGCGCCAGGGCGTTGATGTTGCTGACGTGATTGCCGGAAATATCAAGAAAGGTCAGTGTCTTGAGCTTGGCCAGCGGCCCGAGTTCGGCGATCGAGTTGTTGCCGGCGATCGACAGGCTGGTGAGGTTCGTCAGCACCGCAATCGGCTCGAGTGATTGCACGCCCTTGCCGCTCAGGTTCAGCGTCGTGATCGATTCCAGGAAGGTCTGTGCGGTGGCGCAGGCGGCCGGGTTGCCGAGCGCGGAGACTCCGCCGGGCGTTGAATCGAGCACCGCCATCACGGTCGCCGTTTCAGCCGGCGTGCGGTCGCCCTTGATGCACCATTTCGCGAAGGTGGTCGGCTTGTTGACCAGCGGCGCGCCCGAGAGGCACGTGATGGTGTGGATCTTGCCGGCGAAGAACGGCGTGGGGTCGGCGTTCAGCGCCTGGTCGAGATTGAGCTTCAACTCGGTGACCAGCGGTGCGCAGGATGGAATGTAGAGCCGGTCGGAAAATGTCGTCGCGCCGAAGTCTGAGGGAAATTGCAAGTAGTAGATGAGGCCGCCGCCATTATCGTACGCGAACACCTTTATTGGGTATGTCTCGCCCGAGGGGCACAGCAGCGGATTGGCGGCCGGATCCGCGGCGACGATCGCGCTGTCGACGGCGGTCAACACCTCCGAGGGAACCGTCGCGAAGCCAAGTCCGCGGATCACTGCTTCCTCGTCCGCCTGGTCCTTGCAGCGGATGCGGTAGCCGCGCCCGTCGGAGATAAGCAACGGATAATGCAGCCGGTTCGCCTCCAGCGCCGGATCCTCGAACAGCACAACCTTCGGCTCGTCCGCGCGGGCCGGGCCGGCGGCGGCGGCCACGAGCATGACCAGAACAAGGAGCAGCGATTGGCCGATGCGGTTCATCTGGTTTCTCCTTTCGAGGCTCAGGCTGATCGATGCGGCTCAATCAGCCCGAACCAATGGCAGCGCTACATCTCGTCCGCGGTCTTGATGGTCCAAAAGCTCGACGGCTCGCGATCGCAAGTGAACTGAAGGGCCGGGATGTTGTTCAAGTTGCTAACCCCGCCGGCAATGATCAGGCACTTGCCTGTCTGGACGTTTTCCGCCTGAACTCCGTCGCGCGTCTCGACAAGGTTCCAACGACGCGAAGGATCGCTGTCACAGTTGAACTGCAAGGCCGGGATGTTGTCTTCGGTACTGAGTCCGCCGGCAATCGTCAGGCACTTGCTTGTCCGGACGTTGGCCACCTGGAAGCCATCGCCCGTCTCGACCAGCCTCCAGCGCTGCCATTGACTGCCGTCGCAGTCGAATTGCACCGTCGGTGCATTGTTGTCGGTTCGTCCTTCCGCGACCGAAA
Organism: Mesorhizobium sp. M1227; assembly: GCF_040318315.1. Classification (NCBI taxonomy): domain Bacteria; kingdom Pseudomonadati; phylum Pseudomonadota; class Alphaproteobacteria; order Hyphomicrobiales; family Phyllobacteriaceae; genus Mesorhizobium; species Mesorhizobium sp. M1227. The sequence goes on from NZ_JAMYLZ010000004.1 coordinate 245,826, forward strand.
GGCACCTTTCGGTTTGCCGGTTCACCAGCAACACTTCCGGGTCGGCCGCCCGGATGCTCCAGAACCGCGACGGATCGCGGTCGCAATTGAATTGGAGGGCAGGGACGTTGTCATCGGTGCTCACCCCGCCGGCAATGGTCAGGCATTTGCTCGTCTGCATGTTTTCAGCCTGGAAGCCGTCGCCGGTTGCGGTCAGCTTCCAGCGCCGCGACGGATCTCGGTCGCAGTCGAATTGAAGGGCCGGGATGTTGTTGTCGGTGCTGACACCGCCGGCAATCGTCAGGCATTTTCCGGTCCGCACGTTCTGTAACTGAAAACCGTCATTCGTCTCGACCAGCTTCCAGCGGCGCCACTGGTCGCCGTCGCAGTTGAACTGTACGGCCGGCGCGTTGTTGTCGAGGCGCCCCTCGGAAACTGCCAGGCATTTGCCGGTCTGCATGTTTGCCAGCACCACGTCTCCCTCCTTGATCGCCGTGATGCAGGCTTCGAAAATTTTCCCGGTGGCCGCGGTCGATTGCTCCGGTCGACTGATGCAGACCGGATTGCCGTCCAGCGAAGGCTTGAATGGCAGGATGGCGCTGACGGACTGCACCGTGGCCAGACGGTTCGCGCGCAGGTTAAGAGAGGTGAGTTCGGTAAGGCCCATCAAGGCGCGCGCATCCGTGACGCGGTTTTTCGACAGGTCGAGCGCCGTGAGCTCTTGCAGAAACCGCAACGGCGACACGTCGTCGATCTTGTTGCTGGCCAGAACCAGTCGCGTCAGCGCCCGCGCCGAGGCGAGCGGCCGCAGGTCGGCGATCTGGTTGGAACTGAGGTCGGCGTCGGCCAAATCCTTCATCACGCCAGTCACGTTGATGTTGCTGATCCTGTTTCGCGACAGATCGAGAAAGGTAAGCTTGGTCAGCTTTTCCAGATCGCGCGTGTCGGCTATTTCATTGCCGGACAAGGTCAGGCGCGTCAGATGGGTAAGTGTCGCCAGCGGCTCGAGATTTGTCAGCCGTCGCCCGGCAAGGTCGAGCGTCGTGCTCGACGCGAGAAAGTCCTGCGCGCTTGCGCACGCCGCCGGATTGCCCAACGCGGAGGCACCGCCGGGTGTCAGCTCGAGCAGCTCCTCGACCGTCGTCTGCTGGGCAGGATCAAGGTCGTTCTTGATGCACCAACTGGCAAAGGTCGTCGGCCGTCCGACAAGCGGCGGGCCCGCCAGGCATGCGATGGTATGGACCTTTCCGGCAAAGAAAGGGGTGGGGTCGGCCTCGATCGCCTGATTGAGGTTGAGCTTTAACCCTTCGACCAACGGCGCGCAGCCGGGAATGTAGAGTTGGTCGGAAAAGGACGTTGACCCGAAATCGGTCGGGAACTGCAGGTAGTAGACGAGCCCGCTGCCGCTATCATGCGCAAAGACCTTGATCGGGTAGTGCTCGTCGGATGGGCACAACAGCGGATTGGCGGCTGGGTCGGCCGCGATGACCGCATTGTCGACGGCGCTCAGCATTTGCGACGGGAAAGTTACTAAGCCCAGTCCGCGGATCACTGCTTCCTCGTCCGCCTGAACACTACAGCGAATGCGGTAGCCGCGTTCTTCGGAGATGAGCAGGGGATAGTGCAAGCGAGTGGCGTTCAGCGTCGGGTCCTCCAACAGAACGAGCTTCGGTTCCTCGGCTCGGGCCCGACCGGCGCCGATCACCGCAAGCAGCGCCAGCAGGAGCAGCGATCGGGCTATGCGGGTCATCTGGTTTCTCCTTTCCGCTCTATTCGACCAGGCTGAAGCGGCCTGGCCCGCAGGCCCGGCTGGTATTGTCGTGTGCAATGTCGTTGCCCGGCAGCAGGAAACTGGCGCTGGAGGCGCTGTCGGCGAAACTGACCGCGCAGCGGAAGCCGGACACCGTCGAGGTGGTGAAATTCGCCGACGAACCGCGCTCGAGCTGGATGGCGGAGCCGACCGTAAGGCCAGCGGCCATGGGCGCGAGCCCGTCCGAGCGACCCGCCACGACCGCGCCGCGCAGAACTAGCGGATTGGCGGCGGCGATGTCCGTGAAGGCCATCCGCATCAGGCTGTCGGAGGTGAGCACCGCGCCGAAGCGTGCGCGCACAATGCTGGAGCGGGCAGGCGCTTGGGCCGAGATCAGCAGCCGTGCCCGAACGCCTTGGATCGCCAGCATGTCTGCTTCGACCCTGAGCCCGCGCGCATAAAGGTCCGCCAGGCACAGCGACGCGCCCCGCGCGATCGGCGACAGTCCGTCCGCCACGGTGCCGATAGTCACATCGTCGAGCGCGACCGCGCCATTCTGCGCGATCACGGCGACGACCTCGTCGGTCGTTTGAGCGGCTGCCCGCGCCAGATCGATCCGCTCGAGTTCGAGCCGCGGCAATCCATCGGCGACGATGATCACGCCTGTGGCTGACAGGATGCATGACGACGTGCCGGCAGGCACTCGGTTGGCGGTGCCGACGAGCCGCGTGCGGGCAACGCCGGGGGCCGGCGCCATGTGCACGGTCTTGAACGGCAATCCCTTCAGGATTAGCGTCTGCGGCATCTGGACCGATGCGGGCAGTTCGAGCCTGAGATTCGCCCGCCCGGCGCAATCGCCCTCGGCAGAGAATTGCGCCAGCGTCAGCGTGCCGCCATCATTGATGCGGCGAAGGCACGTATCGCCGGCCGAACCCCGACAGTCGAACCCGGTACCCGGCGCCGGAGCGGCTGTCAGCGCGCGATCCGTCTCGCCCATCCAGTCGCCAATGCCGGGGGCGGAGAGGCCGAGCGCCAACGTCAGACGCGGGCAACCCGTAAATGACAGGCTTCGCCCCTCCGCGAAGATCCAATCCAGCCGCGCATTGCCGAGGGAGTCAAGCGAGGTGATGGACAGGCCGGCTGACAGCGGCGTCAGGCCGAGGTCGATACCCGGCTGCGCGAAGGTCGAGTGCTCGCGCTGATAGCCATCGCAATTCGACAGACACAGGTCGACGAAGGGCGCCGAACGAAGCGCCGCCACCGCGTCGGCGCCGAGCAGGGTTACGGCCTCGGCCTCAGCGATGCCGAAGAATGATCGCAGCTTCTTCTCCGCCGCTTCCGCTCCGGCTGCATCGGCAATGATGTCGCGCGTCGCCTTGCCGTCAAGGCGCACAATCGGCAGGTAGGAGGGCTGCGCACCTTCGCCCGGCGGCGCGTAGCGCACGACATAGATCGTGTCGCCAATGCTTTCGGCGCTGAGGAAGGTTTCAAACCGGTGCAGACTCCAGCGCGCCGCACTCGCCACCGCTACATTCGATGTGCCGCCAAGATCGGCGCGCCCGCAATCGAACACGAAGGGTGTCCCGACATCGGGCGGCGCGACGAAGCCCTGCAGTACGCCAGGGAGTTGCAACCGCTCGCGGATAGCGAGCGCTGCCTTGATCTCCGCGCAGGCGGCGGGGACGGCGAAATAACCGCTGCCCGAGACGGCGGGGAGATAGTAGTTGCCCGATGCCTCGACATCGGCCCAGATGGCGGTCGTCGCCGGCCAGTCGATATCGAAGGCCGTGCCGGGGCATGGCAAGCGCGGCTGCGCGCCGAAGCCGTTTTCGGTCTGAAGCTTGGCGAACGTTGCCTCCGAGACGATAGCGGTGTCAGGCAGGTGCAGCAGCCGCTTCGCCTGGCCGGCGCTGGCGCAGCCGGCAAGCTCCACCGCCTTGCCGTCGAAAAGCGCGACATAGACGTCCTTGTTCTGATCGGTGACGAAAGCGTCAAGCTGCGGCTCGGCGGGGGCCACCGAAGTGCTGGCGAGAAACAGGGTGAGCAATGCGGCCGCCTGTCTCATCTCAGTTCGCTCAGGCAGCTTGCCGCACGGGTGGGCTCCATATTGACTTCGGTCATCAACGGATCGAGGCCGGCCGACTGGCACAGCTCCTTGACCGAGATCGAGTGCGGCCCCTGGAAATCGACCTTGAGAGTTCCATTGCTCATCTGCCCGTTCTGGCCGATGCACAGCGGATTGTTGGCGAGCGCCGGCCGACGGCAGGTGCGGATGACGTCGGCCATTGCCCGGCGGTTGGTCAGTTCGCAGAAGTAGATGCGGCAAAGCGCGGCGACTGCGGCGCGGTTCTCGGCGTCGGCATTGATGATGCGCTTGATGTCGGTGATCAGGCCGCTCGCCTTGGCTGCGAATGCTAGGCCTTCGACGCGAGTTTTCTCGCCCGCGATCTCGCCCGACCGTTCGGTGATCTTCGGCATCAGGTTGATGTTTTCCGAGGTTATGAACAGGCCGCCTTTCCAGCGGTCGAACTCGTCGAGGATCGAGGTCGCCCTCAGGATCGCTTCGCGGTAGGCGTTGTAGATCGGCCCCATCTTGGTGTCGCGCGCCGCCTCGTAAACCTGGTTTAGCGCAGCGTATTCCTTGTTCACCGCGTCGGCGCCCGCCTTGATACCGTCGATGCCGGCGCGCGAACTCTGCACCAGACCCTCGGCACGCTTCAGCTTGCGGGAAAACATCGCCGTAATCGGGCTCTCGACGCTGGCGAAGTAGTTTTCGATCACCTTGCCGGCCGCTCCGTCGGCGAAGGCATTGATCTCGGTGTCAGACAGATTGGAGATCAGGCCGCACTGGGCGTCGAAATCGGCGCTCAATGGCCCGGCCTGGCAGGCGCTCATCTCCGCCAGTCTCTGATCGAGCGTCCGGTTCGAAGCGAGCCCGTCGGCATACTCGAACAGCGCATGGTTCCATTCGATTGCATTCAAGTCAGCCTGGCTGTGCCGCCGGTCGCGGCAGAACAGCGTCTGCTCCATCCGGCTCTGGTTCCCCGAAGCGCGGTAGGCGTCGAGGTGACGCGTCGCCTCGGCGCAGGTCGCCAGACCTGAAATCAGCCCGGCAAGCTGCTGGTGGACGGGCGGCAGTCCGCGTGTCTGCGCCTCCCGCATTAGATTGGCGGCGCGTTGGCTGTCTTCGGGACTGCGGGCCGGGCGGTGGAAGACGCAGAGGCCTTGCTCGAAGGTTTTCAGCGTGCCGTCCGGAATGGCCGGCCCCTCGCAGTTTGGAGCGTCGAGAACACGCGATTCGATCCTATAGCCGGCAAGATTGTCGACGAAGAGGTCGCGCGCGGCCGCTCCCGTCGCGCCAAGCGCCATGCCGAGCGCCGCTGTGGCGATGATCGCTCTCATGGCGCGCTCGCGAAGATGAAATAGAGGGTGAACACAGCGCCGTCGAAGGGGCAGTCGCTCGGCTGCAGCGACAGCCGGTATGAGCCGATCAGCGGCGCGCCGAGATAGGGCAGGATCAGGCTGGTGTCGTTCGACGGTCCGGGTGCGCGGGGGAACTTGCGCGCCTGGTAGCGATCCTGAACCCAATAGCGGATGATCCGGCTGATCTCGTCGCCGCTGTCGGCTTGGTTGAAAAAGGTCTGCAAGGCGACCCGCTCCGGCCCGACCGAAATGTCGGCGCGGACCTCGTTCGACCCCTTGGTCAGCGGCTTGAACACGAAGCCGCTGCCGCGGTGTTGCAAGGCGAAGCGGTTCCACTGCGCGCCAGTGCACTGGTAGTCGGTGCCGACGAAGACATCGATCAGTGTCAGATTCTTGCGCTCGCGGAATTTGTTGGGCGCCCATAGCGCGAAATAGCCGTTCGCTTTCATCAGCCCGTCGGTCGATGCGAAGGGCGAAACCTCGAACTCGACATTCTCGTCGAGCGCCAGCTTGCGGGCGAAACCGGAATTGGCGGGCACTACGATCTGGGCGACATCGATATTGATCTGCCGCTCGTCGAAAAAGCGCTTGGCGACAATGTCGTCGATCATTGCCTGCAGCTGGGTTGCGTTGCGCACATAGACCTCGGGCACAGTCGCGGCCTCGCCGGTGAAGGCCTGCACCACTTCAAAGCGGCGGCGCATCAGGTGCATCAGCCGGTTGGCGGTCTCAAGCACGCGCCGCTTGGTCACCAGATATTCGGGAATGCCCTTCATCAGGTCGGCTACGGTGTCCTGGGTCGCGATGAACAGATTCTTGCCCGTCGCCGGATCGTCGATTTGGGTAACGAGCTTGGTCATGTCTTCTTGCTGCTTTGTCACCTCCGCCTGAATATTGCCCTGGAACTTCAGGATGCTGTCCTGGAGCGCGCGGCTCTTGAGACCGAGATCCTTGGCCTGGTTCAGGCCCGCGACGAGTTCCTCGGTGTTGCCGCGCGACTGCGTGATGCGCTGCTCGACGAAGGCGAGTTCGGCATCGTTCAGTGCCAGCATCTTGTCCCTCTGCCTGTCGCGTAGTTCGTTGATCAGGTTGGTCGAGGCATTTGATTTCTCGGCGAGGCCGGTAACGGTCGTCTGCGCAGCGCGAACGCGCTCGATGCGGCCGTTGGTTGCCGCGACCAGTTCGGCAACACGTGCATTGTCCTCGTTGAGCTGAGCTTCCGACAAGGACAGCTTGTCGAGTTCGAGATTGAGGATCGCGATCTCATTGGTCAGCCGGTCGATCGTGCGCTGCTGGTCGGTGATCTGGAAACTGAGCATGTCGTTTTCGCGCGCCTGAAGATCGAGTCCGGCAAGTATTCGTTCATGGTCGGACGTGAGCCGCGCCACCTGTTCGTCGATGCCGAGATCCTGGCTCTGGCAGTCGACCGCCGCCATCGAGCCCTGCAGTGTCAGCTCCTTGATCTCTTCGGCCCCTTGCGCCAGCCGGCCGGCGAGTTGGAAATGCGTGTCGATCAGCGCCCGGGCCTTGAGCGCCTTGTCGAGGTCGAGTTCCTCATTCGCTTGGCGCAGCTGCGTGATCCTCTGCTGCAGGCCGTTGATCTGGTTGATGTTCTCCTGCGTCACCCGCCCGGTCGCGATGATCGTCGACAAGATCGACTGTGCCGCTTCGAGCGACGCCTTGACGACCTTGGAGGTGTCGATCTTGGTCGCCGCGCCGCTGGCGAGCCCGCAGGCGCAGACGTTGACCTCGGGTATCGCCGCGGAGATCGCGTAGGCGGCCTGGATGGCGGTGAGCGTGATCTGCGCGGCCTGCGTCGTGCCGTTGAACGCAGCGAACCAGGCGATCACTTCGGTCAACTGGCCGTCGACCTGGTCGCGGGCTTCCTCAAGGTCCGCCTTTTTCTTGGCATAGGCGTCACGCTCGGCTTCATAGAGCTTCTTGGCGAAGTCGGTTTCCGTCTGTGTGAACGAGCCGCAACTGACGTTCGCCAGTTCCTGCGGCAGCGAGACGTTCGACGTGATCATCTGCTGGTCGGACATCAGCGGCTCGACGTCGGCGAAATCGGCGTCACCGATGACGCACTTCATCAGGAAAGCCCTGGCCTGGGTCTGTGTGGCCAAGAGCTGAGCCCTGAGGCCCGACTGTCCATCAGGGCCGCACATCTGGGCGACATACTGGTTGCGCGTGAAGGCCGGCGTCACTGTCTGGCACGGCTGTTCGCCCGCAAGCAGCGGGGTGAATGGATGGGCCGGCGCCTCTCCGATCAGGGCGAGCTGGTTCTCGATGCCGCAAAGCTGTTCGCGGTCGACGGCCCGGCGGCGCTGATAGAGATCGGTCTGGCGCAGTTGCAGTTCGGTGATTGTGTCGTTGGCGCGGGCGATCGCACCCTGGTTGTTGGTGATCTGGGTTTGGAGGATCTGCCGCTGGCGAACCGCCTGTTCGAGCTGGTTGGCGTTGCGCTCGGTCTGGCGGGCATATTCGGTGATCTGGCTCTCGAGCGAGGAAATCTGCAGATCGAGGTTCATCTGAGTCATTTCCCAATTCAGCAGCCAGCGCAGTTCGTTGCGCCGCTCGACTTCGGCCTCCTTGGAGAGGACGATGAGATCGAGTTCCTGCCTGTCATTGATCTGACGGCGCTGGTTCTCGAACTCGGCGATCTTGGTGCCGAGCTCGATCTCCAGCGACCTGATCTGCTGGCGATAGCCGAACGTGTCCTTCTCGGCGTCGACCGCGTTGATCTCTTGCTGGACGGTGGTGGCGAAGGTCTGCGCCTCGTGCTCCAGCTTGCCGATTTTGTGGGCGATCAGGTTGACTTCCTGGCTGCGGATCGTCCGCTCCTCATCGATCGCGCGGGTCGCTTGGCCTTCCTTGTTCGCGTACCACCGCTCAACCAGCGCCTCGACATTGCGCTCGACCTCGGTCAGTCGCTGTTCGCTTTCGGCCAGGGCCTGCTGCAGTTCTTCGAACGGGATCGTGGTGAACTGCATGGGGTCGATGTTGAGGAACAGGAAACCCTTGTGCACGCTGTCCATGCGGGCATCGAGGTCGCTGTGCTGCAGCAGCAGGTCGGCGCGCAAGTCGTCGTAGGTGGACTCGCCCGGAATATCCATCTGCGTCTCGACCAGCACCCACATTGCGGCCTCGTAATTGGTGTAGGCCTTGGAGAGGTTGGGTTGGCTGTCGAGGCCGGCGCCTCCGACAGCGCCCAACGTATCGTAGACCAGGAAGTCGAGCGCCTTGACGCGCGCCTCCGAGAGGGTCTGGTACCAGACGTCGCCGGTGTTCATAAGCAACTGGATCTTCAGCGAGGACAGCGCCGTCAACTGCCGCACGAAGCTGCGGTAACTCGCATCCGCTCCCGCCGCGGCTCCCTGGTCGTTGCCTTGTTGCCGCGCCAGAATGCGAAGACCCCTGTCGACGATCTCGATGCCTTGCCGGCCGAATTCCTGCGCCGCCTGCGGCGAAACCGGCGTATCGTTTCGGCTGACACCGCTCGCCGACGACAGGAAGGGCATGTCGGCCGCGAGGAACAGGCGGTAGCGCCCGAGTTGCAGATGGCAGTCGAAATCGCACACGATCGCCAGCCGTCCGGTCGCCTCGTCGCCGCAGGTCGTCAGGAACTGTTCGAGTTCGGTGGCGACTTCACCCATATATTTTACGTCGGCGCGGAAATTAGCGATCTTCAGCAGGGTCGTCAGCTCGCCGGCATGGCCGGCCGCCGCGTCGACGTCGAGCGCCATGCAGTCCTGCGCGCGCGCCATTCCCGCAGCGCCGAAGACGACGCCGGCAACCAGTCCGCAAAGCAGGAAAAACCGTCTCATGGCTGCCCCGTCGTCAGAAGAACCTCGGAAATCTGGCGCACGTGCCGGGCAAGTTCGGCCATCTGCGCCTTGGAAAGCGAAGGATTCTGGAACCGCCCGACCACCGCCCGGGCATGATTGATGCAGTCTTCGTAGGGCCCATTGATCTTCGCAGTCAGCGCGCCGGTGTCCAGCGTGAGGTCGAGCGTCGAATACGCGCCGGCCAGTCCTGCGCAGGAAGAAAGCTCTGACGTGATCGTCGGATCGTCGACGACATGCGCGAGGCCGGACAGAGCCGTCATCACCCCTTCGATTTGTCCGACGATCTGTAACATCCTTGCCTTACCGTCCTCGAACTCCTTCAGCGAATCCGGCTGGTTGAGGCTGGAGAGATCGACGGCCTGCAGCGTGGCGATCGTCTCGGCTGCTTTCAGCTGGTCCTCCTTGACAAGCACCATGTTGGCCTGAGCGTTGCCGAGTACTCGCTCCAACTCCATCACCTCGGCCGACTTGATCGTCACGTCCATCTCGTTGACCAGCGACTGATATTGGGTCGAAGCGGCGTTCATCAGGTTGAGCGTGTCGTCGACCTTCGTCCTGACCGCCTTGACGATCTGTTCGCGCACCCGCGTCTCGATGAGGCCGGTCGTCTCGGCCCGCCCACGCACTGGCTTGGCCGAACAGACCAGCTTTGCCAGCGCGTCCGAGCCGAGCCGTGCACGCACCGCCCCAACGATCGGGAATAGCGGGCGCCAGGCAGCAGGCAGCGCATCCGCGCTTGCGCCCGACAAAGGTCCAGCATCGATCTCGTTCATACGCGTCAGATGCCGGCATTTCTCCTGCAAGTCGGCTCCGGAAAAGTAAAGCCGCCCGGTGATCAGGTAAGCCTCGATCGCGGCTGCGTATTGTCGCCCGAGGAGGGCGGCGAGTTCTTCAGCGTTATCGGTCGAGACCGGGGCGAAGAAGCGGTAGCGGCTGAGATAGATCTCCGCCCAGGCGAGCCGGCGCATCAGCACCGAGGCGTCGTCAGCCGAAAGCGGGATGACCGGAAAGCCGACGCTGCGGCTGCCGCCCGAGGGGGCAGATGCCTCGCCGATCACCTCGCCGGCGAAGGGCAGGCCGAAATCGGGCTGCGTCGCCTCGTGACTCGGTTCGACGGCAACGGGGCCGGGGGCGAGCAAGCTGAACCGGGTCGTTTCGGGCGTCGCGTTCGAGAGCGTGGCGTTCCAGAAGCCGTCAAGTTTTTCCGATGTGTAAGCGCGCTCCAGAATCGATGCGCCGCCGGCTTCGCTGGCCAACACGCAACTGACGATGACGAATAACGCGATGTCTCGGAAGCTTGTCATCGGCAGTACCACACCCTGTCGGCTGCGCCTGCCTGGGCGCAGATGCCGGTCGCAGCGCCGTGCGCCTTCCAGTCCGCCTTAATCTTGGTGAGATCATTGAATGCGCCCTGTGCCGCGTTGTCGGCATGAACCTCGGCATCCAGTCGCCAGAAGGGCTTTGCCGGATCGGTCGGGAGCAGCACCCCGATCATATTGATGTGGAAGGCGGAGACTTTGAGAAAGTCCTCAGCGCTAGCGACGGTCTTGCGATTAAGATTGGCGTATTGCTCAGGCGTTACGTTGCCGAGCGCCCGCTTGAACTCTTCCTCCGAAACTTCGACGGAGCGCAGCATCTGCGTCGTCTTCGCTGCCAACCCGTCGAGGATTGAGGTGTTGGCGACCAGCGTCGCGCCCGCACCGCTCACCGGTCCGAAGATCTCCGCGAAAATGGCGCGGATCGCCTTCAAGTGCGTGTCGGCCGACTTAATCTCGACGCGGCGCAGCGCGATGCCCGTTTCGAGGTCTGACGCCCGACTGACGAAGCCACTCAGCGCGCCTTGCAGCGTTTCGAACGAGGAACGGGCTTCCGGCGGCGGCTGCAGGAACACCGAGCGCGCATAGCGTACGGCCTCACTGCGGGCGATGTCCTCGACGGCGGCGCGTGTGAGTGCCGATTCCGGGCAACCGGTTACGCTGCCGAGGTCGGTCAGCATCTGCGCGGCATGATAGATTTGATCCATCTGTCGCACCGTGCCGAAGGAGCCGCTGGTGGTGAACTCGGTCTCGACGCCGGACAGATAGTCGGTCAGGTATTCGCGCGCGAACTTCACCATCTCGCACTGCACGCCGGCGGCACGTTCGCGAATGTGGCGGCCGTAGAATGAGGCGCCGACGAAGTATTTCTGGTCGGGCGTCGGTTCGAACCGCTCGACGAAGAGCGACTGGACAACGGTATCGTATTCACCGCACGCATAGGTGCGTTCAAGGCATGCGGGGTCGGTCTGCAGGTCGCACTGCGATAGCGCGGGGCCGCAGATTTGCTGGGCTGCAGCGGGGTCAATTCCTTCGCCGTGCACAAGAAACGCCGCGACGATGATCGCTCGATTGAAGATGTACCTCTTCAACATAACGACCAAAGGAAAATGCACAAAAGCCTCCCCCACCGTCGAAACGGCGGCCTCATTGCTCTTTACTGGCAATATGCTAGCAGGCTACTTTTGGTATTTGTTCGCTACAGCGGAAATTGGCCGCCGAAGGCGTGGCCAATTCAAATTCAGCTTCGCTTTAAAATGCACTGCTAAAGTAAGATAGAACGGTTTGTCTGTCGATACACGTGGCTTTTTGCATTCCGTTACGGAAATGCGTGCCTAAGTGTTGATGCAGTTAACGCATCGTAAAGAGTTGTCTTTTCCGCTCTCTTGGCCCCGTCCAAGCATCGTTCGGCGCCCACGGTTCGAATGCGGGAGGTCACGATCTGGCCTTGGGCCCTAACCTCAACCAATCTGCGCGGGCTGCCAGGCAGCTAGTCCAAGCCTGTGGCGGGCGCCCCAAAAACGCACCATACGCCTGCCTTCTTGGACGCTTCAAGCGGACGCACCAGAGTGGTGGGGGCACTGAAGGCAACGACCGCAAAGGACCCTGCCAGGCCCGGCCATTCAGTGCGGGTCCAGTATTCGGTTTCGCTACGTGCGAGCGGCGGCAGCTTGTATTGCGCGAACGCCTCGCGCTGACTTGGCCAGTCTGCCGAATCGAGGCTCGTCAGTTCCGCCATCGTCGGAAGCTCCCAGCCCATGTCGCCGTGCGGCCCGCCTTGCCCGAGCGTGGCGCAGTACCCCATCGCATCGCTCAGCGTTGCGGGTTGATCAAGCCTGTCTAGCCGGGCAACAAGGCAAGTGCGTTGGTCGACGAAAGCTTTGCCGTCATGTTCAGCGAGCAACCAGAAATTTTGATCACTCAGCGGCTGGCGGGCTTGCTTGTGCACGATACCGCAAGGTGCAGCTTGGGATTGTGACGCTGATATGGTTGCAAAAAAGGCAAGCCCTATGCTGAAAGTCGCAAGAGTGGCGATCCGATGCATGCCTTCCTCCTCCTTGGCCGCGCGTTCGACATGGCAATCGGAAGCGTACTTGAACCGGCGAATAATTGAAAGTTCCTGCACTTGCCGGGTTGCCTTGTAAATGATCGAAGCATTGGTCCACCAAGCGAATGCGTGCAGTAATCCTCGAGCCGAACACCGATCGCTTTAACCTTTCATCGAGCAACCGGGAGTATTAGCTTGTGCTCATATGCGCCGAACGATCAATTCTGGTCTGGAAGTAATCCTCGGTCGTTTCTGCGCCGTCGAGCCAGAGAACAAGCTCTAAGAGCCTGACTCGAAATTCGGTTACGCACGACGCGGAGCTGCCATGCGGCGAAGCATGAGGCCGATCGAGGCGATGAAGATCCACGCCTCGGCGCTGGCGATGGTCGCCTCGAAGTCTTTGGCGAGCCGGCGACAACGTCCCAGCCAGGCGAAGGTTCGCTCGACGACCCATCGTCGTGGCAGCATCTCAAAGCCCTTGGCTGCGTCGGAGCGCTTGATGATTTCGATGGTCCATGTGCCGAGATTGGCCAGAGCCTGCGACAGTTTTTCTCCGGCATAGCCGGCGTCGGCGAACAGATGGCGCAACCAGGGATAAGGCCGTCGAATGGAGGCGATGACGCCGACTGCCCCATCCCTGTCCTGGAAGTCGGCTGCGTGCACCCTCAGCCCGACCAAGTGTCCCTCGCTGTCGGTAATGATATGGCCCTTGCGGTCTTTGACCTTCTTGCCGGCGTCGTTACCGCGCAAACCGGCAACGTCCGTGGTCTTTGCCGATTGGCTGTCGATGACACCGGCGCTCGGGCTCGCCTCGCGACCAGCGCAGGCGTGCCGCAGCCACCAAGTGCAAGTTGATGGTCTCCACAGCCCGTTGTCCCGCCAGGCATAGAACTAGCGTTGAACCGTCGAAACCGGCGGGAACCGGTCGGGCAATGCCCGCCATTGGCAGCCGGTCCAGGCGATGTAGAGAAGCGCGTCCACGACCGCCCGAAGTTCTGTCATCCGCGGTCGTCCCGTTGTCTTCGTTCCCGACAGGAACGGCTCGATCAACCGCCCATTCCCTGTCCGTCAACGCGTTTGCATGTCGCTGCCCCGCGCGGCAATATCGCCGGCGGGCGGTCTCCGTCCAACCCATGTCGTGATCCCGTTCAAGTCTAGACAACTCAAACGAATCACAACGGACGGGGCCACTCAACCGCTTCCACCCCCCTCGGCATTCGTCTCCACAGTCGATCTCGGCCAGCAGTGTGCGTTGCCGAATTGGAGGTCTTTCGACCGCGCATGCTTGGTTGAATTCGAGCCTTGCCGCCGGAGGAAAAGGTTCTTGCCCGTGCCGTAACCAAAGGTTGCAGATGATAATCACTTTGAACAGCCCGGTGGGACGGCATCGCTGTCAAAACCGGACATCGGATCCTTTCCTCAGGCGCAATAACTTTGAAACAAATCCTGCCGGCAAGCGTTCCAGCATAGCGGGCGGGTTGCCGGAGGACCCAATGCCCGACGATGATATCGTCCTTCCCCAAGACCACGACGCTTCGCCACTTCGGGAGGAGGAGTATTATGTCGTCTGCCCGGCGTGCGGCCAGGCGTTCGATATCAGGTGTATGGCAGAGGCGCTTCATCACAACGAGCTGGGCCACGAGCCCTACGACCTCGACTCGTAGTCGGCAATTACCGACGGTCGTCGACGAACGTCAACCCTGATCGAGACCAACACCGAGTTCTCGCTCATCTGGCCGGCGTTGCCGTCCGGTCGGCCTACAACGAATCCCGGTCGCCAGGGCGGAGCTTCGCCGGCACGCTATGTCGTGACAGACACCTTGCGGGCTTTCAGCGACGACTTGATTGCCGTTGCGGGCGTTGTCGGTGCGGTCGTGGCCGCCACTGACCGGCATGGCCGTCAGTGGCCGGGTTCTTAACCCAGGCGGCTTGCTCCACCGCAACATGTCGCCCAGTTGCCTCGCGACGCTCCGAAGCAGACCTTTGCCGGCATCGCGGCCGGGACAAACATGTGATCTCCATAATGCGCACCAACCGGAGCCTGTCGCGATTGAAATTGCTGATCGGCGAACAGGCGCTCGTTGCAGAGAAAGGTTACGATCGATCGCGATGCCCGCGTGCCTTCACGCGAAGGCACATGCTACGCGTCTTGGACGGGCGGGCCGCCTGTTGCCGAGAGCGGACGGCAGGTGAAGCGCGCTTGCGATGGCCCGAATCTGACTTGCTTCACCAGTAACCCGGAAGACGCCAGGGACGCGCTGCGCTGGACGCGTGCCCTAGCCGTCGAGCTCCCATCTATCGGACGGCGCCGCACCCTTGGGCTGTTCAAAGGCGCTTGCATCTTCCCTGCGCCGACGCTGGCAGTGTATCCGGAGCGTCAACCCGCTGAAGTCCGGTTGCGCTTTCTCAGCCGAGTAATCGCCGAATTGTCGACAGTGATCACCCCGCCGCAGTCAATCCGCACAGTGAGTTTGTTCACCCCGCGATCGACGCGGGTGACGTCCCCAACAAGAACCACTCTGTCGCCGGCCCGGACTTTCGGTGGCGGATCAATCGTATAAGGATGGTCATACGAAGGAATGCTCACCCTGGCGCGCCCACTGGGGAGAATCGCGATCACGATACCTGCCAGCGCCACCTCATCGCCGACCTCAAATTCGCGAGGCATGTTAACGTGCAGCATGGTCTTCCTCCCGATGCCTTCCTAATTCACGCTTTGCTAAATTAATGCCCGGCCAACCAGGTTGGTTGCTTGCAATCGACTTCGTACGGTTCCGCACAATTCCAAGCTGGTATGCACTCCCAGTTGGCCTCGGATCGGCCTTGTGCGTCAAAATTCTGCAGAAACGGTTTGACCTTCAGGATGACCTTGGCGCGCCCGCCACACGGTAGCGGAGCGGCGGACTTCATCGCAGTCCGGCGATGGCATAAACGCTGAGCGTGAAGCGGAAATGAATCTTTCGCGTTCAGGTACATCGTTCTGGCAAATTCGAGGAACGCCACGCCGGAAGCAGGAATCGTGTGCTGCTCCCAAGCTCCCTCGGAAGGCAAGTTGACCACCCGCCCACCGTTAGTCTAGGTCCGGCCGGTGCGTTCCAAACGTCATAGAAGCCGGTCGATGGCTTTACTGCCACGCGGGTTATTGGAGCCGGATCATCGATGCTGGTGTCGTGCGCCTACGCCCACGTCAAGTTCGGTTTCATGCATGGGAGCTTCAAGGCCAGCGACGTCATCATCGAGCAATGTTCAGCCAAGCCATATTCGTTGCACATGGAAGGCTCCGATCGGGGTAACATCTCAACACTAGGGCAACCGGACAGACGGTGGAAAACGGCCCCAGCTTCAAAAGCGAGAACAATGCCATAAGCCGTGTGCCCTTCTTCGCGCCAGGCTTCGAGCTATTTGGCGAGCTATCCTGAGTTCGGCCAGCGTTGGTTGCCACCAGCCTCGCTGCCGTTCCGGTAATCCGGCAGCACGCCGAGCGGGCCATGTTCTAATCAATTCAGCCAACGTCGCCGGACGCCATCGGCCCCAGACGTGGTCGACGTTCGCCTCGATCAAATGCGGATAGAACGCTGCTATCTGCGAGGCGTCGACGAGTTCACCCGAAATCTCGGTGAAGACCACGATACCGTATTGCTCCGTTGCCACGGCACGGCCAAGCCGGGGTAAATCGTCTGGGGGCAGTGGATAGCGACGTCGCCTGCGTTCGGCATACCGCAATCTGGCGGCTTTATGTTCCTCGGAGTCTTTGGACGCTTCTCGTCGCCGTTTCCTCTCCTCCGGTTCTGCGCGGCCTGCGGCCCTTTCGATGCTTGGCCAATGGCGCTTCAACTCCTCGTATGAGCGGAAAGGCACCCTCCAGGCCCGCAGTTCGTCGTCCCAGCTCGCCCATGGAACGGCTCGTAGTTCCTCAAGAACCGTCCGCGAATAAGGCGTGCGAATGCGCAGGTCGTCCGCGACTTCCAGATACCGGCTCGACAGGGGATCGAAGGCGAAGGCATCCCGTCCCTTGCTGTCATCATGTGCTGCTCGCAAATCCGCCTCTTGCGCAAGCCAGCGCTGGATCCGCCGCTCTGCAGTCTTTCCTGGCACGAACCAGGTTCTGCGCTCGTCACTCCACCTGGCGCGCGGGAATGTCTGTCGAAACCGCTCAACCGCCGCACGATCGTACGGAAAGCGCGCTTCGGCACCAGGAGCTGTCTGCGGTGCAGCAGGGGCGTCGGATTTTTCCATCAGATTGCGAAGCACAGCATGCGCGCAAACAACGCGGTGCAGCTCATTTGGGTCCAAGAACATCAGAACGTATAGTTAGACCTGCACGAGGAAGCCGATGAGGCGATCGGTGAAGACGCTCCCGCCTTACATATGCCGCTACGGTTGACCAGGATCCGCGTGAGAACTTCACGTTTGTGCTCCGATTGGCACCGGGTCCTGACAGCATCGTGCTTTCGGTTGTTCTGTGGTTCCTCGACCGATAGCAGGACGGCGAGCCCGCGTCGCCGGAGGATAAGAACGACGCGGGCCGATCGGAGATATCCGATCTGGCAGCAAAAATATGAGGGAAAGAGTTTGCTGCGTGGGCAGAACTTTTCCTGCGCGCCGGTGTTCCATCGCGTGAGGAAAAAAGCCCGCCGCACAGGTTGATGCGGCGGGTCGATCAAACGCTGTTGCACCGAGCGGGGGGTCGGACATGCCCGGTGCGCGCGGACCACGCGAACTTTAGATGCACCAGGTGCGATGCGTCCACCAACCGACGGTTGGAGTTTCATTCCGAGAACTGTCTCACAGTGCGAAGCGGGCAAGTAGTTTATCGGGAACCCAGCCTTGGCACAGCACGTTGCTCAGTCGCTGACCTTCGCAAAGGATGCATACAATGGCGAAAGACATATCTCGCGAGGAAGAGCAACGCGGCACCGAAAAAGTTTTCTTCTGGGGCGCTGCAATCGCCCTTGTCCTGTTTGTGTCTTTGGTTACCATCGCCCTCGTCGGAAGGGCCTGATCTGTTTCGACAGTAGGATTGGATCGGGGGGTGCGAGGTCTCGGTGGGTTTAGGGCGAATGCCGGGCTGTTGTACCCTATGAGCCGCTCCCATCCGCCGTTTGTCGTCTCGATCGCCGGTCGAGCCACAATGCACTGAATTCAGAAGATTCATTGCGGGTCACCTGCACCAAAACTGTCCCAATCCAATCCGATCGGCTGTCCTTTGCTAGAGACGAAAAGCCACGGGCGGACGCTACAGGCCTAACTTTTCCCGGAGTGCACCAATGCGTTTAGAAGCTTCCGCCTTGCTAAGGCCGTCGGCATAGGCCTCAGGGTCGTCGGCCTGTTCGGCCAGAGTTTTCAGATATGAGGCTTGTGCGGGAGTCATTGGGTCATCTCCGCTGACCCAATCTTCCGGGTCTTTTCCGACATTTGCCGATGCCTCGATTTTTGGGTTGTGCCGGTCGCCCATGGTCAATCTCCCTTGATTGATCAGCACAATGAGAAACGATCATGATTTGTTCCGCCACATTTGGTAGGGTTTCTCAGACCGTTTGCAGGGCTGCTCGTCACCGACCTGGTCAGTGTGTGGGATCGGTCGGAGTAACGTCGACGCTGGCCGGGACCCGGACAACACGTCGACTGCGGCTGGATGGTGGTTCCCGCGCCGGACTGGTCGCCAACGGCGCTGACAGAGCCTCCGGTCTCAACATATCAATTCTTTGTGGGAAGGGAGAGACTCGGCGTGCCTCACTCAAACTGTCGCAACCAGCAGGGGTTGCCCTTCGCGGATCGAGACCCCCCGCCCAGCATTAGCGATGGCCTGCCGCTTTAGGTGGTTTGTCTCATCCCATCGGCGGACTTCGATATTGGCGCGGATCATGGAGATGCCTGCTCGCCGATCAGGCGGGCGTATTCCGCCTCCGGCTGGCCATATGAGCTGTTTGCCAAGGTGATGAGACCAGTTCGATCACGGACGATGACCTCGCCACGATTTGACCTGATCAGACCGCGGCCTTCCAGCATTTGAAGTGCCAGGGTGACGCCCGGCGTCGTACACCCAACATGACCGACAGGAATTCATGGGTAATCGGCAGCCGGTCGCCTTCTATGCGGTCGTTGCACATGACCAGCCATCTTGCCAGCCGTTCTTCCAGTTTCAAACGCGCATTGGCGAGGGCGGTATAGCTTGCCTGGATCCACGCGTAGTGCACGTACCGCAGCAGAAAAAGCCGCAGCGTCGGGCTGTCGGAAAGCGCCTTTGTGAATGGCTCGGCGTCCATGCTGGCAACCTCGGCATCCGCTTGAATGTAGCAGTCGTGCGGCGATCGATCGCCGCCCATGATCAGCGCCGAGCCGGTCATGCCCTCGAAACCAATGACTATAACTTCGGCGTCGACCTCCGGCCGGAGTTTCGCCACCATCGAGCCGATCCCCGTCTCAAAGAAGTAGACGGCCTCGATAGCGGCGTTTGCGGTTTCGAGTTGCGTCCTCAATGGCAGAAAGCTGCTGTGAAGGTGAGGCCTGAGCAATTGAAGGTTGGCCGGAGACATGCGCCGCAGCAGTTCGTTTCTGTATACAGGCTCTGGGCTAGGAATTGGCTGTGGCGCCCGATCGCGGTCTTCTGAGTTTGCGACGCCAATTTTGGAGGTGTTGGGGCTGCTCATGGCTCCCTCCCGAATTGGGGCGGAAGCACGATGCTCGCTCACAGCCGGCGATGCCCTTAATGTTTATCACCGATCAAAGCAGAGTACGCCTTTCAAACCGGCGAGTCCCGAGAATTATCCGTCGGTCGATGCGGCATGTCCACCTCTCCGGGCCTCCGCGCCCCTGTCTCATAGCAGAGGAACAACCGCACTCGCATCCGTTCGGCACCGCCAGAACCCTCCGGCTGAATGTCTCTTCGGTGCCGCAAATGGAGATGTTGCATGGCTCGATCCGTAGAGCACGTTTTCAAAGACCATCTGAGGCTGCGTTCCGCCGGCGATCTCGAGCAGAATCTCAGGCACAGTTATGCCGACGTCGTTCTCTTGGCCGCGAATCCGAATCTGGTGGGCCATGATGCCGCGCGCGTATCGTCCAAACACCTGCGCGGCCAATTGCCCGAAGGTGAGTTCAAGTACCTCTCAAAACAGGTTCGCGGTCCCACACACTGCTGATCTGGTCTGGCATAATTGGAAAATGCCCCTGCTTTCGAAGCAATCGCCATCGATGAAAAAGGCGGACCGTTACGGCTCGTGGTTGCCGATCCGCGTATTTTTGCTGCTCACAATTCTGGGTCTCAAAACGAGCTGATCGCGAGCCAGTCAAGCGCGGTCGTGACTTGGCCCAAGCGCAAGTGGTTGTCCCGCTGACGACGCAGTATCTCGAGCATCTCACCCACCAAGCAAGCGAGCTTCGGGCCCTCCCAAGGGCTGTTTTCGACGAGGCCCATCATCTATTGGTGCAGCCAGCGTCGCGGCCGTGAATGTCTGAGTTACAAGTTGGCCGGCTGGATTGGCCCTCAACTTCCAACCCATCCGAGACGCGGCCCAGCAGCGCCAGATCGGAAAGACGAAAGACGCCAGCTTGCTCTGCTTTTGCACCAATTGGCATGACGCCCCTCGATGCAGGCCCAGCCGACAGGGCCGAAACTAATTGGGCGCTATTACAGGTTCAAGCTGGGGACAGCCGATCATCTTACAATCTCGTGCTCATGCCGGTTCGATATCCGTTTGGCAGAAGTCTTTGCCGATGAAAAGCAGCGGTTCGTCTGCACGCTTTGCCAAAGCATAGGAGAGGCAATCGGCAAAATTCAGCGCCGCCGGGTGGTGGCCCTTGCCGTAGGTCAGCCAACCCTGGGTCGCAAGATCAACCAATTCGGAGTCGACAGGAATGATGTCGGCCTCGATTTTGCGCAGCCAAAGATCGATCTCAGCCAACGCGTGTTCGCCGCGCCTGCTGACCAGCACCATGCGTACCTCGAGCACGCAGGTTGCCGGGATCAGACGGATTGGATCGGAGACCAGCGCTCGTTCCAGCCTTGCTGCCTCAGGCTCGCTCCGAAGGATCGCTACAACAGCTGAGGTATCGATCACCATCAGTTAGGGATTCCATGCTCGTCATACCCGATGATCTCCTCGTCGCTGCGACCATCCAGTTCAGGCAATCGTGCCACTCTTTCTCGGATGGCGCGCAATTCTGCCAGCAGACGCTCCTGAGCGGTCTCTCCAAAGCCCAAGCGGTGCAAGCGCTCGCTAAGGGCCTGATGAATGGCTGCTGTCTTACTGATACCCTGGCGGCGTGCGAGTTCATCGGCGAGAGCAACGGTGGCTGGATTTTTGATGTTCAGGGACACGAGAAACTCCAAAAATCTACCTTTCTGGCAATTTCTACCAGAGTTCTCTAGGCTCTTCAACATACCTGCTAGCCTCGCCTACCCGCGCCGGATTGACCACGACAATCGCCAGGCCGACGCCTGCCAAGCGGCGACCGCAGTCTCCCGAAGCTGCCTGTCGACTCCAATCCGACGACGGCCGGCGAGGAACTCTACCGGGGCCGCGGTAAAGAGCGTTCCGGCAGCGGTCCATAGAGCGTGAAAGCAGTCCCTTCATCCTGTCAGACGCACCTAACGAGGCGCTGATCCTCCGTCGCGATGCCACCTCTTGAATATAGCCGCCTGTTCTGCTGGAGCGGCGATGGCCAGTCGGGCACCGGGTTGCTGAGCTGTCGCGGTAGCGGCACCGCATCTCGCAAGTCTCTGCACGTCATGCCACGATCGCCGGTTTTGCTTGTTGCAAGGCCGGCGCTCCTGCCTTTTCTAATGATCCCCGACCGCGGCAAGAACAGTTCGTGGCGAGAAACGGGGACCCGCATGGCGACCAACTATCATGCCAGTAAGGGAGCGGTATCGCGCGGCGCGCGCATGCTGCGCACCGCCCTCGGCCCGGCGGTCGCAGGCTTCCTTGACGATCCAGCCATTGTCGAGGTGATGCTCAATCCCGACGGTCGCCTGTGGGTTGACCGTCTCAGCGAAGGACTCGCTGCAAGCAATGAAACACTGATCGCGGCAGACGGCGAACGGATCGTCAGGCTGGTCGCGCACCATGTCGGTGCGGAGGTGCATTCGGGCTCGCCGCGCGTTTCGGCTGAACTGCCCGGGACCGGTGAACGGTTCGAGGGCCTTTTGCCGCCTGTCGTCACGGCCCCAACATTCGCCATCCGCAAGCCGGCAGTCGCGGTGTTTACGCTTCAAGACTATGTCGCTGCCGGCATCATGACCGAAGGCCAGGCTGACGTCCTGCAGCTTGCCGTGGAGACACGCAAGAACGTGCTGGTGGCCGGCGGTACATCGACGGGTAAGACCACGCTGGTCAACGCGCTTTTGGCGGAGGTGGCTAAAACCGCCGAGCGCGTCGTGCTGATCGAGGACACACGCGAGTTGCAGTGCGCTGCGCCCAATCTTGTAGCGCTGCGCACAAAGGATGGTGTCGCCTCGCTGTCCGATCTGGTGAAGTCATCATTGCGGCTTCGGCCCGACCGCATCCCGATAGGCGAGGTACGGGGCGCCGAAGCGCTCGATTTGCTGAAGGCCTGGGGCACCGGCCATCCCGGCGGCATCGGCACCATTCACGCCAATTCTGCCATTGGCGCACTGCAGCGACTGGAACAGCTCGTACAGGAGGCCGTCGTCACGGTCCCGCGCGCGCTGATAGCCGAAACCATAGACCTCGTCGCCGTCCTCGCCGGCCGCGGCTCCGCGCGCCGGCTCGTCGAAATCGCCTTTGTCGACGGGCTCGATGCGGCCACCGGTGACTACCGCACCCTGGAAGCAAATGTCGAGACCACAATGACCGTGAATCACCACTCGCCCTTTGGAGCTTCAGAATGACCCCGATCCGCTTCAATTCATCGGCTATCCGCAAACTTGCCGTGGAGCTGTCGTATGCGACGACCGCCGCGATCATGACGATTGCGTCCGCCCATGCTGCCGGCTCCTCCATGCCCTGGGAGGAGCCGCTTCAGCAAATTCTCGAATCGATCGAGGGGCCAGTCGCCAAGATCGTGGCGGTGATCATCATCATCGTCACTGGCTTGTCGCTCGCTTTCGGCGACACATCGGGCGGATTTCGCCGGCTGATTCAGATCGTCTTCGGGCTGTCGATCGCTTTCGCGGCAAGTTCGTTCTTCCTGTCCTTTTTCTCCTTCGGCGGCGGGGCGTTGATCTGATGGAGGAGGAAGTCCGTGGCTTTTTCGCGCCGGTGCATCGCGCGCTTACTGAACCGATCCTGCTCGGCGGCGCGCCGCGCGCCGTCGCTATCGCCAACGGCACGCTGGCAGGCGCGGTCGGGTTGGGTCTTCGTCTGTGGATCGCGGGGCTCGTCATCTGGGCGGTCGGGCATCTCGCCGCCGTCTGGGCGGCAAAGCGCGATGCGCAGTTCGTCGACGTGGTTCGCCGGCACCTGCGCTATCCCGCGCATTTCGGCTGTTGAGGTTTTCGCCGTGATGAACCTCGCGGAATATCGAAACAAGAGCGCCAGCCTCGTCGACTATCTGCCTTGGGCCGCCCTGGTGGCGCCGGGCGTGGTGCTCAACAAGGACGGCAGTTTTCAAAGAACGGCGCGTTTTCGCGGGCCGGACCTGGACTCCGCCACGCCGGCGGAGCTGGTCGGCACGACCGCACGGCTCAACGGCGCGCTGCGCCGGCTCGGCTCCGGCTGGGCGATCTTTGTCGAAGCGCAGCGCAATTCCGCCAGCGGCTATCCCGACAGCCGGTTCCCGGATTGCGCATCCGCGCTTCTCGACGTCGAGCGGCGCGAACAGTTCGAAGGGTCCGGCGTGCTGTTTGAAAGCAGCTACTTTCTCACCTTCGTGTGGCTGCCTCCGGCCGAGGAAGCGTCGCGAATGGAGAGCTTGCTCTACGAAGGCCGGCAAAAGACCGGCGTCGATCCTTGGGAGCTCCTGAAGAGTTATGTCGATCGCACGGACCGCGTGCTCAACCTCATCGAAGGCTTCGTTCCCGAAGCTGACTGGCTCGATGATGGCGAGACGCTGAGTTACCTGCACTCAACAATTTCGACCAAGCGGCATCGCGTTCGCGTGCCGGAAACGCCGATGCATCTCGATGGCTTGCTTGTCGATCAGCCGTTAGCCGGCGGGTTAGAGCCGAGGCTTGGCGATGCGCATCTGCGCACACTCACCATCACCGGGTTTCCGACCATGACCTTCCCGGGGATTCTCGACGACCTTAATCGGCTTGCCTTCCCCTACCGCTGGTCCACGCGGGCGATCATGCTCGACAAGATCGACGCGACGAAGCTGGTGACGAAGATCCGTCGCCAGTGGTTCGCCAAACGCAAATCGATCGCCGCAATTTTGAAGGAGGTGATGACCAACGAGGCGTCAGTCCTCGTTGATACGGACGCCGCCAACAAGGCGGCCGATGCGGACGCGGCCCTGCAGGATCTCGGTTCAGATCAGATCGCCGAAGCCTATGTCACCGCCTCCGTGACGGTCTGGGATGCTGATCCGTCAATTGCCGACGAAAAGCTGCGCCTGGTCGAAAAGGTCATTCAGGGCAGGGATTTCACCTGCATCGCCGAAAGCGTCAACGCGGTCGAGGCTTGGCTCGGCAGCATCCCCGGCCACGTCTACGCCAATGTCCGCCAGCCGCCGATCTCGACTCTGAACCTCGCCCACATGATTCCACTTTCGGCGGTCTGGGCTGGACCGATTGAGGACGAGCATTTTGGCGCCCCGCCGCTGTTCTTCGCCAGAACGGAAGGCGCCACACCGTTCCGGTTCAGCCTTCACGTCGGCGATGTCGGCCACACCCTCGTCATCGGCCCGACCGGTGCCGGCAAGTCGGTCCTGTTGGCGATGATCGCGCTGCAGTTCCGACGTTACGAGCACAGCCAGGTTTTTGCCTTCGACTTCGGCGGCTCAATCCGCGCGGCCATGCTCGCCATGCATGGCGATTGGCATGATCTCGGAAGAAATGCCGGAACTGGGCAGGGGGCTGACGATCCGTTGCCCTTGCTCACTTTGGCCGATCTGTCGGACGACGTTCATACCGTTTCGCTACAGCCGCTCGCCCATATTCATCATACGCCAGAGCGAGCCTGGGCGGCCGACTGGATTGTCGACATCCTTCTGCGCGAAGGCGTGTCCATCACGCCGCAGGTAAAGGAACATCTGTGGTCGGCGTTGACGTCGCTGGCCTCTGCGCCCGTCCACGAACGGACGCTGACTGGCCTGTCCGTATTGCTGCAATCTTCGCCGCTGAAGCAGGCGCTCCTTCCCTATTGCATCGGTGGCCCTTATGGCGGCCTGCTCGATGCCGAGCACGAGCGGCTGGGCGAGGCTTCGGTCCAGGCGTTCGAAACCGAAGGCCTGATCGGCACAGGTGCAGCGCCCGCCGTGCTCGCCTATCTGTTCCACCGCATCGAGCAGAGGATGGACGGCCGGCCGACACTGCTGCTCATCGACGAGGGCTGGCTCGCGCTCGACGACGGCGGTTTCGCTGACCAGCTGCGCGAATGGCTGAAGACGCTGAGGAAGAAGAACGCCAGCGTGGTCTTCGCCACCCAGTCGCTTTCGGACATCGACGGATCGCCAATCGCACCGGCCATCGTCGAAAGCTGCCCGACGCGGCTGTTCTTGCCGAACGAGCGCGCCGTCGAGCCACAGATCACAGAGATCTACCGACGCTTTGGTCTCAACGATCGCCAGATCGAGATCGTCGCCCGAGCGACACCGAAGCGCGACTATTACTGTCAAAGCCGCCGCGGCAACCGCCTGTTCGAGCTGGGGCTTGGTCCGATCGCGCTGGCGCTCTGCGCCGCATCGTCCAAATCGGACCAGGCCGCGATCGACCGGATAATCGCCGAGGCGGGGCGAGACCATTTCGTCGAGGCCTGGCTTACGAACCGTGGTCTCTCCTGGGCGGCAGACCTCATTCCCAATCTCACTGGCGTGATCGACCAATCCACAAAGGAGCTTCCCTCATGAATTCCGTTCTTGCAGGTCGCCGTATCCGTCGCATGGCGGCAGCCGGCGCAATCGTCGTCGCGACGGCGCTGTCATCGGCACCGGCATCGGCACTGATCGTGTTCGACCCAAAGAACTACGCCGAGAACCTGCTTTCGGCATCGCGTGCGCTGGAGCAGATCCACAACCAGATCAGCTCGCTTCAGAACGAAGCGCAGATGCTGATCAACCAGGCGAAGAATCTCACCTCCCTGCCAACCTCGCTGCTTGGACAGATCGAGGCCAATTTTTCCGAGATGAAGAGCCTGCTCGGCGAGGCCGACAAGCTGGCCTATAGCGTCCAGGAGATCGAGAGCCAGTTTACCTCCGCTTACGAGAATTTCGGTTCGGAACTCTCCAGCCAGCAGCTTGTCGAGGGCGCGCGTCAACGCTGGCAGACCTCGGTGTCGGCCTTTGAGCATTCGCTGAAGACCGGCGCCGTCGCAGTAGACAACATCGCAGAGACACAGGAGCAGACGAGTGCGCTGGTTGGTGCCAGCCAGTCGGCTGTCGGCGTGCTTCAGGCGACGCAGGCCGGCAACCAGCTTCTTGCCGTGCAGGCCAAGCAAGTTGCCGACCTCACCGCGATGCTGGCGGCACAAGGACGAGCCGAAGCCCTTGAACAGGCGAGAAGGGCGGCCGCACAGGAGCAGGCGCGGGAACAGTTCAGCCGTTTCATGACGGGCAGCAGCTACAGCGCGTCATCCGTAAAAATGTTCCACGACTGAGGCGAAGACCGCATGGATCTCAAGATCGCCGCCCGGATAACAGCCGTTCTTGCCCTTGGCGCTGCCATGACCGCCGCCTCCATGGCGCTGCGCGGCGGCGGCTCGCAGGACGCGTCCTCCCCGCGCTCCGCATATCCGGGCGGCGAGCCGGCAAGTGTCGAGCTTGCCCGATGCCGGGACATCGGCATGGCGGCGATCGATGACGACGCCTGCAGGAAAGCCTGGGCGGAAGGCCGCCGACGCTTCCTGCGGCCATCCCGCCCGATCATGCCAAACGTGGCTCCGTCGATCGAAAAGGACCCGACCGGGCTGCCGCCGCTCCAACCGCCAACGCCGCCTTTCGCGGAAGACCGGCCCTATCCCGAAACGGTGGCGCCATGAACGACACCGGCGTCATCGACCGCTTCCTCGAGACTTTCACTCGCTACATCGATTCCGGCTTTGGTCTGCTCGGTGGGGAAGTTGCGTTTCTCACTTCGACCCTGATTGTGATCGACATCACACTGGCCGGCCTGTTCTGGGCATGGGGTGCTGATGAAGACGTGCTGCACCGACTGGTGAAGAAGACGCTCTATATCGGCTTCTTTGCCTTCATCATCGGCAACTTCAACCGTCTTGCCGGGATCGTCTTCGAGAGCTTTTCCGGGCTCGGCCTGAAGGCTGGAGGCTCGGCACTTTCAGGCTCGGCATTGCTGCAGCCGGGCCGCGTGGCGCAAGTCGGCATCGATGCCGGCAATCCGATCCTCGAGGCCGCCAGCCAGCTGATGGGCTACGTATCGTTCTTCGAGAATTTCGTCCAGATCGTAGTGCTGATGATCGCCTGGGCGATCGTACTGATTGCGTTCTTTCTTCTGGCCGTCCAGATCTTCGTCACGCTGGTCGAATTCAAGCTGACGACGCTTGCCGGGTTTGTGCTGATACCCTTTGCGCTGTTCAACCGGACCGCCTTCCTTGCCGAAAAAGTGCTCGGCAACATCGTTGCCTCCGGCGTGAAGATACTGGTCCTTGCCGTCATCGTCGGCATCGGCTCGGGCCTGTTCGGCGAGTTCACCCAAGGCTTCGGCGCCGAACAGCCCACAATCACGGATGCGCTGTCGCTTGTCCTGGGCGCTCTGTCGCTGATGGGACTGTCGATCTTCGGTCCCGGCATTGCGACGGGGCTGGTCTCCGGTGCCCCGCAACTGGGCGCAGGTGCCGCTGTTGGCACGAGCCTCGTCGCTGGCGGCCTTGGCGTGGCTGGCGCTATGGGTGCTCGCGCCGGATTGAGCGGCGCGGCAGGCGCACTCAATGGCAGTGCGCGTATGTCGGCAGCAGCCGCACGCCGCGGCGCGCATCTGGCCGGCAGCACTTCGGCCGCCTGGGAACTTGGCGCAGCGACATCTGGAAGAGGTGGTGCAGGCTCGGTCGCCGCCGGCGTGGCGGGTGTCGCCAGGGCCGGTGCCAGCGCTGCCGTTCGACCGGTGAAGCAGGCCATGTCGCGCGCCGCGTCGGCGCTGTCCGACAGCTATGAGGCCGGCCGCTTTGCGGCTTGGAGTGCGACGAGTGGAGAGCGATCGTCGGGAACGGCTTCCTCGGGTGACTGGTCGACCTCCGAAACCAGTTCCGACGCCCCGCCCGCATGGGCAAAACGAATGAAGCGTAGCCAGGTCATGAGCCATGGCGCCAGCGTCGCCGCGCATTCAGTTCACTCGAGTGATGATGGGGGCGGCTCGATGAATGTTTCCCTCGATCAGGACGACCGCCGATGACCCCCCTTAGACGCCCTTTCGTTCGTTACGCAAAAACGCCCCCCCCCGAGACGCCATATCAGCGTGCAGCCCAGATTTGGGACGAGCGCATCGGCTCGGCTCGCGTCCAGGCGAGAAACTGGCGGCTGATGGCCTTCGGCTCTCTCGTCCTGGCCGGCGGTTTTGCATCCGCATTGGTGTGGCAGTCAACGCGCGGCTCAGTGGTTCCCTGGGTGGTGGAGGTCGACAAGTTCGGTGAAGCGCAGGTTGTCGCGCCGGCCGTTGCCGACTATCGGCCGACCGATCCGCAGGTCGCCTGGCATCTGGCCCGCTTCATCGAACAGGTCAGAAGCATTCCGGCCGACCCGGTCATCGTCCGCCAAAACTGGCTGCGAGCCTACGACTACACCACAGACCGCGGCGCCATTTCCCTCAATGATTACGCCCGGTTGAACGACCCTTTTGCCAAATTGGGCAAACTCCAGATCGCCATCGAGGTTTCCAGCGTCATCCGTGCTACCCCCGATTCGTTTCGCGTCGCCTGGGTCGAGCGCCGTTACGAGAATGGCAACCTGGCCGGCACCGAGCGCTGGACCGCAATCCTCACAATCGTGATTCAGCAACCCCGCGACGCTGACCGGCTCAAAGCCAATCCGCTTGGCGTCTATGTCAACGCCATCAGCTGGTCGAAGGAGTTTTCATGATGCGTGCAGCACCAACAAGAACGTCGGCGAAACCGGTCACGCACAATGCGCCCGAGGCACGTAGGCTTGCCCTGGCACTGCTGTCGGCAACGGCGCTCGCCGGCTGTGCATCGAAGAAATACATTCCGCCGGAAATCGCCTACGACGATGCGGTGCCTGCGGTGCGCAGGGTCGAGCCGCCTGGTCCGGTCAAAGTGGTGGAAGTGCCGAAACCGCTTCCGCTGCCTGGTCAGTTGAAACCAGTCGACGCTACGAAGGTGGAGCCGGAGCCGCCCGATCCGAAGCAGCGTATCAGCCAGGCGAACGAGGCAGCGAGGATGCAGCCGGTTCGCGACGGGTTCGTCAATGCCATCCAGCTCTATCCGTGGAGTGAGGGCGCGCTCTACCAGATTTATGCCGCGCCCGGCCAGGTCACCGACATCGCCTTGCAGCCGGGCGAGCAGCTTGTCGGCTCCGGGCCTGTGGCCGCCGGCGACACGGTGCGCTGGATCATCGGCGATACGCAAAGTGGGGCAGGGGAGCGCCAGCAGGTCCATATTCTTGTGAAGCCGACACGGCCGGATCTGCAGACCAATCTCGTCATCAACAGCGACCGCCGCACCTATCATCTCGAGCTGCGCTCGACCGAAAAGACCTACATGGCTTCGGTCTCCTGGCAGTACCCGCAGGACCAGCTGATTGCGCTGCGGCGCCAGAATGCGCAGGCTTCCGCCGCACAGCCGGTCGCGTCCGGCGTCGACATCCAGAAACTGAATTTTCGCTATCGCATCGAAGGCGACATGGCGCCCTGGCGGCCGCTTCGCGCCTTCGATGACGGTGCAAAAGTTTACATCGAGTTCCCGTCGGGCATAAGGCAAGGTGAAATGCCGCCGCTCTTTGTCATCGGCCCGTCGGGCGGCTCGGAGCTGGTCAACTACCGTGCTCGCCAGAACTACTACGTCGTTGATCGGCTGTTTGCCGCCGCTGAATTGAGGCTCGGCGACAAAACAAGCGAAAAGCGCGTCCGCATCGTGCGCACGGACGGCAAACGAACCTCGCCCAGCACGAGGCTGTTCCGATGAGCGACCCTGCAAATGCACCCAACCAGGACATTCGAGCGGAACTGCGCCTTCGGCCCGAACCGGCCAGGGTCACGCGACTGTCGCGCAAGGTGCTGATAGGCGTCGGTGGAGTTGCCAGCGCTGCGATCCTCGGCACGTTGATTTGGGCGCTCGACACCAGACAGCGCGGAACCGAACAGCCGCCTGAGCTCTTCACCACCGAAAACCGCTCAACGGCCGACGGGCTACAGAAGCTGCCGAAGGACTATGCAGGTGTTCCGCAACTCGGCCCCGCGCTGCCTGGCGATTTGGGCCGGCCGATCTTGCGCGCGCAGGAGCGCGGCCAGCCGATTGGGGCGTCCACCGTCAGTGGACCGCGCGCCGATCCGGAGGAGCAGCGCCGACTGGCCGAGATCGAGGCCGCACGCGTGGCGAAGCTCTTCACCGATACGAACACGAGACCTGGTCCCAGACGAAAGGATCCTGGCGGCAGAGTCATAGAACCGGACACCCAATCTGGTCTGATTCCGCCGCTGGGGCCGCCACCGATCGATCCTGGCGCCGCGCAAAACGGGCAGGATCGCAAGCTGGCCTTCGTCAATGCCGAGCCAGACCGTCGCACAGTCAGCCCCGATCGGCTCGCCGCGAAGGCCTCGCCCTATGTGGTGCAAGCCGGCAGCGTCATTCCAGCTGCCCTTATCACCGGCATCCGCTCCGACCTGCCCGGCGAGATCACCGCTCAGGTCACGGAAAATGTCTATGACAGCCCGACAGGATCCCATCTCCTGATCCCGCAGGGTGCGAGGCTGATCGGCCAGTACGACAGCCACGTCGCCTTCGGCCAGTCGCGCGTGCTGCTGGTCTGGAACCGGCTGATCATGCCTGACGGCACCTCGATCGTCCTGGAGCGCCAGCAGGGCGCAGACGCTGAAGGATTTTCCGGGCTGGAGGACGAGGTCGACCGTCATTGGGGCCAGATGTTCCGGGCCGCAGCACTCTCAACATTACTGGGCATTGGGACATCGCTTGGGTCCAGCGACGACGAAAGCGAAATCGCCAAGGCCATCCGCGAAAGCACGCAGGATTCGGCCTCCGATATTGGCCAGCAGCTCGTGCGCAATCAGCTCTATGTCCAGCCTACGCTCACCGTGCGGCCCGGTTTCCCGGTTCGCGTGATTGTCAATCGCGACCTTGTTCTTGTGCCTTACGGCACGTCAAAGGATTCATCATGACCAAGCTGAAACTTTCCGCCATTCCCGATGACCGTCCGGTCAAGATCACCGTCGAACTGCCTGCCGCCGTTCATCGCGACGTCGTTGCCTATGTTGATTATCTGAACAGTCAACATGTCCTTGTCTCACAAGCAGGAGGTGAACAATGCCTGATCTGAGGCTCGGTCGGCTGCCGAAGGTTGGTGTCGTCCGCATGACGATCATCCTGCCGGAGCCCCTCAAGGAGGAACTCGACCAGTATGCGGCCGAGCACAGCCGGCTCTATGAACCCGTGGACACCGCTGCCCTGATTCCGCACATGCTGGAAGCGTTCGTCGGTTCGGATCGCGGCTGGCGCAGCCGTAAGGCGAAGGCCGGCCGTGCCCGTCAACGAGCGGCGTCTCCAGCCAGCAGCACGACGCGAAGCGGTGCTGAAGGTGATGGCTCTGCCTGAAGCTGTCCTGGTGGCTTTACCCTGAGCGAAATGCCGGTTCCGACCTAAGCGGAAGCTCGCTTGCTCCGGACCAATTCACGGCCATCACCCGAAGCCGTCATCCAGTTGGTCGAGGCTGTGGGTTGGCAATGGGGTGGCAATGGGGTGTAAGGGACGTTCGGCGGAGATGGGTTACACGCCAGGGACGCTTCGGAACAGATGGCGAATTTCGTTCCCTCCTTCCCTGAGCTTCGAAGTTTGTCGCTGCCTCCCCGGCTTTTATCGTGCTATGCTGCTAGTGGCCTTCCTGGAAGGGAAACGGAAATGTCCGGCATGTCAACGTTGACGCGGACTTTCATTGCCGCTGTTCTTGTCGGCTGCGCGCTCGCCGTGTCGTCTGCCATCGGAGCGGGAGTTACCGAGGATGTCGCGACGGGAACGCGACTCGCGGAATTGCTCCGTGCGGGGCGACGTATCATCTCGAACTACCAGACGCTCATCAATGATCCTGCTCTTGGCGACAAGCACCTCGACGGTGAGCGCATTACGAGAGAGGCCATCGCCGAATACTCAAAACACACCGGCAACGACCCGCTTTCCGGCGAATTGACCGAGCGCGACCGGCGTCTGCTTGAGGTCCAGATTGAGGCGATGCGAGAGGTGGTGGACGAACAGCAAGATAACATCAACCGCGCGGGAATCGCATTCAAGGGCTTCGTGCCAGCCGTGTTTGCGCGTCTGATGAATGACAAGTTCAGCGCCAAGGCCGGCAACGAAGCTCGGGTGCGCGTGACTGCGCCAGAGCAACTCGTGCGCAACCGCAAATCGCTTCCAGACGCCTGGGAAGCACAGATCATCGAAAAGGTCTTGGTGGATCCGCAGAGAGCGAAGGGAGCCTACACGGACGTCACAGAGGCGGATGGACGCCCGGCATTTCGAATGCTGCTGCCCGAATACTATACCGGCTCGTGTCTTTCCTGTCACGGCGAGCCGAAGGGCGAGATCGACGTGACAGGATATCCTAAGGAGGGCGGCAAAGCGGGCGATCTGGGAGGCGCGATCAGCATCGTCTTGTTCAAATGAGCGCTTTGGAACAATCACCGCACCAAGTGGAGGCCGTATCGGCGCCGGCGAGGCCACTTGCGCGTAGCTTCGCCAATCTACCGATTTCGGCCCGCATAGCTGCGCTGACAGCGGCCGGCCTTATCAGCCTCATCGTATCGTCCATCTTTCTCACGCAGGCACTTTATCGCAGTGCAGATCGAACCGCGGAGACCAAGGCATTTTTCGATGTCGCATCCACTGCGGCTGCGGCCCACGTAACATTCGGCGAATTGCGCTACTGGCTGACTGATTTGTCGGTTAGCTTGTTGATGAATTCCCAGCGCAATGCCGAGCAGGCGCGCGAGCGACTGCTGACACATCTGGACCGCCTTTCGAAATCATCACCGGATGCGGTCAGGGAAATCCGCGTTGAGATCGATTCCTATGTCAAAACGGCGTTACGAGCGGCAGACAGCTATACTCAAGACAACCGCATCATCGGCAACACTCTCCTCGCCGAGGCGCGCACCCACAGCGCAAATGTGGATGCCGCGCTAAACAAACTCGTCGAACGAGCGAGCGCCGAGGCAGAAGCCGCTCGCAACGAGGTCGTAACGGAAACCCAGAAAACGGCGACGACCGCTGCCGTGCTGGTGGCCATCGTGGTGATGATCGGGTCGCTTCTCACCATCCTTGTTCTTCGCTCGATCGTCGGCCCGTTGCGGCGCTTGAACCGGGTGATCGGAAATCTGACGGAAGGACGCTATGACGTCGAAATACAGGCAGAGGGAGGCGACGAGCTCGGCGCGATGGCGCGGACGCTTCGGCTTTTCCGGGCGAGCGCAATTGAAAAGCAAAGACTGGAAGATGAGGCGGAGCGGCAAAGACGGACGATCGCAGCGGCACTCGAGGCGATTTCTGACGGATTTGTCCTGTTCGATTCGGAGGACAAGGTCCTTCTTGCCAACAGCAAATACTGCGAAATCTTTCCCGGCAATGAGCGAGCTACTCTTCCTGGGCAAAGCCTTCAGGATATTCTGAAAGGACGCTTGGCGAGCGGGCACGTCGACCTTGAGGGCGCGTCGCCGGAGGAATGGATTGCGGAGAGGCTGCGCATCCAGAAGGATCCGGCAGGCTTCGTCCACGAGGGTCGCTTCGGAGAACGCTGGGTCCGCGTCAGCAAACGAAAGACCCCTGACGGCGGGACCGTCGCCGTTTACACCGACATCACGGAACTGAAGCAGAGAGAGGTCGAACTCGAGCGGGCCAAGAGCCATGCTGAAGCGGCAAATGAGGCCAAGAGCAGCTTCCTCGCGTCCATGAGCCACGAGCTACGCACTCCATTGAACGCGATCATTGGCTACAGCGAGATGCTGATCGAAGAGGCGAGTGACGAGCAAATGAACGAGTTCGTCCCAGATGTGGAAAAGATCGCAGGGGCCGGTCGCCATCTCCTCGCGCTCATCAACGACATCCTCGATCTGTCGAAGATCGAGGCAAATAAGATGGAAAATTTCCTGGAGACTTTCGACGTCGCCGACTTGTTGCGCGATGTCCAGGCCACAGTCGCGCCACTGATGGCGAAAAACAGAAACAGTTTCGTGCTGGACCTCGCGGGCGACCTTGGGAAAATGCATTCGGACCAGACGAAGTTGCGTCATAACCTCTTCAATCTACTCAGTAACGCGGCCAAGTTCACCGAAGTGGGCCGTGTAACGCTGGCGGTTCGACGCAACAGGAGATCGGATCGCGACTGGCTAATATTCATAGTGTCGGACACCGGGATCGGGATGACGCCAGAGCAGCAAGAACGGCTCTTTGACCCTTTTACGCAAGCAGACGCGTCCACCACTCGCAACTATGGCGGAACGGGATTGGGCCTTAGCATAACCCGGAGTTTCTGCCGAATGATCGGAGGCGTTGTAACGGTCAAGAGCGAGCTCGGAAAAGGCTCGACCTTCACAATGGAGATTCCAGCCGAGTGCAACGAGGAACCTAGCGAGCAGCGATCCGCCGAACCGCTGTCGTCGCGGCCGTCGGACAAGGCGGTTCTGATCATCGATGACGAACCTGCCGCCCGAACCCTCATCGCCAGGGCCTTGGCAGAGGCGGGACTGGCGTCGATCGAAGCAGCAAGCGGCGAGGAAGGAATAGCCGCTGCGCGAGCGCATCGCCCCGTCGCAATCGTTCTCGACATTATCATGCCGCATCAGGACGGCTGGTCAGTGCTGCGCTCGCTGAAAAGCGACAAGGAGCTCTGCGAGATTCCAGTAATCCTTGCGACGATACTTGCAGATCGCGAACTCGGCCTCTCACTCGGTGCGGTCGAATACCTGACGAAGCCGATCGACACGCGGAAGCTTGTTCGAACGATAGAGGCTTGCGGCAGTGGCAACCGCGATGTGCTTGTTATTGATGACGATCAAGCCTCGCGCGATTTCCTTCGGCGTATTCTGGTCAAGAAGGATTGGCGGGTTCACGAGGCAAGCGATGGCCTGCGCGGCCTCAAGCTGATGAAGCGGTTGTTGCCACGTCTGGTCCTGCTTGATCTGCTGATGCCCGAAATGGACGGATTCGAGACCTTGAACGAGATGCAGCAGGTGCCCGAGCTGCAGAACATTCCGGTCGTCGTCGTGACTTCCAAGGATTTGTCGGCCGATGAGCTCAAATGGCTTCGCGACAGGGCGGTCGCGGTTGTGACCAAGGGCGCAAACAGTCGGTCTCAGTTGGTCGAGGCCCTCGAGCGCCAGATATTCCCGCTTGGATCGACAGGTGCCAGCATTGCCGATCGCGGAACCGCCCCCCATGGCTGAAGGAAGCCGAGGATGACGAGGATCCTTCTCGTAGAAGACAACGAATTGAACCGGGACATGCTCTCGCGGCGGTTGTCGCGGCGTGGGTTCGAAGTCCTAATTGCGGAAAACGGACAGTCGGGCGTGGAACTCACCCTTTCGGAAAGGCCGGATCTCATCCTCATGGATATGAGCTTGCCGGTCATGGACGGGTGGGAGGCGACCAGGCGGATCAAGGCTGATCCGGCCACCTCCGGGATCCCGATCATTGCGCTTTCTGCGCACGCGATGGCCAGCGATCGCGAAATGGCGCTCGAGGCCGGCTGCGATGACTACGATAGCAAGCCGGTGGACCTGTCGCGACTTGTCCAGAAAATTGAACAATTGCTCGCCGGGAATCGATGAGGCCCAGGCCGACGGTTTGAAAACATGACTGCCAAGAACAAGTTCCAACGCCATGCGATCGCCGTCCATCTGGCACAGCAGCTCGCCGGACCGGCGCGGGCAATCTCAGGATTTCAGGAGTTGCTGACCGAACAGGTGCAGGACCTCGGTCTGATCCACATGACACCGGATCTGGAGAAGGTCAGCGCCGCTGCTTGCGAATTGAATGGCCTGATCGACAGCTTGATCCATGGAAAAGCCGACAATCAGAACCGGGCAGGGGTCGAGATCGAGGCGAAACTGCGCCACGACTTGCGAACGCCGCTCAACGCGATCATCGGCTATTCCGAAATGATTCGTGAAGAAGCCGAAGAATTGCACGAATACGCGCTGGAAGAGGATGTCAGGGTGATGCTCGCCGCGGCGGCCGAGTTGTTGGCGCATGTCGATGCAATCGCCGGCCTCTCGCGCGCACCCGACAGCGAGGAACCGCGGACCACGGATCAGGCTGAGATCGATGCGGCAGGACTCGAACGGGCACTGATCAAGACGGAGCACCCCGTAAGCTCCGGCTGTGGCCGCATACTTGTCGTCGACGACATCAGCAGTAACCGCGGTCTCCTCTCCCGCCGCTTGCAACGTGACGGTCATCAGGTAGTCACTGCCGAGTCCGGTCTGTCAGCGCTGGCTCACCTTGCGGAACACGAGTTCGACCTGGTTCTGCTGGACCTCCTGATGCCGGACATGAACGGCATCGAGGTGCTCTCACGATTGAAAGCGGAGCGCCGATGGCGGCATATCCCTGTCATCATGATATCGGGGTTGGACGAAGTGGATGCAGTGGTCCGCTGCATCGAGGCGGGGGCCGACGACTACTTGCCTAAACCTTTCAATCCAGTCCTGCTGCGCGCCCGGATCAACTCGAGTTTGGAGAAGAAGCGTTGGCTTGACCGCGAGCACCAGTATCTTCAGCAGATCGAGGTGGAGAAGGGGCGGGCTGACTCGCTTCTTCATGCGATCCTGCCCGGTCAGATCGTGGCACGGCTGCATCGGGGCGAAGAGTTCATTGCCGACCGGTTCGATGAAGTGACCATTCTTTTTGCCGATATTGTCGGTTTCTCGAGCATAGCGGCAAGGTTGCCGCCGTCGGACCTGATCAAGCGCCTCGACAGGCTATTCGGCACGTTCGACGTCTTGGCGGAGAAGCATTCCGTCGAGAAAATCAAGACCATCGGAGACGCCTATATGGCTGCGAGCGGTGTTCCCGAACCGGCAGCTGACCATGCCGACAGGATCGTGGCACTCGGGAAATCCATGCTGGACGCGTTGAAGCCCTTAGCTTGGGGTAACGATAGTTTTCGGATCCGCATTGGCGTGCACACGGGACCGGTGATCGCGGGCCTGATCGGCCGGCATCGGTTCGTCTACGACCTCTGGGGCGAGACCGTGAATATTGCAAGCCGGCTCGAGTCCCAGGGCGTGGCCGACCGCATGCAAATCTCGGAGGCAACCAAGCAGGCCCTGCGCACCTCCTGGAAGCTCGAACCGCGCTGTAATCTAGAACTGGCAGGTGTCGGCAGGATCGAAACCTATCTCGTTCAACACTGATCGGAACAATGTCTGACTGCCCTTAGGGAAATTTCGTGAAGCGATGCTCTGGGTCGCAGGGATCGGCGGTGTGTGCTCGGACCGCCGGCGCTCCGCAGCGTGGCATCAAAAGCGGCCCCTGGCCAGTGCAAACACTAGGGTTAGCCCTGTGACGAGGGCTACATCGCCACACCTGCTACCCGAGATGAGATAGTGGGTTTGAGGAGCGCTACCGCCTTTCGGCTTCGGCTATTCCAACACGGCATGCGTTGACGGAAGGGAGAGTGTGAGTTTGAAGACGCAGACTTCTCAGTGGCACTCCGTCTGGCTTCAACCTGAAAATGTCTCAATCGATCAACGCTCAGCAGTGAGATTCGCGGCAAGTGGTCTCAAGACAGTCAACTGTCAGCGGCAAGCTGGGTCTCGAGATCGCCTTCTGAATTCGATATCAGGCGAGAGAACACTCGTTAGTCCGAATTGGCGGGCGCGGAGGAATACTGGTTTTTGCCTGTTGCCCTTGCTCGGCCCCGCCAATGCGATCCGTCGGGAAGTTTAGCCGATAATTCGCCTTGAGTCAGTGCGGCGATAAGTAGAGAGCAATCGAGTTCCTCAAGGAACGGAACCTTCAGGTCACTCTGAGCTGCCATCCGAAGCGATCTCAATCTTGCTGTCTTTTCGCTACGTTCGGCATGCTCAGCCTCGGCAATGACTTTCGCGGAGCGGATAAGCTTTCTATTTTCCAGCCAACACATGTGTTCGATCCTGCGAAATTTCTTCTTGGACCTTGCCGCAGCTTTTCCGCGCGGATTTGCGCGGCGATCAGCCCAGTTCGGATCCAATCCCGTTTTTCTGCTCGCCAAGCCTTCTCTGGCGCCAATACGTCGTCTTGCCCTCTCTCTTCGAGGTTGTCGCCCTTCATTGTAATGAATCCGGTTGATTGGTGATGGTGCCGCTCCCGCCAAACGGCGCGGGCCGTCGGCTGGCAATAGCGGTCGGGCCTAATCGAAGTCTCGCAGACAGTTCCTATTCGCGCTAAATGACACGAAGGATCTTCAGCCCGGATTGAGCCTCGCTCACCGGAGGCCGCAGTTCTAGCTGTTGACGAACGCCATCAGCAATTCCGGTTCGGGTACGGGCGCCCGTACTACATTCAATTGACCTCGGTACCGGCGTTCGCCAGCCCCGATTACAAAGCCGCTGGCGATCGGTACTTCGCCGTTGGCGTCGAGTTGGGCAAAAATGTCGGCGACAGGGAGATCCAGCGCCAGCTTGAGATCTAGTCGTGCATCATTGTTTGGTCCGATCGGCAACTGACGCTTGACGAATTGCTGGAACGAAGCATTGAAAGTCAGGATCTTCTTCGATGACGCCAAGGCAAAAGCGGGCGAGGGGCAGGCAAGCAATATGGCATTGATCGTCCTGATCGATGCAAGCTTCCGCAGGGCCATGTTTTCATCCGCCAGCCCGTGTATGCAAGCCACCCGAATCGCCGATGTCAGGTTACCAGTCTTGGTCGGGCTGTCGGCGATCTCCTCGATCAGCATGCCGATTGTGCATTTCCTACTTTCAGCCATCTGCTTCAGAGATATCCAGAAAGCCTTTTCCAGACGAATGCCGCGGCGTATGCCGCCACGCGCGACGACCCGGAATTCCAGCCCGAAATCCTCTTTTGTGATCGTTAGCAGCCGCCGATCACGATTGATGGGAGGAGAGGTGGCGCTAGCGCTCACTCATGGTCTCCTGACGCGCCTTGTTGATCGGCTTTAAAAGGTAACTCAGAATCGCCTTGCGTCTTGATGTCTACTGAGCACATTATGCCCGGGATGGTTGAATAAGTCTCGCCATCCCTCGCGAGCGTCGATTTGTCCGCCGCGACACGAACCTGGTAAAAGGCTCCCCCGTTTTTCTGATCGACCAAACTGTCGGCGATCATGCTAGAGACCTTGCCTTCGATGCCGCCGGAGATCGAGAGGTCGTAAGCGGTGACCTTTGTCAGCGCCTCGCGGTGGTCGGGACGAATAGACGACATCGCGTAGCGAGACCCACACTTCGATCAGCAAGGTTTCGTGGGTTGGCACGATGTCAGCCACGAGCACCAGGCTGGACGAAGGCACCGTCGTCCACCCGACAAAAACGACGAAAAGCGCCGAATATGGACGCCGACGCGCAAAGCGGCGGACGATCTTCTCTGGCAAGCATTCTCCACGCCCCCTTACCCCGCTTCTAATCGATCTTGCGGTAATAGACCTTGCCGTCAGGCTGCTCTATGCGCCGGTAGGAGGAGCTTGGGGCAGGGGGCACCGCTGCTGCGATCTTCCTTTTGGGCGGGCGTGGTGCTTCGACGATACTGCGTTCGGTCGCTTCTTCACCATCGAGATCGCTGACCGGCTCCGCCGTGGCGCTGGTCGTCTCAACAAAAGGCTCCGCCACGGTAGCCAGCGGCAAGTTCTGTTCTATCCGAGCAATGCTGCCGTTGATCTGGCTGAAGCTACCCTGCAGTTGATTGTCCAGTTTTTCGAACCGGCTTTGAAAGCCGTTATTGACCATGTCGAGCCGGGCCGCAATCCGTTGCTCGAACGATCCGAGCTGTTCCAGCCTCCCTTCGACAGAGCGCAGGTCGTTGATGCCGCGGAAGAGATAGACCGCGGCTATTAAATTTGCGGCTGTGATCAGCAAGGTGCCTGCAGCAACAACCCCGATCATCCTGGCATTGCTCGGTTTCCCAGCGACAACTTGCTCTATAGCTTGGGTCGCCGGCCCAATGTCGATCGCCGGCATGTCCGGGTCGCTAATCATCGTCATTGGACCACCACCTTTGCACCGACCGAGACGCGCCTGAAAAGATCGATCACATCGGTGTTGGTAAGACGAAAGCATCCCGATGTGCCGTCGAAGCCAACGCCTGAAGGGTCGTTGGTGCCGTGTATGCGATAAAGCGTGTCGTGCCCGTCTCGGGATAAGTAGAGCGCCCGTGCGCCGAGCGGATTGTAGGGACCGGCCGGCACCATCTCCGGCAGCTCCGGCTGGCGCGCGCGCATTTCTCTCGGTGGGCGCCATTCCGGCCATTCGGTCTTCGCCCCCACTTCCACGGTGCCGGTCCAGCCAAATCCGTCACGCCCGACGCTGATTTGATAGCGCAGCGCCTCACCCTCTCGGGTCACAAGATAGAGCGCCTTCTCCTGCTTGCGGATAATGATCGTGCCCGGCTGTTCCGCGGTTTGGAAAAAAACGAACTTGCGCAGGCTGGGGCCCATGGCTGGCAGCGGCGGCTGGTCCGATAGCCCGGATCGGGCATGGGCGCAGTCCCAGGACGATGCCGCCAATGCCAGGCCCATGATGCAGGCGCCCGCAAGCGTTGGAACGAAGCGATATCTACCGGGCAGTGTCATCGAGCCGCTCTTTGAACATCCGCTTCAGATCCTTGTTGAAGCGTGCCCGCCCGTCCACTTCGGAAGGCATGATGGCTCGGTTCAGCGCATCGGTCAGCAGCGCATTGTCCAAGGCAACCGATTTGATGTGCGGTACCTTGAATATCTTTTCGAGTTCGCCGCGCGAAAAGTGATTGCCGAACCATTTGCTCTTGTGCTTGTTGGCGACCAGCGTGATGTTCACCGAATTGCCGCGCAAATCGCGGATCTTCTTGTAGAGCCGCTTGCCCTGTCGCAGCGAGGCGACGTTGAGCTCGAACACGATGAAGATCGCGTCGCTCGTGGAAAGCACAGGATTCTGCCAGGGAGTTTCGATGTTGGGCAGGTCGATGACGATGTCATCGAAGCGATAGGCGACGAGGTCCAGCAGCCGGAACACGAAATCCGCGCCCTGCGGCTCGAATGGCAGTTGCGGCCTTTCGAAGGCGTACAGCGTCAGGCCGGACGGGCGCGAGAGCTTGATGACATCCATCAGTTCGACATCGAGCCGTTCCGGCTGGCCGATGATGCCGGCAAGGTCGAACTGGTTGAAGAGGTTGAGATAGGCGCCACAATTGGCGCTTTGGAAATCGAGGTCGACGAGGCAGGTCGAAGCTGCACGTTCGGTGGATTTCGAGGCCAGGAACTCCGCCGCTGACAAAGCGAGTGTCGTAGCGCCGGCGCCGCCGCTAGCGCCGATAAAGGTGATGATGCGGCTCTTGGTGCCCTGGTTGCCGGTGTCGTGGAAGGTGACCGCGTTCAGAAGCTCCTTGGCATCAAGTGGTTTGTGCAGCCAGTCCGAGGCGTTCATTCGCACCAGGATGCGCGTCTGTTCAGAGGTCAGTTCGTCGGAAACCGCAATCAGCGGCACGGCCGCCCACAGGGCGCGCGCCTCGACAATGCCAGGCTTGCCAAGCAGCTCGCCATTGGCAAGGTCGAGGATTACGATGCCCGGCCGCGTGTCGGGGGTCGGGCCTTTGAGAAAATCATCCGTTTCGGAAATCCGGACGTCATAAATCGCCAGCGCATCGAGCCGCGTCGCCACGTCATGCTTGAACTGCGAATCAGACGAGAACAGGGCGACCTGCTTTCGTTTGGTTGGGAGAACCTTGGTGTTGATGGCGTTCATGGTGATGTGCTCTTCAGGTCTTCGCCCGTAACCGTGCTTAGCATGGACGGCATGGTGAGGTTCGCAAAGCCCATCAGCCCTTGCAGAAAGAAGAACTGAAAGGTCACGTTTTGAAGACTTACGGTGATTGTTGGCACCGGTCCGCCCAGCCGGGTCTGATAGCTCAAGCCAGTGGCGCTGTAGGTGACCACCACGTTATCGCGGCGCAAGCGCGGAAAGAAATGGCACATCCCCGGCCGTTGATTTGCTGCGAGTGGGGGACAGGCATCATCGTTGGTGTTTGCCGTGTCCCCGCGGAAGATACGGCTGAAGTTGGCGGCATTGAATGTGCCGCCGTTGGTGCAAGCTCCTGTGCCAGCAGTATATCTGCAGACGAAGGGGCCATATGCCGCGGCAACGACTGGCGCACCCGGTGTCGTCGTCGGCGCCGCAGTTGCAAGGGCCGTCGCAATTGGGTCTGAAATCGAGGCCAGCCGGGCGCCGAGTTGGACCGCCTTGGTAGCAGCGTTCCATTGGTAGAAGGCGTGACCGAAATCGATGAAACCGAGGACAAGGGCAAACAGCAGCGTCGAAACGATGGTCATTTCGACCATCGCCGCGCCGTCGTCCGAATCCGCAAAACGCTTGAACATGGTCAGAACCGGATCAGCCGCTCCTCGTGAGAGCCGTTCAACGTGATCGGGCCGATGCCGATGATCGATAGCATGCCGAGCTCGCTGTACGCCAAGGTACCCGCAGCCCTGACGATACAGACCTGCGCGGTGGTTGATCGATATTGCGCGACGCCGGCAACCACAGCGTCATGGCAGGAAGCGGAGGCGGCGATTGTCACCGTCACATTCGATTTCTGCCAGCCGCTGACGCGTGCACTGCCTGTTCCCGCGGCATTGCCGAACACGGCGATGTTTGCAGCGATGTCGGCGCAGTTGATCGCCGCAAGCCCGGCTTGTGTATACAATTGGCTGTTGCAGCGCGCGGCGAAGCGGCTTGCATCTGAAAGTCCGGCCTCCATCAAGAGTTTTTCGTGAATCAGATTGCCGAACTCGAACACGCCACCCGCCAAAATCAGCATCAGCGGCGTGATCAGCGTCATTTCGATGAGCACTGCACCGCGTTGATCGCATCGAAATCTATCGAGATGACGCAATAGCATTCCAATCATCGCCATCACCGGTAAAGCTGAGCTTCGTCGCGGAGGAAATTGTCTAGCGTGCCCTGGCCGCCACCCCCAGTAATGTCTACCAATTCAACCATCACGGATGCGTCTTCCGATGCCGACGCAACCGGTTCAGTCAGTAAAAAGCTTCCAAAAGCTTCCACCGGCAGATCCGTGCTGTGGCCGGACAGATCGCTGCCGGCAGCTTGGAGTGCATTGCAGTTCAGGATCGCACCGTAAATCAACCGACGGTCAACCGTCGTGACAGGGGGTTGGCAAGTTGCCGACGGGGTTCCGATCTCTCCACCAGTCGACGCCATGCCTACCAACCCGGCTGATATCTCGTAGCGGTAGACCTGATAGCGCGTCGGCTTGGTCGTATTCCATGAAGAGGGGTAGGCAGCGGAACCAAAGTTGGTGCTCCAGTAACCAGAGAAATTCCAATTTCCATCGCCCATTCGGCCGCCGAGGTATGGAGTGGTCGCGTCGCGTGGAAGGCCCATTGTTCCAGCTTGGGTGAATGAAAGTTGGTTCATGGAAGGACATTGGTTTGCGCTTCCTCGGGTCTTGATTGCCCCTTTGCGGACGTTCGCGGCTGGACCGTATTCAGCACTATTGAAATGGTTGCCGCTGGCTGCAATGCCGAAACGAACATTGAAGGCGTCTTGCACTGGGCCGGCGTTCTGGCCAGTTTTCGTGCTAACGTTGGCGGAACTGTAGCAACCAATCGGCCTTGATGTTGCAATCGTCTGAGCGAGGGCTTGAGCACCGTTCCCCACACCGGCCGGAGGTTCGAGGAAGCCGAAGTTACCAGGGCCAGCGGCAGCCCCATTTCCGACCTTCCTCAGTTCGATCAGTCGACGATGTACAGCCGGGTTGGAGACGGCCTGCTCAAGTGTGAATCCGCCCGCTGCATTCGTCCCGTTCACCGTCTCGTAAGGGTTGCACATAAAGACCGGCGTGAAATCGCACACGCCGGAAGTGAAGCCCGCCACAGCGACTGCACCGACATTGAAATTGTTGCTGGCGCTGGGTGACAAGAAGGAAGCCGGGAAGATTGCAGCAAACCCGACCGGGGCTACAGTGACTTCAACAAAACGGGCAAGTTTGGCGTCATTCAGCTCGTCGGTGATCACATTGGCCGGCACAATCGGGAGATTGTCGGTGGCCGGCAATGAGCGAAGATATCGGCGTGTTACTCCGGCGGAAGCGAGCGTTTGAGGAGGGCCGGCGGTCGAGAAGGTGTATCGATTGCGTACCAGCGTGGCGATCGCCCTATCAGCACGGCTGATGGAGTCCGACGTCCCATCCAGCTCAGCCGCGCCTGCCAGGGCAAACGCATCAGCCCCCTTCTGTAGATCGTTATGCAGATTGTTGAGCCGGCTCATGTCGATCACCAGCAGAGAAAATCCGATGATCGCCGGCAGCATGACGCTTACCAGTATCAGCGCTATTCCCCTCTGATCGTGCCAGAACGCGCGAATAATACGCAGCATGGCCTTGCTCTTTTTGCTCCTGGACGCCAGGATTCCTTGTTTACCTGACGCGCTGATCCTTCTGTTCAATCCGCCGTGTCTTGCGGCGT
Source organism: Mesorhizobium sp. M1227 (assembly GCF_040318315.1). Classification (NCBI taxonomy): domain Bacteria; kingdom Pseudomonadati; phylum Pseudomonadota; class Alphaproteobacteria; order Hyphomicrobiales; family Phyllobacteriaceae; genus Mesorhizobium; species Mesorhizobium sp. M1227. The sequence continues at coordinate 290,103 of NZ_JAMYLZ010000004.1, forward strand.
CCCGACATTGACCGTGATGGCCGGCGGCGGCGGTGGTGGCGGTGGAAATTTGTAACTCTGGGCAAGAGCAGCAGCGCGCGCGCCATCCCCTTCAATGGCGGTCTTTTTCGACGCCGGATTGAGCGGATCGACCGTCTGCAGAAGCGAATTGTATTTCTGGGTGTCGCCTGCGGCCAGTGTCACCGTGTCGTAGCGGTTTAGATAGTCGGCGCAGCCCGCCAGCCCGCTGGCACACAAAAGCATGATCAACACCCTATTTCTTGACATAGATCATCTTGTCCTTGGATTTCAGGTCGAGCATGTGGCCATAGGGGCCGACGACGCCTTCGCCCAGTTCATATTTGCGCACCATGTCCTTGGTTACTTCCAGTTGGCCGAGCACGAAAAACTCCGGGTCGTTGGCCGGCCGTGTCTTGTCGAATGGGGTCGCCAGTTGCTCGCCGGGTTTCGCCGGGCGCACGATATGCGGGGTGACGATGACGACCAGTTCGGTCTCTTCCTTCTGATTGCTTGAATTGTGGAACAGCGCGCCGACGATCGGCACTTGGCCCAGCCATGGCACCTGCCTCTGGATTTTGGTATTCTTGCTGGACAAGAGCCCGCCGACTGCGAAACTCTGGCCGTCGCGCAACTCGACGACGGTCGCCAGCTTGCGGGTGGTGAAGATCGGGTCGCCAGCCGGCGTGAAGCCGTTCAGGTCGCTTACCTCCGGCGCTAGCTTGATATGGATCTTGTCGTCGTTGAGCACGATCGGCGTGAACTGCAGATTCACGCCGAACTGCTTGTACACAATGTTGATCTGGCCGTCCCTGTCGAGGCTGCGGATGGGTACTTCACCGCCGGCGTTGAAGCTGGCCGGCTCGCCGGAAAGCGTGGTGAGATTGGGCTCGGCCAACATGCGCACGACACCCTTTGCCTCAAGCGCCTCGATGATCAGATCGACCTTGATGTTGCTGTCGATGACGCGAGTGATCAGCGCCGCGAACGGATTGGTGTTCGAGAGCAGGCCAGTGAGCAGACCGCCCGGTCCGAGCACCACGTTATCTTCATCGACGGCGGCAATGCCCGTTCCAGTTCGGGTCGTTCCGCTGTTGTTCGTGCTCCTGATCGACACACCAAGGTCGCGACCGGCATTGCGCTTGGCCTCGAGCACGCGCACTTCCAGATTCACTTGCTGGCTGTCATCAACGGTAACGGCATTGATAATCGCGTCGGGACCGTATTGCTGGGCCACTTCCAGGATCGACGCCAGCGTCGCGCCGTCCTTCACATGCCCGCCGAGCCGGACCTTGCCATTGACCGAGCCGATATCGATCCGCGATCTAGGCGCTACCTGCCGAATTGCCTGCGCCATATCGTTGACGTCGACGCCGACCTCGATCTGGATTACGCCAAGCGAGCGCTTGTCTTCGGAAAAGAGATTGACGGTTGTGGTACCGGCGCCCTTGGCAATGACGTAGAGCGTCTTGTCGGTCATCGGCTGGGCATCTGCGATCTTCTCGTCGGCGACGACGATATCGCCAAGAGTGGCATTCACCTCAATCGTCAGCGATTGCGACATGGGCAGGAAGACACGATGGACCTTGGGGTTCGACACGTCGATACGGCGATCGGCTGCCGTAGCCTCAAGGCCGATCGGCAGTAATATCACCGAACAGGCCAGCGCGGCGGCTGCCAGTGTTTCCCGGACCGTTCGCATCTACATTCCCCCCTTTGGCGGCCCTTCGGACGCTCTTTATCTCAACATACCAGAGTTATCTTTGTCGCGGCACGTCATATTTTTCGAGCTTCACGCCCCGAAAAACGCCGATAGTCGCACGGGCTGACGGCTCCGGCTGCACATATTTGATCACTTCCTTAACGACCTCTTGCGCTTCGGGTGCCGAGGTCAGGGCCGGAGCAGGCTTTGCTTTGCTCAAGTCGTCGAGCCGGTTTCCGACCTGTTCGACGGCCCGAGTCAGGCCATTGATCTTGTCGTCCGCGCGCTTGCGCTCGGCTGCCGCAGCAGCATCGGCCGTCGCCTGCCTGGCGAGTTCGGCCTGCCTGACTGCGACATCGGCCGGCGTTTCGCCGGTCAGGTCGGAAAGCGTGATGCGTTGGGTGATCTCGTCCTTGCCGGCGGCTGCCTGGCGAAGCGCGAGCGACAACTGGCCGGCGCCGGCGGCCAGCGTCAGCTTCTGGGCGTCCTTGGTGCTAGCCTCGACAGTCACCGATTTCACCACCGTCGGGCTGTCGGTGCTTTCATCGGCGACCTGGTCGACGGCGAGCACCTTCATGCTCTGCAACAGCACGTCGACGAAACTCTGGTCTGCATCTCCAGGGTTGCGCACGGTGCGCGTCAGGAGCACATCGACCCGATCACCTGGGAAAACGAATCCTGCGACGCCGAGCACATCGTTGACTCTGATGGAAACAGCTTTCATGCCTTCGCCGAGCACCGCCGAAAGCGTGGCGCGCTGGCCGGGGCCGGTAATCTTGGTGGCGAGAACGGGTTCATTGGCGCCGATCGCCTGCAGCGCCTGCTTTGTGCCTTCGCCAGCGAGTAGATCTTTTGTCGTCTTGAAAGCCCCGGCCGGAACCGCGCCCGCCGGCCATGTGATTTCACGCAGCTTGTCGGCCGACAGCGTGTCGCCGAATTTCAAAGATACGGCCGCCACCACGACGGTATCGCGCGGCACGTCCGTCTTCGCCATAGCGCTGCGTTGGCTGGTCAGCCAGATATTGGCGAGAACCACTGCGAGCACGCCGAATACGCCGGCGAGAACGATCATGATGACAGTGTTTGCACGCACTTTCTTTTCCCGCCAGACTCCGTTCACCCACCACCTGGATCGACGCCGGGGACCTCCCCGGCGTCGATGATAGGACTAAGCTATCACGGCAACAACGCGTAAAGCCCCGTCCATTGGGTGCTGACCCAGCCACCGACAAGAATGATCGTGGCGATCACCGCCACGGTGATGATGCCGAGCAGGATGGTATATTCGACCATGGCGGCGCCGTGTTCGTCGTCGCGGAACTGCCGGGTCATCGTCATGAGCTTTTTCATGCCAATTTCTCCCTTTGGGGTTCAAACCCTGACGAGACGAGCCAAGGATGAAATCGCATACCTGAGCATCCTCCGTCGACCTAATCCTAGGGGCCGATAAAAAGCAGAGTCAAATATGCTAATGGTTCTTAACCTTATTTATACCTGTGCTATGCCTGAAATGGTAATATCGTTTCGAGGTCTCTCTGCAGCAAGACGTTGATTCTGCCTGCTTTTCGCCCGTCTTTGACCATCCGTTCACAATTTCGCCCCGTCTGCGGCAGAAGCGAGGCGATATTAGCAGATGGGCATATGCCATTATATCCAAGGGCTTGCCAGAGCCCGTAAGGGCCATCATGGCCAAAAAGACGCAGGGCGATGTTTTGGCAGGGCCCTTGTATATTTACGGCCGGACGCCTCGTTCGAATAGATGAGATGTTTTTTCGACCTGGATGTTAAACATGCAAGAAGTATTGAGTTCGGGAACGTGCTCGGTGCCTGCCGTCTTGCGGGGGTATTCCCCCCAAGGCGTGTCCAAAGGGGTAGCGCAAAATGCTGGGCCGATTCACGAAAGGGCCAAGCGAGCCGCGGGTCGAGCCGAAGCTTGATCCGATCGTGCCGGCAGTCCCCGTACTGTCCCGTTCTGCGGAATTCGAATCGCCGGGGGACGATTTCCTTACGCTCAAGGTCGAGCTCCACCGCCACTTGATTGATCGCTTCAACCTGACGGCCCTTGAAAGTGCGTCCAAGGAGGAAATCCTGAACGAGATCCGCCCCATAGTGCGGGAATTCGTTCGTGCTCGCAACGTGCCGCTTAACGCCCGCGAACTTGACCAATTGACCAGCGACACCGCTGACGAGATGCTCGGGCTGGGTCCGATCGAGCCTTTGCTCAAGGATGATTCGATTTCCGATATTCTGATCAACACCCATAAGCGAGTCTTCATCGAGCGGCGTGGAGTCATAGAGGAGACGGCGATCCGCTTTCGCGATGAAGCCCATCTGCTACGTGTCATCAACAAGATCGTCTCGGCTATCGGCCGGCGCGTCGATGAATCGGCGCCAATGGTCGATGCGCGGCTGGAAGATGGGTCGCGAGTCAATATAGCTGTGCGGCCGATCTCGGTGGATGGCCCGCTGGTCTCGATTCGCAAGTTCTCCAAGAACCCCTATTCGCTCGAACGTCTGATGGCGTTTAATTCGATCCGGCAACCGATGGTCGACCTGTTGCGCATTGCCGTGCAGGCCCGCAAGTCGATCCTGGTTTCGGGCGGCACAGGCAGCGGCAAGACGACCCTGCTCAATGCCCTGTCGAGCTACATCCCAGCCAGGGAGCGCCTGATCACCATCGAGGACGCAGCGGAACTGCAACTGCAGCAGCCGCATGTGGGCCGTCTCGAGACGCGTCCGCCCAATGTTGAGGGAAAGGGCGAAGTTCGCCAGCGCGAATTGCTAAAAAATGCGCTTCGCATGCGGCCGGATCGCATCATCGTCGGCGAGGTGCGCGGCGAGGAAGCCTTCGACATGCTGCAGGCTATGAACACCGGCCATGAAGGTTCAATGACCACCATTCATGCCAACACGCCCCGAGATGCGATATCGCGATTGGAACAGATGGTCGGTATGGCCGGCATGCCGATGAGCCACGATTCAATACGGGCTCAGATTGCCTCGGCCATCGACATCATTGTGCAGACGCAACGGCTTTCCGATGGTGGAAGGCGGGTTGTTTCCATATCAGAACTCACCGGTATGGAAGGCAATGTCGTACAGGTTCAGGAACTTTACCATTTCGTCCGCCGCGATGTGACTGCCGAGGGCCAGATCGTTGGTGAATTTCGGGCGACCGGCATTCGTCCGCGCTTTGCCCAGGAAGCGGCGACCCTTGGCCATCAGTTCGCCAAGGACGCGTTCAACCCACAGGTCCCGCTCTAATGTTGACCGGCCAGACATTGCTCTACTTCATCTATGTACTGGCGGCTGCGTCGCTCATCCTCGCGGCCGAGGCTCTGTATGTGACTTACTCCAAGCGGCGCTCAACGGTCAGCACGATCAACCGTCGACTGAAGCGGCTCGCCGACGACGCTCCGGCCGAACAGACCTTGCAGCGATTGCTGCAAGAACGTGGGCTTACCAGCTCGGGCGACTTTCTTTTCAATGCGGTTGGCCTGAACAGGCTGTACACGCAATCCGGCGTTACCGGAAATCCGCTGTCGTTCGTCGCGACATTTGCTCTCGGTGGACTGGCCCTGGCACTGGTATTTGCGTTCCTGCTGCACTTCTCCGCCGTGGCTTCGTTTATCATCTTTCTGCTCATCGTATTCCTCCTGCCGTTTCTGGTTCTCCGCCGCGCGCGCGCCAGGCGAATCCAGAAATTCGCCAAGCAATTGCCGGATGCCCTTGAGATGATCGTGCGTTCGCTGCGTGCCGGTCATCCGACTTCCGTGGCTATAAGCCTTGTCGCACGAGAAATGCCTGATCCGCTGGGCACCGAATTCGGCATTGTTTCCGACGAGATCACCTTTGGCCTCAGCCTTGAAAACGCGGTGCGAAAACTCTCGCAGCGCGTCGGTTTCGAAGGTCTGCATTTGCTGTCGGTGTCGCTGTCGATTCAGGCCAAGACCGGCGGCAACCTTACCGAAATTCTGTCGAATCTCTCAGTGGTGCTGCGCGAAAGGCAGAAACTCAGGTTGAAGATTAGGGCGCTCTCTGCCGAGGGGCGAATGTCCGCGTGGATCATTTCCCTGTTTCCTCTTTTGATGCTCGCCATCCTCACGGGCCTAGCCCCCAGCTACTACGGTGATGTATGGGGCAGCCCGTTGATCATGCCGGTGTTCTTGGTTTTCGGGTTCTGGGCGCTGCTCGGCGATTTCATCATGTACCGTATGGTCAATTTCGATTTTTGAGCGATCGGAGCTATAGAAGTTGTGACCCAGGATCTGAGCCTTCTGGTGTCCATCGCCGTCTTCCTGGCGGCCGTAGCGCTGTTTCTGGTGGGCGCGCTCGTCGTCTTGCCGGCGCTGCAGACGAGGAAACTGGTTGCGCAAAGCCTGCTGGCAGAGGGCATTCCCAACCGCCGCTCGCTTTTGGGCCAGGAAGAACTGGCCAAGATTTCAGCACAGCGGCCGGTCGACGCCTATTTCAGATCGATCGAAAAGGAACGTGACGAGCCCAGCGCGCTAGACGCAAAACTCTTTCGCGCCGGCTTCTATCAGTCAAGCGCGCCATTGATCTATACTCTGTCACGCCTTGGCGCGGTCTGTCTTGGCTTTTCCGTGACGTATGCGCTCCTGTCGCGGATGTTGCCACCCGAACTTCCCGGTCTTGTCGCCTTTGCAGGCTCTGCCCTGCTTGGGCTGGGATGCATCGTGATTCCGAGCATCGCTCTCGATCGGTTCGAAAAGGGACAAAAACAGATATATCGTCGCGGCTTTCCGGATTTCATGGACATGATGATCACCTGTGCCGATGCCGGCATGAGCCTCGAAGCGGCTGTCGAGCGTGTCGGCAGCGAACTGGCTGGCACCCATAGATGGCTCGGCATCCAACTCGCAATCATGAATCTTCAGTTGCGCGCGGGCAAGCCGTTGCGCGAGGCCCTGCGCGAATTATCCGACCGCGTTGGACTAGAGGAGGCGCGCGCGCTGGCTGTGCTGTTCCGTCAATCGGAAGAGCTCGGTACCAGTTTGACGGACGCCTTGCGCGTCTACAGCGACGAAATGCGGGGACAAAGAATTCTCTTCGCCGAGGAACGCGCCAATGCTTTGCCTGTCAAGATGATGATACCGCTGGGGCTATGCATCTTTCCTGTTGTGATGATGGTCGTGATGCTTCCGGTGATCATTCGAATGAAGGGCATTTTCTTCTAGACAGGGATGTGCTTTGGTCAGGGGACGGGATCGGCAAGATCCCTGGGGGATAAAATGAAAAGGCCAATGTGCCTCGTTGCCGCTGCCAGTTTGCTGGTTGTCGTGCTTTCCGGTTGTCAGTCGACTGCGACGGACCCAACGGGGGTCGTCCGCACTAACGAGCCGGCGAAAGTGGAGCTTACTGCCTTCGGCGATGCCTTCGACGGACTGAAGACGGTCAGCGACGTCGAATATTATGCCTCCGACCAAGCCGTTGCCGAAGCCAAGAACCAGTTCCGCTCGGAAAATTATGGCAATGCGGGCGCCCTGTTCTACAAGGCGACGCAACTCGCCCCCAACGACGGTGCCGCATGGCTGGGCCTCGCCGCCTGCAGCGACCGCATCCACCGCTTCGATCTCGCCGACAGGGCCTATGGCCAGGCCTTCCGGCTCATTGGGCCAACGCCCGAATATTACAACAATGTCGGCTATTCCTATCTGCTGCGCGGCAAGCTGCAGGACGCGCGCAGTAATTTCCTCAAAGCATACGAACTGGCTCCCAATGACCCGACCGTCGGCAACAATTTGCGACTCCTGTCGTCCAGCGTGAAGAATCTCGAACGGTAAGGCGCTAGCATGTTGCTTGCCGGAGCGCTGCTGATGAAGGGGCTAGCGGTTCCTTTGCTGGCAAGGATTGCATGGCTCGACTTCACGACCCAAAAAATATCTAACCGTGACGTGCTGCTGCTTTTGTGTCTTGGGCTGGGTTCGCTGCAGGTTATGTCGATCCTCAGCGGGTCGTGGTGGGACATGGGCCTGAGCGCGGTTGCCGGCCTACTGCTGTTCGTGGCGCTTTTCTTGTTGTGGGCCATGCGCAAGGTCGGCGCTGGCGATGTCAAACTGATGGCGGTGGTTTCGTTTCTGATCGGCGGCGGCGGGCTCCTGGTGTTTTCCGTGCTGTTGCTGGTCTTCGCCTTTGCGACCGCGTTAGTCGTGAAGAATCCCTTGATGCTGCCCGAAGGGGCCTTCCGCCTCTACGTTCAGCATCTGGACCGCAAAGGCGTCGTCCCCTTCGGCGTGCCGATCTCGATCGCTGCTATCTGCACGCTGGCGCTACAGATCTATGGCAACGCACGGTTCTAGTGGTTAAGATCTAGCGATTGGTACCCGATCGTAAGCGCGGCCACATCGCGAGCGCCTCCGTCTTCCTATCGGAAGAAAGGTCTGACGCCATCTTGCCGCAAATGTTATATCTAGCGATCCGTCCTCGATCGAAGAAGGATCGCATCAATGGACGATTGGAGAATCGGGAATATCTGGGTAACCAGGATTCTGGAGATGTGCGACCCTCTGCGGACGCCGTCGGAATGGTTCCCCGACTGCACCGACGAAGCACTCGAACCGCATCTTCATTGGCTCACGCCCCGATTGATATCGCCGGCAACCGGCCGGCTTATTCTTCCCATCCAGAGTTTTCTGGTTCGTACCGGCCACCACACCATTCTGGTCGACAGTTGCGTCGGCAACGACAAGACGTGCGCATACTTCCGGCATTGGCATCGCCGCAATGACGGCACCTTTTTGGCGCGCCTGGCGAATGCAGGTGTTGCTCCCGAGCAGATCGACTATGTGCTGTGCACCCATCTTCATATCGACCATTGCGGCTGGAACACACGATTGGTGGACGGGCGTTGGATACCGACATTCCCGAACGCCCGCTACATCATGGCGCGGCGCGAGTTCGAGGCCGCACAGGCCGCCTCCGGCGATGCCGACGAACGGACCTATGAGGACAATGTGCTGCCAATCGTCGAGGCTGGTCGGGCTGTGCTTGTCGATATGGATTATGAACTCGATGGCGAAGTGTGGCTGGAGCCGACGCCGGGCCACACCCCGGGGCACGTAGCCATCGGCCTGAGATCTCGAGGCGTAGGGGCAGTGTTTTCCGGCGATCTCATGCATTGGCCGATGCAATGCATATACCCCGACTGGAGCTTTCGTTACGACACGGACCCTGACCAGGCACGTCGGACGCGGTGGGCATTCCTGGAGGCTTGCTCGGACAATAGACGTATCGTCATGACATCGCATTTTCCCTTGCCGTCGGTGGGAACTATCTCGCGACGCCAGTCATCATTCTGGTTCGAGGATCATCAGCCGCCGTAATCGCCGAGGACGCCGACCACGCGCTCGGACCCGAGGTGGCCGAGCGCGTGGTGGCGCTGACGCTTGTCAATCTGCCGGACGAGACGACGCACTGGACCGCCGACATGATGGCGCAAGCGGCTGGCATCAGCGCAAGCGCTGTGCGTCGCATCTGGAAGGCGCACGGGCTGCAGCCCAACCGCTGGCGCCAGTTCAAGTGACGTTGCCCCCAGTTTCTATCCAGTTTTGAGTTCGTTTCCGGCGTGGGTTGTGCCCTGCTGGGCGGGTGAAGCGACGGGCGCTGGCGCGGAGCCTTTGGCATCGCGCAGCGCGAGCGGCCGTCGCAGATTGAAGGTGGTGGCGAACTCGGCCGGTGTCTGCCAGGCGATTTGGGAATGCGGCCGGGCGGTGTTGTAGTCGGCGCGCCACAGGGCGATGGCGACGCGTGCCTGAGCCAGCGAAGTAAACAGCGTCTCGTTGAGCAGTTCATCGCGTAGTCGGCCGTTGAAGCTCTCGATGAAGCCATTCTGCATCGGCTTGCCGGGCGCAATGTAATGCCATTCGACGCGGTTCTGATCCGCCCAGGAGAGGATGGCGTTC